>JBFWQE010000168.1:0-11729 GCA_050249615.1 Vicinamibacterales bacterium
GGCGCGCCCGCGCCGGCCCACCCGCCGAAGGCGGGCCGACCATTCTGAAGGGATGGCCAACCGCGCGGAGCGCGGCCTTCAGAGCCGGGGTGGCGAAACTGGCAGACGCACGGGACTTAAAATCCCGAGGCCCTCACGGGCCGTGTGGGTTCGATTCCCACCCCCGGCACCACGTCTCCTCTGTCGGCTCGCGTCCTCAACTAACCTGGAACACGAAGGTCGGGAAGACTCGAGCGTCGACACCAGTGCGAATCAGCGCGACCCGGGCACTGCCACGCTACGGCACGGCACAGATCGCATACACGAAGATATCGCGGTTCGTGTCGGTCGGGTTCTCGAAGCTTGCGAACCACCCGGTTGGCGCTTGTCCTTCCTCCGGCAGTGGGTACGGCGTGCTCTGGGTGAGGTGCACCCCGGGCTGCCCTCCGGCGTGCGCCCCGCCACCGGTCGCTACCTCGCCAGGCTCGCACGAGGCGACTGCGCTCCCGCCAAGTCGCGCCTGGGCCAGGCCCGTCTGGATCCGGGCGCGAAGGGTGGTTGTTCCCGCCGGGCCAATCGGTCCGGCAGGGCCTTGCGGGCCTGCTGGCCCTGTTGGTCCTTGTGGTCCTGGCTCGCCCTGGGGGCCGACGGGACCTGTCGCCCCACTCGGTCCCGGGGGCCCCGGCAGTCCCGGGGGGCCTTCCGGCCCGACGGTTCCTGGCAATCCAAGTACGAGGTCGCCGTTGCGCACGGCGCGCGACGGTGACGGCGCGGGAGGCACGAAGTCCCGTGACGCGGATGTGACGGCCTGCAGGTAGTAGCGGTCGAGGGTGGTGCCCCTGAACGGCGGCGCGATCTCGACCGAGACCTCGCCGCTCCCGCCGAGCACCCCCTGCGCGAGGATGGCGACGTCGGTGCCGACACCGAGGGGAACGCCGGCGTAGCTGAAGCCGGCGTTCACGGTGCTGCCGAGCACGGCGTAGAACTCGCCTGGGGCACCCGTGACGCTGACCGTCACGCGCTCACCAGGAGACGCGATGGAGGTGGACACCCCGATCTGCGGTTGCGCGGAAGCGGTGGAGGCGAGCAGGGATGCAGCCAGGACGACGGCGACGATCAGACGGATGATCACAGGGGCTCCTCGCGGACGCCCTCCGGTGTTCGAAGGGCGCGTCTACAGGAGCAATCGAAAACGCCCCGGGGGAGCCGCCACGAGGCCGGGCGCGCGGGCGGGGGCAGCCGCGTGCCTCACTCAACGGCCGTGGAGGCTACGGCTTCTTCGCTTCCAGTTCCGCCAGCTTCCGGCGCAGCGCGTCCATCTCCGACTTCAGCGCATCGAGCGCGGAGGTGGTGGCGGCGTCCGCCGCGGCGGCATGGTCAGGTTCGATGGGCGAAATCCGGGGGCCAGTCGGACAGAAGGGACCGGGATTGAACGTGAACGCGCCGGTCTGGTTCGCGTTGTCCTGCCAACCACCACTGAAATCCGAGAGGTTGATCGACGCTCGCGTGTGCAGGCCGTTGCCGCCGCTGGTAATGGTGGTGATGCCGAGCATCACGCTGCCGTTCGCCTGCGGGACGGCGACGCCCCAGGCGGGCAGGCTCGGGTTGTCGCACTGCTCCTCGAAGCCGTTCAGTAGGTAGATGGATCCCTGCTGCACCACGTTCAGGTTGAGCACGGCACCGAACGGCTCGAGCCGCCAGCGGAAGGTGCCGAGGGACTGCGCGCCGGCGGGAACAGCGCACGCGAAGAATGCGATGAGGACGAGGGGAAGCACGAGCAGTTTCATGGGAAGGACCTCCGAGTAAGGGCGAGCGCCGCGAGTATAGCATCCGGGATCCGGGTCACCCTCGCCGGGTCACCAGGAAGCCGATGGTCGTGGCCGGACCTTCGGTCACCACCACCAGGCGCGACGGGGTCACGAAGTCCAGGCCTTCGGGACGCGCCTGGCGCCTCACTCGCACCTCGACGGCGTCGGTCATCTCGAGCCCTCCATCGTCCATTCGGAACACGCCGATGCGCCGGCTCTCCTCGGAGAGCAGGAGCAGCGCACCGGTGATCGGGTCCACGGTGACGTCCGCGAGATCGTCGAGCGCGCGCTTTGCCTCCCGGGGCAGCTTGAAGTGGTGCGTCTCTTCGAGGTCTGGCAAGGCGAAGATCGCCACGCGCCGCGGCTTGCCCTCGTGCACCGCGACGAGCGAATCGCGCCGGTTCGGGGAGACGGCCGCGGGCATGAAGGCCAGGCCTTCGAAGCCCTTGTTCCTCGCGCGCCCCGGGCGGGGCAGCCGGCCGAGGACCCGCGCTGTGCGCCGCCGCGCCCGCAGCGGCAATGCCACCACCTCGCCAGACTCCTCGGCCAGTGCCCAGATGATCCCGCGCCGCTCGTCCATGGCCAGGCCTTCGAGGTCGCCCAGCGCCGCGTGCAGCGCCCGGCCCGCCCACAGGGTGCACCGCCCGCGCTGCACCCGGTAAATGCCTTCGTCGTCTTCCGCGAGGAACATCACGCCGGGCCTGGCGGCCACGGCGCTCGCGCCGGCGAGGGGCACCGTGTGCGTGGGCCCTTGCCGGAGCGAGAGGTGTGGAAGGGAATGCGCCATCGCGTGCCGAGGCTAGCACACGCGACGGGTGCGGGCCGTCGTCCGACGCAGGCCGGACGACGCTCCGCTAGGCGAGCGTCGCCGCGGGCACGGTCTGCAGCTTCAGCGCGCGCTCGATGGCCTTCATCGCGCCCCGCTCTTCGGGGGCGACCAGCGTGACCGCGGTGCCCGTGGCCTCGGCCCGGCCCGTCCGGCCCACGCGGTGCACGTACGCATCCACCGTGCTCGGCGGCTCGAAGTTGATGACGTGGCCGATGCCGTCCACGTCGAGGCCGCGCGCCGCGATGTCGGTGGCGACCAGCACGCGCACGTGTCCCGACTTGAAGCCCTGCACGGCGGCATGCCGCTGGCTCTGCGATCGGTTGGCGTGCAGGGGGGCGCAACGGTGCCCGCGCGCGGCGAGCGTCTGCACCAGGCGATCGGCGCGGTGCTTCGTCCGCACGAATACCAGCGCGTGCTGCGGCGTCGTCGCCAGGAACGTGTCGAGCCAGCCGGCCTTCGCCTCGTTGGGCAGGTGGTGGCTCACGTGCGTGATGGTGTGGGCGAGCCCGCCGCTCCGGCCCACCTGCATCATCTTCGGCGCGCGCATGATCGCCTTGGCCGCCTTCATGACGTCGTGCGACGTGGTGGCGGAGAAGAGCAGCGTCTGCCGGTCGGCGGGCAGGGTCGCGACGATGCGGCGGACGTCGGGCCAGAAGCCCATGTCCACCATGCGGTCGGCCTCGTCCAGCACCAGCACGCTGAGCTGGTCGAACCTCGCCACCCCGTTGGTGATGTGGTCCAGCAGCCGGCCGGGCGTGGCGACGACGATGTCCACGCCGGCGCGAAGGGCGCGGGCCTGCGCGCCCATGCTCATGCCGCCGCATACGGTGACGCCCGACAGCCGCGCGTACTTCACCAGCGACCGCACATCGTCTTCGATCTGGATGGCCAGCTCGCGCGTGGGCGCGAGGATGAGCACGCGGTGGCCGCGGCGCGCGGCGGGCGCGGCGAGCAGGCGCTGCAGCGTGGGCAGCAGAAATGCGACGGTCTTGCCGGTGCCCGTCTGCGCGCAGGCAATCAGGTCCTCGCCGGCGGCGACGGTCGGGAACACCGCGCTCTGCACGGGCGTGGTCTGGGTGAAGCCGAGGTCGGCGATGGCGCGCGCGAGGCGCGCGTCCAGGCCCAGGGTCGCGAAGTCCACGGGCGAGGCGTCGAAGGGCGCCGATTCGAAGACCGGCGGAGGGGGCGCCTGCGGGCGCGTGAACGTCTTCTTCGAGCGGAACGACGGACGGCCACCGCGTCGCGGGGCCTCGGGCCGCCGCGAACGGCGAAACGGGTTGGCTGGATTCAAGCTAAGTGGGCTGGAGCGTGAAGGACGCTCTTACTGAGGGAAATTCAACGGCCGGGAAATCGGCAACGGCAAACTTCTATTCCTGCGCTCAAGTCTCCTCGTAATGAGCCCTATTATGACACGTCCGGGTGGGATTCCCTAATCCGGAACGTGAGAAGTGTGAAGTGAGAAGTGCGAAGCGAGAAGGAGCAGTCCGAAAGTGAGGACGCCGAACGAGCCACCAGGCTCTCGGTGCTTCTCACTTCGGACTGCTCACTTCTCGCTTCGATCGGCCTGCTACCGCACCGCCTGCAGGATGAAGTCGAACGTCCCGCCCGCGACCGAGCCGATGGCGTAGACGAAGTAGCGCGTGCCCGAGGCGAAGGTGAGCGGCGCCACCGGTGTGATCGGCGTCCCCGCGAAGGGCACCTGCAGCTGGAGCGGGATGGTCGTCGCCGGCACCTCGAGGTCGCCGAAGTAGGGGTTGGTGAGGGCCAGCTTCGGCACGCCGCCGGCCGTCAGCTGCACGGCGGGGGCGTCGGCGGCGTGGCGCACGCTCACGCGCGCCCAGCCAGCCTGCACGGGGGAGTTGTCATTCTGGTACACCGTCGCGGTCGGGGCCGCGCTCGCGTCGAGGTGCGCCAGGATGCTCAGCTCCACGTTGTCTGGAATGGCCGCGCCCAGCACCTCGATGACCGGTGTTGCCGTCTGCGGGTCCGCGCCCTGCACGTAGATGCGGATGTCGAAGGTGCCGGGGCCCGCCTGCACGTCCACAATCTGCTTGGGCTCGAAGCCGGGAATGGTGGGCGTGGCGGGGATCGCGCCGCCGGCCGCGTTGGCGTACACGTCGACCGTGACGCCGGGGATGCCGTGGATGACGAAGATCCGGGAAGCTGCTTCGGCCGAGCCAGCGGTGGCGACGGCCATCAACATCAGGAACGCCAGGGTACGAAACGCGCGCATGGGACACACCTCCAGTAGGAGCAATCGACAAGAGAGCCGGGCTGCAGGACCGCAGCCCGCAACTGCTCCTAATGACGCACGACCAGCGCCGGACGTTGCGCCGAAGGCAGGAGGACGAGACCGAAGAGGTAGGTCGCGATGGCGACGAACGCGAGATAGCCGGAGGCCGGCGCCTCGACCGGTTGTGAGACCGAGCCGAGCGTGATGCCCTCGAACAGCAGCTGCAGCGCGCGAGCCACGGTGCTGTCGGCCGGGCCCGACAGCGCGGCGAGCACGATGAACTTGATGGTGAAGGCCGCCAGCAGCGTGACGGCCCAGACGCGGAGGAAGCGCGGGCGGTCGAGCGCGCCGGCCATCAGCTGCAGGATCGCGACGAGGAAGAAGAGGCTCATCACCATGGACGGCAGGCCGGCCGCGGGCGTGAGCAGCGAGAGCACCTGCGCGCTGGCGGCAAACAGGGTGAGGATCACCATGAGGCCGTTGATGTTGGCCATCCCCGACCGGTCGCCGCGCATCAGGCGCATGGGATCCACCACGCCGCTCTGCACCAGCCCGCCCACCACGAGGCTGGCCAGCACGAGCGAGAAGAGCGTGGGCGGCGCGATGGCCACCCGGTCCCCGACGTGGAGGCCACCCAGCAGCACGACGGTGAGGAACGTCATGGGCAGCGTGATGGACTCGCGGGTGGGCGTCACTTGCGTCCTCGAAACACGCGCATCGGGTTGACGTCGGACCACTCGCGCGTCGTGCCGGCGACGAGCTCCGCGCGCAGTTCGTCCGCGGTGTGCATCTGGAGCCCGGGATCGTCCACGACGATGCGACCGCCGGGCGCGACGGCAATGGCCCGATCCACGGCTTCGAGCCCCTTCGCATAGAGATCATCGTCGTGGCTCAGGCGGCCCCACCCCTCACGGTAGTAGCTGTACGCGATGTAGAACTGCGTGCGCGGATCGCGGCCCGCGGAGTCGGCCCGGTGAAAGGCCGCGCGGGCCTCGACGAACTGGTCCTGGTGAAAGAAGCGGAGGCCGTCCTCGAACGCCACCTCGTTCACCCGGTAGGCCCCGATGGACGCCGTCAGGCCGCCGGTGACCTCGGCCAGCGTCTGGGGCTGCGATGCGGTGAGCCAGATGATGAGGGCCGCATAGGCCACCGAGAGAGCGGCGCCGAGCGCGCGAACCACGGGCTCCCGCATCCGCCGATTCTAGCCCCAACGCAGATGGGACGCAGATTACGCAGATGGCGCAGATTGCAGGATCTCAAGGACCTCAAGCCTCAAGCCCCAAGCCCCAAGCCCCAAGCCCCTATGCCAGCGATGCGGCGTACTCCTCGTAGGCGCCCTTGAAGTCGTGGATGCGGCCGTTGTCGAAATGCCACACCCGCGTGCCGACTTCCTCCATCAGGTCCTGGTCGTGCGTCACCAGCAGCACCGTGCCCTCGAACTTCTGGAGCGCGACGTTCAGCGCGTTGATGGATTCGAGGTCCAGGTGGTTCGTGGGCTCGTCGAAGATCAGCACGTTCGGCTTCTGCAGCATGATGCGGCAGAAGAGCAGGCGGGCGGTTTCGCCGCCCGACAACGCTTCCGTGGGCTTCAGGCCCTCCTCGCCGCTGAAGAGCATCTGCCCGAGCAGGCCGTGAATGTCCTGGCGCGAGGCCTGCGGGTCGAACTGGTGGAGCCACTCCACCGCGGTCATGCCCTTCTCGATGAGGCCGGTGTGGTCCTGGGGGAAATAGCCGATGGCCACCTCGTGCCCCCACTTCACCGTGCCTGCGTCGATGTCGCCAGGCGAGGCCGGCAGGCCCGGTGCCTCGGCCATCAAGGCCTTCAGGAGCGTGGTCTTGCCCTGGCCGTTGCGGCCGGCCAGCACCACCTTCTCGCCGCGGCTCAGGATGGCGTCGAAGCCATCGATGACCACGTGCGAGCCGTAGGCCTTCCGAACCCCCTTGAACTCCAGGACGTGGCGCCCCGAGGGCCGCGCGGGAACGAAGCGGATGTACGGCCGCTGGATGTTGGACCGCGCCAGCTCGTTGGTCTGCAGGCGCTCCACTTCCTTGCGGCGTGACTGGACCTGGCTGGACCGCGTGCCCGCCGAGAAACGCGCGATGAAGTCGTTGAGCTGCGCGATCTTCTTCGCGCGCTGCGCGTTGTCGGCCTCGACGCGGGCGCGAATCTGGGTCTTGGCCACCACCATGTCGTCGTAGCCGCCGGTGTAGGTGATGATCGTCTGGTAGTCGATGTCGGCGGTGTGCGTGCAGACGGCGTTCAGGAAGTGGCGGTCGTGCGAGATGACGATGAGCGTGCCATCGTAGCGGTTCAGGAAGTCGATGAGCCAGTGGATGGAGTCCAGGTCCAGGTGGTTCGTCGGCTCGTCCAGCAGCAGCGCCTGCGGGTGGCCGAAGAGGGCCTGGGCCAGCAGGACGCGCACCTTCTGGCCGCCCTGCAGCTCGGCCATGCGGCGCTCGTGCAGCGCGTCGGGGATGTCCAGGCCCTGCAGCAGGATGGCCGCGTCGCTCTCGGCCGTGTAGCCGTCTTCTTCGCCGACGATGCCCTCGAGCTCGCCGAGGCGCATGCCGTCCTCGTGGGTCATGTCGGCCTTGGCGTACAGGAACTCGCGCTCTTCGAGGGCGGCCCAGAGCCGCTGGTTCCCCATGATCACCGTGTCGATGACGCGATAGGGGTCGAAGGCGAACTGGTCCTGCTTGAGGACTCCCAGCTTTGCAGGCCGGACGACGGTTCCACGCTGTGGGGGCAGTTCGCCCGTGAGCAGCTTCATGAACGTGGACTTGCCGGCTCCATTCGGGCCGGTCAGCCCGTACCGGCGGCCCGGCAGGAAGGCGGTGGTCACCTCGTCGAAGAGCACCTTCGACCCGTAGCGCATCGAGACGTCGTTGACGGCAATCATTCTGTCGGCCTTCGTTCCCTGAAACCCAAACACACGATCATAGCACGCTGGGTGTAAGCTGGCGCCATGCGGCTCGAGCACGAACGGCAGAGCACGAACATCGAAGACCGCCGGGGCCGACGCATGGGCGGCCGCGTAGGCATCGGCGGCGGCGGGATCGGCATGATCATCATCATTCTGATCGTGTCGTGGCTGACGGGCACCAACCCGCTGTCGCTCCTGCAGATGACGGACGCGCTGCCCGGCGGGGCGCCCGCGGAGAGCGTGCCCACCGGGACGGGGGGCGACGATCCGCAGTCGGTCTTCATCAGCAAGGTCGTGGGCGATCTCGAGGACACGTGGACCCAGATCTTCGCCAGGGCCGGGGAGCAGTACCAGCCGCCGGTGCTCGTGCTGTTCGACGGGCAGGTCCAGTCAGCCTGTGGCTTCGCGTCGGCGGCGACGGGCCCGTTCTACTGCCCGGCCGACAGCAAGGTCTACCTGGATCTGTCGTTCTTCCGCGAGCTGGACCAGCAGTTCGGCGCGCCCGGCGACTTCGCGCAGGCGTACGTCGTGGCGCACGAAGTCGGGCACCACGTGCAGAACCTGCTCGGCGTGAACGCGCAGGTCACTCGCCTGCAGCAGCAGTCGTCACAGGCCCAGGCCAACGCGCTGTCGGTGCGGCTGGAACTGCAGGCCGATTGTTTTGCGGGCCTCTGGGGCCATTTCGCCGAGCGCCAGAACCTGCTCGAGCCGGGCGACGTGGACGAGGGACTCCGTGCGGCCGCCGCCATCGGTGACGACCGCATCCAGCGCCGCACCCAGGGCCAGGTCGTGCCCGAGAGCTTCACGCACGGCAGCTCCGAGCAACGCGCCGAGTGGCTGCGCCGCGGGTTGGCATCGGGCCGCATCGAGGATTGCGACACGTTCGGCGCGACGCGGTGAAGCTACCCATTGGCGATTGCCGATTGGTGATTGAGTGATTCATCGGGCGATTGGCGATTGGGGTATTGCTCAATCCCCCAATCCCCCAATCCCTCAATCCCCCAATCGAATGCCCCAATGCGACGATCACTCAATCGTCAATGAATCACTCAATCACCAATCGGCAATCGTCAATGGACAAGCCTGCCGCTACCAAATCTTGGCGCGCTCGGCGGGCGGCAGGTACAAGCGGTCCCCTTCCGTGACGCCGAAGGCCTCGTAGAAACCGGCCGCGTTGCGCGCGGGGACGTTGGCGCGGTACTCCTCCGGGGCGTGGGGGTTGGTCATCACCATCTGCCGCAGCGCATCGTCGCGGCGCTTGCCGGCCCACACCTGGGCCCAGCCCATGTAGAACCGCTGATCGCCCGTGAGGCCGTCCAGCGTCGGCGCGGGCCGGCCCTTCAGCGCCAGCTGATAGGCGCGGTGCGCGATGACCAGGCCCGTGAGGTCCGCGATGTTCTCGCCCAGGGTGAGCTCGCCGTTCACCTTCAACCCCGGCAGCGGCTCCAGCTGGCTGTACTGATCGACCACCACCTTTGCGCGTTTCTGGTATTCCTCGGCGTCCTGCTTGGTCCACCAGTCGCGCAGCACGCCCGCCGCGTCGTAGTGGCGCCCCTGGTCGTCGAAGCCGTGGCCCATCTCGTGGCCGATGACCGCGCCAATCGCCCCGTAGTTCACGGCGTCGTCCGCCGACATGTTGAAGAAGGGCGGCTGCAGGATGGCGGCAGGAAAGACGATCTCGTTGCGAACCGGGTTGTAGTACGCGTTCACGGTCTGCGGCGTCATGCCCCATTCCTCCGGGTCGACGGGCCTGCCCACCTTGCCGAGCTGATACTCGTTCTCCACACGGAAGGCGCGTATCACGTTGCCGACCAGGTCGTCCTTCTTCACCTCGAGCTGCGAGTAGTCGCGCCACTTGTTCGGATAGCCGACCTTGGGGCGGAACTTCGCCAGCTTCTCCTGGGCCTGTCGTTTCGTCTCGGGGCCCATCCAGTCCAGGCCCTCGATTCCCTCGCGGTAGGCCAGGCGCAGGTTCTCGACGAGCTGCTCCATCCGGGCCTTGGCCTCGGGCTTGAAATGCTTCTCGACGTAGAGCCTGCCGAGCATCTCACCCATGTTGGCGTTGATCGTGTTGACGGCGCGCTTCCAGCGCGGCTGGATCTCCTTCACGCCGCGGAGCGTCCGGCCGTAGAAGCCGAACTCGGCGTCCACGAACGGCCGGCTCAGGTACGGCGCGAACCCGTTGACGAGCGAGGCCTTCAGGTAGGGCTTCCACCGATCGACGGGCGTGTCGTTCACCGCCGCCGCGAACGCCTTGAGGTAGCTCGGCTGGCTGACCACCACCGCGGGCGCATCGCTGATGCCGAGCTCGCCGGCCCATGCGCTCCAGTCGAAGCCGGGGAACTGCTTGCCGAGGTCCGCGACGGCCACCTTGTTGTAGGTCTTCACGGCGTCGCGGCTCTCGACGTTGGTCCAGTGCGCGCGCGCGAGGCGCGATTCGAGCACGAAGATCTCGCGGGCGGCGGCGCCCGGTGACGGGTGACTCGCCATCGTCAGGATGTTCGAGACGAAGCCGACGTACTGCTCCCGGTACTCCCGCAGCCGGGCCTCGTCCTGCAGGTAGTAGTCGCGATCGGGCAGGCCCAGGCCGCCCTGATAGAGATAGAGGATCTCGCGGCCGGGCTCCTGTGCATCGCCGTCCACGAAGCCGACGATCGGGTTGATCAGGTTCATCTTGAAGAACCGGGCGAAGTGGCGGGCGAGGTCTGCCTTCGTGCTGAGGGCGTCGATGGCGGCCAGCTCGCCGGCGAGCGGCGTCAGCCCGAGCTCGTCGGCCCGGGGCTCGTTCATGAAGCTCTCGTAGAAGTCCCCGATCTTCTGCGCGTCCGATCCGGGCGCCCTGCCGGCGGCCCCGGCGGCCTCCTCGGCAATGGCCCGCAGGTCCTCCTGCGACTTGTCGAAGAGCCGGTCGAAGGCGCCGTAGCTGGACTTGTCGGCGGGGATGTCGGTGCGTGCCAGCCACGCGCCGTTCACGTGCCGGAAGAGGTCGTCCTGTGGACGGACGGCCTTGTCCGCCGCTGTGAGATCGATCCCCGACACGAGCGGCGCCGGCGTGGACGCCGGGGAAGGCGCGTCCGGACCGGAGCACGCGGCATGTGCCAGGGCAGAGGAGAGAAGAACCAGGCGTATCGCTGAGCGCATGGCGGCGATTCTAGATCCGTCCATTGCCGGCGTCCCGCGATAGAATGCCGCGGCCCGCGCACCTGCCGTACGCGGGCGGAGGGACGAGCCGCGTGAGGGTCGAAGGGATGGGGTTGCCGTGGGTGCTGCCGGTCGCCGGGGCCAGCGTGCGGCCCTGGCAGGCCGAGGACCTCCCGTCGCTGGTCGCGCACGCCAACAACCGCAACGTGGCGCATCAGCTTCGCGACCGATTCCCCCATCCGTACGAGCCCGAGCACGGCCGCGGCTTTCTCAGCTGGCTCGCGCGGCAGGAGACCCCCACCGTCTGGGCCATCGCGGTGGAGGGCCGCGCGGTTGGCGGCATCGGCCTGGAGCTGGGGCAGGATGTCGAGCGCGTCTCAGCGGAGATCGGCTACTGGCTGGGCGAGCGCTTCTGGGGGCGCGGCATCGCGACGGCGGCGCTCGATGCGGTGACGGCACGCGCGTTTGCCTTGTTCGATCTCTCCCGCATCTTCGCCGTGCCGTTCGCAGGTAACGCCGCGTCCATCCGCGTGCTCGAGAAGGCCGGGTACGTGCGCGAGGGCCACCTGCGCCACAGCGCCGTCAAGGACGGCGTGATCCTGGACCAGTACCTCTACGCCCGCTATCGCTGAACCCGTGCTCCGCGACCCAAGGCCCAGGCCCCAAGCCCCAGGCCCCAGGCCCCAAACCCCAGGCCCCAAACCCCAGGCCTCGAGCCCCGGGCCCATGTTGTCCGCCGCGAACGTGACGCAGTAGGCTAACGGGCATGGACCTCTCCTGTCCCGAGCTCATCGCGCGCCTGGACCGCTCGGTCG
>JBFWQE010000169.1:0-11698 GCA_050249615.1 Vicinamibacterales bacterium
GGTTCTCAAGTTCTCGGGGTTCTGATGTTCTCGGGGTTCTGAGGTGCTCGAGCCCGTGAGCCCCCTTACACCTTTGCCCCCCGCACCCCTGCACCCTTGCACCCCTGCACCCGGCACCTTGCACCCCGTCTACCCTATCCCCGCACTGCTTCCAGCGCCCTTTCGAGATCCTCCACGAGCGCGTCAATCTGCGCGGCGTGCGTGCGGAAGCTGAGCACGCAGACGCGTCCCAGGTAGCGCCCGCGTGCCACGGCGCCGGTAATCATCACGCGCCCTCGCGCGGTCGTCCGCTCCATCAGCGCGCGCGTGGCCGTGTCCTCCTCGGCGCGGGTCGCGCCCGGCCACGACACGTGGAAGGCGAAGAGCGACAGTTCCGGCGGCGCGTCGATGACGATCCCCGGGAGCGCCGAGATGCGGCGGTATGCATCGAGTGCCAGAGCGCGCTTCTCGGCGATGGCCGCACGGTAAGTCGCGGCGCCGTACAGCTTCACCGACAGCCAGACGCGCAAGCCCGGGAACCCGCGCGAGAGTTCAGGCCCGTGCTGGCTCGGGTCGTAGAACTCCTCCGGGTGTGGGATGGCCGGCATGTAATCGGCCGTGGCCTCGTGCGCCGCGCGCAGTGCCGCTCCGTCGCGGACGAGCAGCGCGCCCGTCCCGTACGGGAGGAACATGCCCTTGTGCGGATCCAGCGTCAGCGAGTCGGCCCGTCCGAGGCCCTTCAGCACCTGGCGCCCTTCGTCGCACAGGTTGAAGAACGCGCCGTACGCGCCATCCACGTGATGCCACAGCCCCTCGGAGGCGCAGACGTCCGCCAGTTCCTCGAGCGGGTCCACTGCGCCCGTGTTCGTGGTACCGGCGCTGGAGACGACGGCAAACGGCATCAGGCCCTGCGCCCGGTCGCGAGCGATGGCCTCCCGCAGCTCGCCCACCGGTAACCTGAACGACGCGTCGCACGGGATGGCCCGCACGCGGTCGGGCATGATGCCCGCGAGCTTGGCCGATTTCAGCACGGAGTGGTGAGCCTGGTCGGATGTGTAGAGCACGCCGTGGCGGATGTCCACGCCGAGGTGCCGCTCGCGCGCGCAGAGGATGCCGTTGAAGGTGGCCATCGAGCCGCCCGGAGTGAACAGCCCGCGAGTCTCGGCGGGGAATCCCATCCAGTCGCGGAGCCAGTCGAGCGCGTTGGCCTCGAGCTGCACCAGCGCCGGGGCCGCCTGCCAGACGCCCGTGTAGCGATTCGTCGTGTCGGCGATGAAGTCCGCGAGCGCCGCCGGATAGACGCCCCCGCCCGGAATGTAGGCCAGGTATCCAGGGCCCGCGGCCGTGAAGGACCGCGGGATGTACTCCCCGAACAGCAGGTCGAGCAGCGGCTCGATGGCGCTTCCCAGCTCGGGCGCCGGCTCGCGCATCGCGCGACACAGGTCCTCGGCGTGGAGGTCGCCGGAGGCCGGCTGGAGGGGCAGGCTTGCCACGTGCTCCACCGCGCGGCTGACCACGGCCTCGGCCATGGCCCGCATCTCCGCGGCGGAGAACTCGAGATCCGGAACGGTCATCTGGGGGAATCCTTTGCCAGGAGGGCGAGCAGCGACAAGGCGTCCACGCGGGCCGCGCCGACGCGCAGACCCCAGTGGAGGTGTGCGCCCGTGACGCGCCCGGTGGCGCCCACGAGGCCAACCACCTGCCCGGCCGTCACCGTGTCGCCCTCCACCACGTCGATGCGCGACATGTGCGCCAGCTGGGAGAACAGGCCGAGACCGTGATCGATGATCACTGTGCGGCCGCTGAAGTAGAGGTCCCGCGCCGCCACCACGCGTCCCGCATTCGGCGCCCGAATGGGCGTGCCCGCGGGGCTCAGGAAGTCGGTGCCGGCATGCGGGCTGCGCCTCTCGCCATTGAAGACACTCCGCACCCCGAAGCGGCTGTTCGCCTGATGTGGCACCGGCCGGTAGAACATCCCTTCCCACAGCCGCTCGGGCGCGGGGTGGTCGTACAAGGCCTGCAGGAAGCGGGACTCCTCCTGGATGCGAGCCAGCACGGACTGTGGCGGGTTCACGAAGTCGGGGTTGACCTTCAGCGTGCGCACGGCGAACTTGTGCGGCGTCACCGTGAGCGGGTGTTCCCCCGTCGCCGCGCCACCGTCCGCGCTGGCCGTCAGGACGTAATCGCCCGCCGGCTGGTCGAGGTCGATGCCCACCAGGGCCTGCCAGCGCCCCGGCCCCAGCCGGTACGCGTCCGTCGCCCGATCGAACAGCCGGACCTGCACGGCCGTGGCCTCGGCGTCGAGGCCCAGGTCGATCACCACCAGCTCGCCGGGGCGAAGCGTTCGGGCACGCGTCCGGATATCGATGCCAGATGACTCGGTCGCCCGGACCGGAACGGCCAGCGCCTCCCCGAGGACGATCGCCAGCAGCGATGCCCACACCACCATTTGCCTGCTTCGCATGTCGTTCAGTGTACGACGCATCGCCGTCAGCGGGCTGCCTCCATGCGCTGCTTCGAGTCGGTCATGGATCTCGCCAGTCCCGAGCGCGCGCGCCGCTGGATGATCGGACGTGACAGCGTGCCCAGGATCCCCTCGAGGTTGTCGATACGGGCACGATTGAAGTAGAGCCAGTAGAAGGCCGGCCGATTCCGGGCGCCGGCCACGGGCACCAAGAGGTTCCCACCCATCTGGCCGTCCATGTAGTGGCTGGCGTAAATCTGCGTCGTCACGATTACCACCTCGCCGCGGTCCGTCGTGTGAAGGCTGACGTGGTTCAGGCCGATGACCGGTCGAAAGCCGAACGCTTCCTTCGACCAGTAGAAGAAGTCCTCCGTGCGAGGCAGCGACGCTCGCGGGAACTGCAGCAGGTAGTGTCTGAACTGGGGGACGTGATCCAGCAACGACCGCTGCTGCGCGAGCAGATCCAGGGTCTCGGCAGCCAGCCGCGTCGGCGTCTTCCGGTCGTCGTAGGCGACGAGGCTCTCGATGCCCGCGCGCCGATAGTCGGCCAGGTAGCCCAGCAGGAGCGACTTGTAGAGGATGGTCGCCCGCCTGCGGGCGTCGGACGAGCGCCAGTCGATCTCGCGCGCAAATCGGTGGATGTCGCTTCCTGGCAGCCGGACGTCGCAGTCGCCCACGCGACACGCCTTGAGGGCGGCCACATCGTCGTCCTCCAGCTCGAGCGCATCGAGATCAGCCAGCCGCGGTGGATCGCTGAACCGCGCAATCTGCTTGATGAACGAGCTGCGCTTGAACCCCTCGAGCGTGCGGAACTGAGCGACGAAGTCCGCCGCCGAGGCCGAGATGCGCACGGCACCCGCGGTGGTGACCTCGCGCTTCGACGTGCCGGGCAGGGTCTTGACGACGGCGCGGCCCTGCTCGAGCGCTGCTGCGTCTCGGTCCGAAAGGGCCAGGGTGGACTGAACCATGGTCCTCGCCGCCTGGGCATCCACCTGGGCGGCGGCCGTGGAGAGCCCGACAATGGCGGCCAGCGCAACCCCACCACCAGCGGCGACGGCGGCGCGGTAGCGCGCCACGAGCGTGAGCGGCCTCATGCGAGATCCGTTCTACTATGCCGGATGCCCGTGTAGGGATTCCCGACACCTCCGGCCGCCGACTGTCGCCGTTTCGTCGCCGTGCCTGAAGTGGGCATCGCAATGTGCCCGATAGGCCGCATCGGCGCGGCGCCGAAACTGGCGACGAACTTGCACGCGTGTCAATCGAGGATTGCCATGGCTAGTGCCACGATCGACAAGCTACAGGACAAGGCGGCTGCGATCGTTGATCGCGTGGCCGACAAGGCTCGTCAGGCGGGGGATTTTGCCAGGGAGGCGCGCGAGGTCAAGGCCCGTGCGACCGAAGTGCTCGAGGATGGCATGTACGCCGCGAGGCGCACCCTGAAGCGGCGCGTGCGCGACTACGAAAATCTCCGCGACGAGACGGCCAGGCGCGTGAAGCGCGCGCCGTTTGCCGCGCTGGGCGTCACGTTTGCGGCGGGCCTCGTGCTCGGCGCCGTCGTGGGATGGGTCGGACACCGTCCGCGCAAAACGTAGCCGAGCCGGCTGGGATGCCGATCACCCAAGGAGGGCCCGCACGAGACCTGCCGGGGAGAAGAGCGCGCGGGCATCGGTAGCCTCGTTGAACAGCGCCTCCAGCTTCTGGCGCACGAATCCCTCCTTGCGTGCCCGCCAGGCCAGGTAGTCGGCCACCGCCGGATACGCCACGTAGTGCTGGGCCAGCGAGTAGGCTCGAAACCGCCCGGCAAAGTCCGACGTGACGCGGCGCCGGTAGGCGTCGTGGCAGGGAGCGTGCAGGTCGCCGCGGGCGGCGGCCTCCCCGATGGCGTCGGCAGCGGCCATCCCGGTCGCAAGCGCCTTTCCGATTCCTTCTCCCGTCAGCGAGTACGTGGTGCCGGCGGCCTCGCCCGCAACCAGCAGGCCGGGCCTCCCCAGGCGGGTGCCTGAGAGACCCGTCCGCAGCGGGGCGCCGAGGAGCGGCGTCACGGAGGTGGACGCCGCCAGCAGCGCCCGGGCCGGAGCAAAGGCGGCGCAGAACCGGTCCAGCAGCACGCGCAAATTCATCCGACCGGTCGGGTGCCGCTCGTCGCCGAAGACGCCCACGCCGATGTTGAAGGTGTCGTCCGGTCCGGGAAAGACCCATCCATACCCCGGGCTGAGGTCGCGCTCGAACGAGATGTGCAGCTCGTTGAACGATCCGGCCATTGCGGCCGGCACCTGAACGTAGAGGCGTGCGGCGATCGCGCTTGGGGCCTGCCGTTCGAGCACGCCGAAGGCCTCGAGCAGGTGCGTGGAGGCTCCCCCGGTCGCGAGGATGGTCCAGTTTGCGCTGACCCTCACCGGGGCCTGGTCGGCCCCCGTTTGAAGCACTGCGCCGCGCAGGCGTCCGCCGCCGTCGAGGAGGGGACCGAAGGCTCGCGCAGGCGCCATCCAGCGCGCGCCGGCCCGTACAGCAGCCTGCCTCAGCACATCGTCCAGCACCCTGCGCGGGACCGTGGCGCACTGGCCCTGCACCCGGACGCGGCGTCCGCCCGGCGCGGTGATCACCAGGCCCGCGAGCCGCTTCGCGCGCTGCAGCACCGCCTGGTCGAGCCCGAGGGTCGCGAGCGCGGTCAGGGCATCGGGAATGAGGGCATCCCCGCACGCCTTGTCTCGCGGGAATCGGGCACGGTCGGCCAGGACCACGCCAAGCCCCTGGCGCGCCAGCCGGAGGGCGGCCGCCGAGCCCGCCGGGCCGGCACCAATCACCAGGACATCGGTGTCCACGCGGTCCGCTGGCGCATCGCGCACGGAATGATCATAGGCTTGAGGAAGCAAGGGAGGGGCTGGGACATGACGAACTGGCTTCGGCGCGGCCCGCGGGGGCCCTGGGTGGCCCTGTCGATTCCCATCCTGGCCGTCGCCCTCTCGGCAACGGTCGAGGACGTCAAGGCGCCGCGACTGAAGGGAGCGGGAGCGTTGCCGCGGGCGGCGCAACTGGCCGTCGGTGGCGGCGAAGTGGCCCTCGAGCTCTTCGTCGGAAACGACGGCGCGGTGGCGAAGGTGGAGGTCCTCACCTCGACCCCCCCGTTCACCGACGCGGTGACGGCGGCCGTCCGTGGGTGGCAGTTCGACCCGGCCCAGGACACCATCGACAAGCAACTCGTCGCCGTTCCGGGGCGCGTCCTCGTCCTGGCCGCGTTCCGGCCCCCGGCGGTCTACGCCTCCCCCGCCCCCGGCGGCCCGACGCAGGTGCTGGGCCGCCCCTCGGCGGCCCTGCCCCAGCCAGGCGCGCTCACGATGCCGCCGTATCCGCCCAAGGTTTTCGGTGACGGTACCGTCCTCGTGGAGATCGAGATGTCCGCGGCCGGCGCGCCGCGCGAGTACCGCATCCTCGGGTCGAAGTCGGGCTTCGATGCCGCCGCGCTCGAGGCCGTCCGGTCCTGGCGATTCGGCGCGCCGTCTCTTTCGCGCGTGCCGGATCCGATCTACGTCTACGCCATCGTCTCGTTCCGCGAGCCGGTCGTGACAGGCCACGACTGAGTGCGGGCGCGCGAGGCGGCGAATCCCCGGCCGCCTCCGGTGATACAGTGTGCGCGCCACGTGGTGCTCGTGGCGTCCGGAGGCATGTCCAATGGCGCAAGGATCGGCGGCGCGGCGATCGATCTCACGACGGGCGGCACGCCTGGGCACAGCGGCGGGGCTATGGCTCGTCGCGCTCTGGACCGGATCTCACCTCGCGGCGCAGTCCCCGGCCACGGCCGAGACCCGCCCGCTCCACGAGGCCACGGCCGATGACCTGGCTGCGGGCAAGCGGGCCTACGTGGCGCAGTGCGCCCTCTGCCACGGCATGGACGGCAGCGGCGGCTACGGCCCGTCCCTGCTCGTGCCCGTACTGCCGCGCGCCTCGGACGACGAGGGGTTGCTCCGCGTGGTCGAACAGGGCATCCCGAACCTGATGCCCGGCTACGGCCGCGCCAATGGCCCACGGAGGACGTGGCAGCTGGCCGCCTATGTGCGCCGCCTCATCACCGGAACGCCCCCAGTGGTGCTCGCGGGCGACGCCACTCGCGGGAAGGCCGTCTATCAGGAGCGCGGCTGCGCCTCGTGTCACGTCCTCGATGGCGCGGGGCGCGCGTACGGTCCCGACCTCTCCAACATCGGCGCACAGCGTGGCTCCGCCTACATCAGGGAAGCGCTCCTCCAGCCGAGTGCGCGCGTCCCGGACGGGCACGTCGTGGTCACGGCCCGGCCGAAGGACGCCCGCTCCATCCGCGGCGTGCGCGTCAGCGAGGATGCCTTCTGGGTTTACGTGAGGGATCCTGGCGGCAGACTCCATCGGTACTGGAAGTCGGACCTGGAGGCGCTGGAGCGGGAAGCGGGCGCCACCCTGATGCCGGCGTATGGCGCGCAGCGTTCGGCAACGGAAATCGACGACCTGGTGGCCTACCTGGCCAGCCTGCGGGAGACACGATGAGACACGTGGTGGCAGTCGCGGCCGGCGTCGTGGCCCTCGGAACGGTCCTTGCGGGCCAGGTGCCCTACTCCCGCATCGTCAACGCCGCGAAGGAGCCGGGGGCCTGGCTCACCTATAACGGCACCTACGATGGCAGGCGGCATTCGACGCTCGCGCAGATCAACTCGTCCAACGTCGCGCAGTTGCAGCCCGCGTGGGTCTACCAGGTACGCGGCGACGGCCAGGTCGAGACCTCGCCCATCGTGGTCGATGGCCGCATGTACGTCACCGAGCCTCCGACCACGGTGACCGCCCTCGATCCGCGCACCGGGCGGGCGCTGTGGAGCTACGTGCGGCCGATGCCATCGGACCTGAGACTGATCGGGTTTCCCGCCACGAACCGCGGCGTGGCCATCCTGGACGACATGCTCTACGTCGGCTCGCTCGACGGCTACCTCATCGCCCTGGACGCGGAGACCGGTGCCAAGCGATGGGAGACGAAGGTCGCCGACAACGGCCTCGGGCACTCCGTGACGATGGCCCCACTCGCGCTGGATGGGAAGATCATCGTGGGCATCAGCGGCGGCGAGGCGGGAATCCGCGGTTTCATCGATGCGTACGACGCGAAGTCCGGCAAGCTCCTGTGGCGCACCCACACCGTGCCGGCCACGGGCGAGCCCGGCGTGGAGACATGGGCCGGCGACAGCTGGAAGAACGGCGCGGGTGCGACCTGGCTCACCGGTTCGTACGATCCCGACCTGAAGCTGCTCTACTGGGGCACCGGCAACCCCGGGCCGGACTGGAACGGCGATGTGCGCAAGGGCGACAACCTCTACACCTCGTCGGTCGTCGCCCTCGAGCCAGACACGGGGAAGATGAGGTGGTACTTCCAGTACACGCCGCACGACGTGCACGACTGGGACGCGAACCAGATCCAGGTGCTCGCGGACCTGGAGATCGGCGGGCGCACGCGCAAGGTGCTCATCACCGCCAATCGCAATGCCTTCTACTACGTGCTGGACCGCGTGACCGGTGAGTTCATCCACGCCCAGGCGTACGCGAAACAGACGTGGGCGAAGGGCATCGACGCGAAGGGGCGGCCCGAGGTGCTGCCGAACACCGAGCCCACCGAGGAAGGCAACCTCGTGTATCCGAGCCTGCAGGGCTCGACCAACTGGCCGAGCCCGTCCTACAGCCCGCAGACGGGGCTCTTCTACGTCCCTGTGCGCGAGATGGGCTCGTATTACTACAAGACCGACGTGGAGTACGAGGCGGGGCTGCCCTTCACGGGAGGCGGCGAGCGTGCCCTTCTGGATGAGGCATGGGGCGCTGTCCGCGCCCTCGATGCCCGGACGGGCGCGAAGGCCTGGGACTTCAAGCTGCCGTCACCCTCGTGGTCCGGTGTGCTCTCCACGGCGGGAGGCCTCGTGTTCAGCGGGTCGAACGAGGGCAACTTCTACGCGCTGGACGCGAAGACCGGCGCGGCGCTGTGGCAATTCCAGGTGGGCGGCATGGTGCGCTCGAACCCGGCGACCTTCATGGTCGAAGGCCGGCAGCACGTGTCGGTCGCCGCCGGTCGGGCCCTATTCGTATTCGCGCTTCCGCAGGCGGCAGGAGCCACCGCGGGGCCGCCCGGAGCGCCCTGAGCCGGGTGCGAGCAGGTGCGGGCGGGTGCGAACAGGTGCGGGCGGGTGCGAGCAGGTGCGGGCGGGTGCGAACGGGTGCGGACAGGTGCGGACAGGTGCGGACAGGTGCGGACAGGTGCGAACGGGTGCGGACAGGTGCGGACAGGTCAGAGTGCTAGGGCCGACTCGTCGCTCGCCCCTGGCCCCCGACGCCGCGGCGCCGCGTGTGGCTGGTCCAGCAGACCGGCCAGGGCATCCGAGAGGTCCGGGCGTCCCAGTTCCTGAAGCTCGTAGTGGGCGCGCACGACCGGCTGCGTGATGGTCATGAGCCGGCCCAGGTCGATGGGCGTGCCCACGATGACGGCATCGCAAGGCACTCGCGCGATGGTGGCCTCGAGATCGCGCACTTGCTGCTCGCCGTACCCCATCGCCGGCAGCAGCGCGCCAATCGCCGGGTAGGTCTGGAACGTGCCGGCGATGCTCCCCACCGCGAACGGCCGGGGATCCACGATCTCCGCCGCGCCGAACCGCTTCGCGATGACCGTTGCCGCGCCGAACCGCATCTCGCCATGCGTCAGCGTCGGGCCGTCCTCGATGACGAGGACCTTCCTTCCGTTGATCAGATCCGCCCTATCCGCCGTCACCGGCGACGCCGCCTCGACCACCAACGCGCGCGGGTTGGCCGCACGCACGTTGTCGCGCACGCGCGTCACCGCCTCGAGGCCCGCCGCGTCCACCTTGTTGATGATCACCACATCGGCCATCCGGAGGTTCGCCTCGCCGGGGTAATACGTGAGCTCGTGGCCGGGCCGCAGGGGATCCGCCACGACGAAGTGCAGCATGGGCCGGTAGAACGGCAGGTCGTTGTTGCCGCCGTCCCAGAGGATGACGTCGGCTTCGGCCTCGGCCTGCTCCAGGATGTCGGCGTAGTCCACGCCCGCGAACACCACCGAGCCGCTCAGGATGTGCGGTTCGTACTCTTCCATCTCCTCGATGGTGCAGCGGTGCCGTGCCATGTCCTCGAGCGTCGCGAAACGCTGCACGCGTTGCGCAGAGAGGTCCCCGTACGGCATCGGGTGCCGGACGATGGCCACGCGCAGGCCGCGATCCCGGAGCATGGCCGCAATGCGCCGGCTGGCGGGGCTCTTCCCCGCTCCAGTACGCACCGCGCACACGGAGACGACCGGCTTGCGGCTGTCGAGCATCGTCGCCCGCGGCCCGAGCATGAGGAAATCCGCCCCGGCGGCGTTGGCAATGGCGCCCCGGCGCATCGCGTACTCGTACGAGATGTCGCTGTAGGCGAGTACGACCTGGCGCACGGCGAGGCGGTCCACGAGAGAGGCCAGATCGTCTTCAGGGAAGATGGGCACACCCGCCGGATAGAGCGGACCGGCGAGGTCTGCCGGGTACTTCCGGCCCGCGATATTCGGGATCTGCGCGGCGGTGAACCCGACGACCTCGTACCGCACGTCGTCCCTGTAGACGACGTTGAAGTTGTGGAAGTCGCGGCCGGCGGCTCCGAGGATGAGGGTGCGGATGCGGTCCATGGCGGTGCCTCGCGCGACGAGCGTCTCCGCCTAGCATAGCGAGAAACCACGAAGACGCGCTCCCCTTCGTGTCCTCGTGGTCTCATTCCTCAGGGTGCCGTCAGGACGGCCTCGGGCCCGGTTGTCAGGCCACCCGCCCACTCGACGTGCACGTGCCCGAAGTGCCCGGGCACGCGCCAGAGGACGCGGAAGCCGAGGCGCCGCATGACCGCCGCCAGCCCGTCCAGGTCGGAGCTGTGCAGATCGATGGCCAGCCCCGCGTAGTGCATCGACTTCCGGGCGTGCACATGGTCATTGCCCGACACGAGGCGCACCTCGTTGCCGGTCCTGGTGGCCCAGATGTCCGCGAGATCGAACATCCTGAGCGCCATCCGCGACGTCAACCGCACGTGCTCACGCAGGCCGCGGACTACTGCGGAGCGGTTGGAGGGGGGAGCGTATACCCCTGCGACGCCAGGAGCTGGCGCACCCCTTCGAGCGCCTTGCCCTGCTCCTCCACGGCCGAGGCGAGCCGCTCGTTGGCGCCGAGCAGGGCTTCAGTGGTGCGCCGGTGCTCGTGCACCAGGAAGGTGACGACGCCGGCGGCGAGCAGCCAGGGCAGGATGGTGTTCTTGAATTCGATCCAGTAGGTCAACGCAACACCCCCGACACGGATGACGGCAAGGCCTGCCGCGGTGGGAGGGGCACGCGGAGCGACGCCGGAGACTTCGGGAGGGGGACGCCGAAGTATACGGTACCTCGGGCCTCTGGCGGAACACCGATTGGGGCAGGCCGCAGATGCGCCGCAGACGGCCGCAGATACTGCAAGGCCCCCAGATGGACGCAGATGCTGCAGATTGCACAGATTCGCGGGGACACGAAGGACGGGCGCCGCAGATGGCCGCAGGTGCGCAGATGGGTTGGCAGGGCGCGCCTGCCGCGCACAAGCAGAGGGATGGCGTCGCCGCCAGCGACTGCTGCACGCGGACAGGTCTACGGTGTCACGGTGGCACGCTCGTGCTCGAGAGTCTCGCACACGGTGCCGTACCCGTCACCGTGGTCGCTGCCCCAGGAGCTCGCGGATTCGCGCTTGCTCCTGGCGGACGGCGGCGACAATCCGATCACGGTCCGATGGCACCAACTCGGGATCCGTCGTGATGTACTTGGCGACCTGCTCCTCCAGCCCGTCGAGCCGCGTGCGGAGCAGGGCGTCCGCCTGGGACCGCTTGCCGGCCCGAATCAGGCCCGTGGCTCTCTGGACCGTGGATTCCGATCCGCTCTCGAGTTCGATCAGGTAGACCGTGGCGGCGGCCTCGGACTTCTTCGCTGCGGCGTTGTCGCACGCCGTGGTCGTGCTGACAATCAGGGTCGCGAGTACGAGGGGCACGCACGCGCGGGGAATTGCGGACAACGCGTCGTGACACAGACAGGCGGACATGGGCCCTCTCGATGCGCGCGCACGGCTCGCGCCTGCACGGCTGCGAGGGGAGATGGTCACAGGCTAGCCACAATCAGTCGGCGCGATAAGGGCGTGGCCGCACGCCGCTGCTCAGGTTTTCCTGGAAAAGTTGGAGGCGCCGCCCGGATTTGAACCGGGGATGGAGGTTTTGCAG
>JBFWQE010000170.1:0-6629 GCA_050249615.1 Vicinamibacterales bacterium
CCCCGGCCAGCAAGGAGCTCCGCGTGTTCGGGCTGATGGACTGGACCATCGAACGGTTCATCGCGCGCCGCACGCGCCTCCATCGGCTTCAGTTCGACGCCACTCGCCTGCGCGAGCGGCCGCTGGCGTTGAGCCTGCTGATCGTCGCCGCCGCCAACGTGCTGGTCTTCTGGGCCCTTGCATCGGCCGCGGCGGCAGGCCGCGTGAGCCTCGGCGAGGTCGTCGTCTACGCCCAGTGCGCGGTGGGTACGTCGCTCATTGCCTTTGGGGGGCTGGACTGGGCGCTCGATGGCGCGTCTGCGCCGGTGGCCGCCGTATCACGCCTCGGGCCGGGGATGGCCGGCGCGGGACGGCTCGCGTCCGGGAGCCGTTCGGCCGATGGCCTGCCCGTGCGCGAGATCCGTTTCCGCGACGTGACGTTCTCCTACCCGGACGGCGCGCGCGTCCTCGACGGGTTCGACCTCACCATCCCCGCTGGCTCCTCGCTCGCCATCGTCGGGCAGAACGGCGCGGGCAAGACGACGCTGGCGAAGCTGCTGTGCCGCTTCTACGATCCCCAGGCCGGCGCCGTCGAAGTGGACGGGATCGACCTGCGCGAACTGGACATCGCGTCGTGGCGCGAACGGCTGGCGGCCGTCTTCCAGGACTTCATGCGGCTCGAGCGATCGCTCGGGGAGAACGTGGCGCCGCGCGGCGCGCCGGATGCGTTCATCCTGGAGGCGCTCGAAGCGGCAGGGGCCCGGAACGTGGCGCACCTCGACAGGACTCTCGCGCGTGGCTACGCGGGCGGCATCGCTCTCTCCGGAGGCCAGTGGCAGCGCGTCGCCCTTGCGCGCGCTCTCTGCGCGGTGAGGACCGGCGCCGGCGTCGTGATCCTCGACGAGCCCACCGCGCAGCTGGACGTCCGCGGCGAGGCAGAGATCTTCGAGCGCCTGCTCGCCGCCACTCGTCACTGCACGACCATCCTCATTTCCCATCGCTTCTCGACCGTCCGACGGGCGGATCGGATCTGCGTGCTCGAGAAGGGGCGGGTCGTCGAGCTGGGCACGCACGACGAGCTGATGGCGTTCGGCGGACGCTACCGCACGATGTTCGACCTGCAGGCACAGCGCTTCGCGAGCCAGGACGAGGAGGGCCGCGTCTATGACGTCCTCGCCTGAACGTCTCGAGAAGCTCCCCCCGTCCCTGTCGTCCATGTGGCGCCTGTGCGTGCTGGGCTATCGCCACGAGCCCGCGTTGATCGTCGCGTCACTCGTGCTGGCGCTCGTGGCGGCGCTGCCGGACGCGCTCATCGCGTTCTGGTTCAAGCTGCTCGGCGAGGGCACGCTGGACGCGAACTGGCGTCTGGTGCAGATCGCCCTCGTGGCCATCGGCCTGTCGGCCACCGCGACCTGGTTCCTGCAGGTCGTCAGCACGCGCGTGCAGCGGCGGTTCCGCGACAAGGTGACCATCGCGCTCGAGTCGCACGTCGCCACGCTCCAGGCGTCCATCCCGACCATCGCCCACCAGGAGCGCCCGGAGTACCTCGACCGCCTCTCGGTGCTGCGCAACCAGGTGTTCATGCTGGACCACATGTATGCGTCGCTGCTGACGACGCTGGCGTGGATCCTGCGGGTGGCGATCACCGTCGGTCTGCTGATGACCATTCACCCCGCGCTTGCACTGCTGGCGGCCATGGCGCTGCCGACCGTCTTCACGTCGACGTGGCGGCCGGCGGTCGAGCGCAGCGCGCAGGAGCGCGGCGCGGAGGCCAACCGCCTGGCGCGCCATCTCTTCGACATGGCAACCACGGCGACGCCGGGCAAGGACGTGCGCGTGACGGGCATCGCTGACCAGCTGATCGCCGATCGCCGCCTGGCGTGGGAGGTGGGAAACCGGCCCATCGCACGTGCCCGTTGGGCGTCGGCAGGCTGGCACGCCGTCGCGTGGGCAATCTTCGGCCTCGGATACGTCGGCGCCATCGTGTTCGTGTCGTCCACCCTGGCCCGCCCCGCGGGCGATGTTCTCCTCACGCTTGCCGCGGGCTCGCGCCTGTCGTTCTACGTGGGCGCGGCGGTCGGTGAGATCGGGTTCCTGCGCGGCATCTGGCTGGATGCCGCGAGACGGCTGGCATGGCTCGAGGACTACGCGAAGGCCGTGGCAGCAACGGCAGACCTGTCGGCGCCTGGGCGCCTGGCCGAGGGCATCCGATTCGAGCAGGTGTCGTTCGCGTATCCCGGAACGAACAACCTCGTACTGGACGGCATCGACCTGACACTGCCAGCCGGCGCGGTCGTCGCCGTTGTCGGGGAGAACGGCGCGGGTAAGTCCACGCTGGTAAAGCTGCTGGCGAAGATGTACCAGCCGACCAGCGGGCGCATTCTCGTCGACGGGACCGACCTCGCGCAGGTCGCGGCGGCGGACTGGCGGTCACGCCTCGCCGGCGCCTTCCAGGACTTCTTCCGCTTCGAGTTCCGCGCGCGCCACACGGTGGGGGTGGGCGACATTCCGCGGATGGACGACGTGCCCGCTGTCACGACGGCGGTTTCGCGCGCGGGGGCCGACGACGTGGTGCCGAGACTGCCAGGCGGGCTCGAGACGCAGCTCGGGCCCACGTGGCCTGGCGGCGTGGACGTGAGCTTCGGGCAGTGGCAGAAGCTCGCGCTCGCGCGTGGCTTCATGCGCGATGGACCGCTGCTCCTCGTGCTGGACGAGCCCACCGCGGCGCTGGACGCGGAGACCGAGCACGCGCTGTTCGAGCGCTACGCCTCGGCGGTCCGCAACGTCGGCGCCACGGGGCGCATCACCATCCTCGTCTCGCACCGCTTCTCCACCGTACGGATGGCGGACCTCATCGTGGTGCTCGACGGCGCGCGGGTGGTGGAGTCCGGGACGCACGAGGCGCTGATGGCCCGGCGGGGGCACTACGCGGAGCTGTACGGCATCCAGGCGGCGGCGTACCGGTAGGTGCTGTTTCGCGGATCATTCGTTCGGCATCAACGAGAACATCACTGCACCGCCGCCGCGTGTCGGCGTGGGCGCGATGGCCAGGCGCCGATTGCCGTGCCCGATGGTGACCGTGCGCGCGCTGGCGATGCCCAGCGCGGAGCCGAACAGCACGTCACTCAGGTAGTGCTCGTGCTGCGGCAGGCGCGACGCCGCCGCGAAGGCGGCCAGCGCCGAGGCCGGCAGGCCCGCGCGCCACCCGAAGTGGCGCCAGATGACCGTGGCAGAGGTCCAGCTCGCCGCCGCGTGGCCCGAGGGAAACGAGTAGGTCTTCGTCGTGCTCTCGAAGTCGCCCGCCGGCCGGTGCCGGCGCGCGATGAGCTTGAGCGAGTGCGTGAGCACGCCCGTGAGCAACTGGGCGCGCATGAGGTCAGCGCCGACGTGCGCCATCTTCGAGCGCTTCGCGAGACGACCGACCGCATAGACGCCGACGGCAATCCCGCCCTGCGTGAAGCCGTCGCCGAGCACGCCTCCGCCCTTGAAGATGTCGTCGGTGCCGCCGGCCGATGCCTTGTAGGTGAACTCCTCGTCGTTGTGGCTGGCGACGGCGCTGAGCAGCCCGCCGACGCCGAGGACCACGGCCGAGTCGATCGATGGCAGGCGCTTCAGATCCCCGAAGAAATTGGGGACGACACGCGCGAACGGGCGGTCGTCGTACGCTCCCGCCGCCGGCGATGGTGAGGGCGGCGGAGCCGGCTGGACGGCGGGCGTCTGGCCTGTCGTGCCGTCGTCTTCGGCTGGCACGGGGTCGTCCGGCGACGACTGCGCGAGGGCGGGCGAGATGCCCATTCCGACCACCAGGAACGCGGACGTCACGAGGCGGTACCAGCTCATCGGCGGAGTATACGCACGAACGGTCGGGTTTCAAGCTGTACTTTTCTGCCACAATCTCCCTGCATGTCGCATCGGCGCCTGATGTCCCTCCTCAGCGGTCTCCTTCTCTTCATCCCGCCATCGGCCTCGGCTCAAGGCGCATCGAGCCTCGCGGTCGTCCACGTTCATCGCCCGGACGGCACCGCGGCGGCAGGGGCAGTGGTCGAGCTCGAGCCTGTGACGGTTGGCGCGACCAGATCTGCGCGGATTGGCGCGGGCGAAGGCGGGGCCTCGGTGCCCGTGCTGCCGGGGGCATATCGGCTCCGTGTCACGCTGGCCGGGTACCGCCCGGTCGAAGACGCGGCGACGCTGGTCCCGGGCGAGGTGCTGACGCTCGACGTGCGGCTCGAGCCCGATGGCGGCGGGTCGGCCTCGACGGTCGTGGTGAGGGGGCGCTCCGCCATGGCGTACCAGACCGTGTTCGACGCACGGCACCTCGTGGGCCTGCCCTCCTCACGCACGGCCTGGTCGCTGGCGGAGACCGCGCACCCCTTCCTCATCGCGGACCGCGTGGACGGCGGCGGCCTCTGGACGGGGGAGCGCGCCATGCTCGGCGGGCAGGGCTCGTCCGCGTCGCAGACGACGTTCAGAGTGGATGGCGTGGATGTCACCGACCCGAGCGCGATTGGGGCACCGGTGTTCCATCCCGACCTGACCGTGCTGCGGGCGGTCACCGTCGAGTCCGCCGCGCTGGACCCGGCGGCAGTGGGCCCCGGGCCCATCGTGCAGATGACGCTCGAGCGGCCAGGCCGCGCGTGGAGCGGTGACGCGCAGGTGAGCGCCGCGCCGGGCGGGCTCCAGGGCGAGGCGGGCGACATCGTCCCCATCGCACGCCTCGAGTCGTGGGCGGATGGCAGCCTGTCCGCCGGCGGGCCGCTCGCCTCGTCTGGCCTCGGCCTCTTCGCGGCCGGCCGCGTGACGGACGGCAGCCGCGTGGAGCGCGAGCAACCGCAGCGACTGGACGGCAGCATCAGGTCGTTCACGGCGCACCTGGCGGGTGCGACTGGACCAGGCGGCGAGATGCGCGTCTTCGCGTCGGTGGCGGACGCGACGCGCCCGCTCGCGTCGCGCGCGCGCTACGCGGATCGGACCCTGGCGCAGGACGATCGACACGTGCTCCTCTCCGCGGCATGGGAGCGGTTGGGCCGGGGAGCCGTGTGGTCGCTCTCGGGGACGTATCAGCGCTCGGCGACCGACGCGAACGTGGGACTCTCCGCACTGGGTGGAACGATGGAGCGGCTCCTGGACGGAGCGCCGATGGGCCTGGTCCAGCCGGAGAAGGTAGTGCGGTCGCGGGCGGACGCAAGCGCAGCCGTCTCCCTGCCGACGCAGCGGTGGCTTGGACGCGACCACATCGTGCGGATGGGGATGGGCGTGGGCGGCGCCTCGTCCGAGAGCGCGCCCGGCGCGCAGCCCGCGTTCGGGGAGCTGGTGAACGGACGGCCCGTCCGCATGTGGGCGCCCTCGGACGTGAACGCCGGTGGAGAGACGCACCGGGGCACGACCTCCGCACATGCGTTCGTGAGCGATCGCATCGCGGTGGCCCCCAGCCTGACGCTGATGGCGGCGCTCCGCATCGAGATGGACCGCGGGTCCGCGACGGACGCCGACAACACCATCAGCTGGTTCACCGCGTCGCCCCGCATCACGGCGCGTTGGAGCCCCGCGTCGAACGACCGCTTCGCCATCACGACCGGTTACTCCTGGTATCGCCATCGCCTGCCGCTGGAGTACTTCGCGGTGGGCGATCCCGCGAGTTCCCGGGGCACGATGTACCGCTGGGATGACACGAACCGCGATGGCGCGTGGTCGTCGTCCGAGCTGGTGGGCGTCGCGGCGATTGGCCTGTGGGGCGACGGCACGTCGGGCAGCCGCATCGACGATGGGCTACGCCGGCCCACGACCGCCGAGTTCCAGATCGGTGGGGAGTACGCGCTTGGCTCGTGGCGGATAGGCATCACGGGCCTCGATCGCCGCGAGCGCCACCTCGTGGCACTGCGGAACGTGGGGGTCACCGTGGACGACTACGCGGTGACGATCATCGAGGACCCCGGCGTGGACATCGCGGGGCTCCAGGGCTACGAGCCGCTGCCGATCTACGACAGGCGGCCATCGAGTTTCGGGGCGGATCGATACGTGCTCGGCAACTCCCCGGCCGAGGACTCGCGCTACCAGGGCGTGGAGATCAAGCTCTCGCGCGACATCGGCGAGCGCTGGTACTTCCGCTTCGGCGGCACCGCGTACCGCGCCGAGGGCGTGGGTATGAACCGCGGCTATCGCGCCGACGAGAACGACCAGGGCCTGCTCGGCGAGGCGTTCACCAACCCGAATGCCGGCACCTACGCGCGCGGGCGCCTCTTCTACGACCGCGCCTACGTGATGAAGGTGATGGGCGCCTACACGGCTCCGGGCCTGCTGCGGGCCGCGTTCATCGCGCGCTACCAGGACGGACAGCCGTTTTCGCGAGTGGTCATCGCGGAAGGGCTGAACCAGGGCGCGGAAATCATCCACACCTACCCGCGCGGGCTGCAGCGGTTCACATTCGCCTTCACGTTCGACGCCAGGGTGGAACTCCACTGGCCGCTCGGCAACCGGCGATCGGTGTCCTTCACGGCGGATGCGTTCAACCTGTTCGAGACTGCCAACGAAGTGGAGGAGGACGTCGTGACCGGCCCGGGCTTCCGCACGGTGACCGCGGTCCAGCCTCCGCGGGTGGTCCGGCTGGGCCTCCGGCTGCGGTTCTGAGGAGGGGCCGCCCTTCGGGCGGTGGG
>JBFWQE010000170.1:6729-11688 GCA_050249615.1 Vicinamibacterales bacterium
GCCGGCCTACCTGACGTGCCTTCCCCCATCGACGCGGATGGTCTCGCCCGTGACGAAATCGGTCTCTACCAGGAACCGCACCGCCTTGGCGATTTCCTGCTCGCCTCCCCAGCGGCCGAGGGGCGTGGCCTTCTCGACGGCGGCCATCTCTTCCGCGCTCGTGCCCGGGGGCGCGACGATGGGGCCGGGGGCGATGGCGTTGACCAGGATCTGGTCGGCGGCGAGCTCGAGGGCGAGCGCCTCGGTGAGCGCGATGACGCCCTGCTTGGCGACGTAGTACGGGACGTAGCCCAGGTAGCGCGGCCGGCCGCTGGCGGCCACCCAGTCGGCGAAGTTGACGATGCGCCCGCCGCCGTTGGCCCTCATGTGCGGCGCCGCGGCCTGCGCGCAGAGGAACGCGGCGCGCAGGTCCACGTTGAGCTGCGTGTCCCAGTCGTGCACGGTCAGCTCGCCGAAGTCCTTGGCCTTGTAGAGCGAGGCCATGTTCACCAGCACGTCCAGCCGCCCCAGCGCCTGCACGGTCTCTTCAACGACGCGCGTGCAGGCGTCGGGATCGGACAGGTCCGCCTGGACCATCGCCACCCGCCTCCCGTTCGCGCGCAGCTCCCCGGCGACGTCGTTGGCCTCCTCGCGCGACCGATTGAAGACGAGCGCGATGTCCGCGCCGCCGGCTGCAAGGGCGCGGGCCACCTCGGCGCCGATGCGCTTGCCTCCCGTGATCAGCGCGACGCGGTTGGTCAGGGTCATGGGACCTGATTCTATGACGGGCGTCCGATGGCGTACGATCCCGCACGTGACGGCCATCGACCGGGAACTTCGGGAGCTCGCCTCGCTGATGCAGCAGCTGCAGTCGCGGCCCGGCCTCGGATCGCGCCCGCTCGGCGTGCCCGAATGGGACTGGCGACTGTGGCGGATGGGTCGCGAGCGCCTGGCGCATCGGCCACCTTCGCCCCGGGAGGCATTGGACCCAGGACCGCGCCGCGTGCGCGACGTCTACCTGGCGACGCAGCTCTACGACATCGGCGGCCACACCGCGCTCATCGGCGACTTCGTCCGCGCGCTGGGGCGCGAGTCGGCGCACGTCGTCGTCACCGACCTGCTCGGCCAGAACCCGGCGCCCGTGCCAGACGTAATCGTCTCGCGCCTCGCTCTATCGTCCGGCCAGGTGACGGTCGTGGCGGGCCCGTCGCACGCCGAGCGGCTGGACCAGGTCCTGGCCCGGCTGCGAGCGCTCGCACCCGAGCGCCTCTTCCTGTTCCACCATCCGCACGATCCGCTGGCCAGCGTGGTTGCACAACCCGAGCTGGCCCGCGAGCGGATTCTGGTCCACCACGCCGATGCGACACCCTCGTTCGGGCTTCACGTGCCGGGCGTCCGGATCATCGACCTGAACCCGGCGGGGGTGGCGCTCGCCCGTGCGCTCGGCCGGGAGTCGTGGTTGCTGCCGCTCACCTCGCCCGATCCCGGGCCGAGGCCGCACGGTTTCCTCCGGCGGGGGCAGCTGGTAACGGCGTCCAGCGGCAGCGCCCACAAGTTCGCCGGTGGTTATGCCATGCGTTATGCCGACACGGTGGCGGTGATCCTGCGCGCCACCGGCGGGTGGCACGTTCACATCGGGCCGCTCGAAGACGACGCGATCGCGGATGTCCGCGCCGCTCTCTCGCGCGAGGGGATCGCCCCCGACCGGTTCGTGTACGTGCGGACGGTGCCATCCCTCGCTGCGGCGCTCTGGGAGCACGACGTCGACGTCTTCTGCGCGTCGTTCCCGGTGGACGGTGCGCGGACGAAGGTCGAGGCGCTGGCATCGGCCACGCCGTACGTGCGGCACGCCTGGCGGCCGCTCCGCGAGTCCGGTGCGGACCCGACGCTCGATGCCGAGGGCCTGCTGGTCTGGCGCACGTGGGACGATCTGGCGCTCACGCTCCGCCGGCTGTCCGATGCCGGCACGCTCGGGCAGCACGCGGCCAAGGTGCGGCGCCTCTACGATGAGGACCATCATCCCGCGCCCTTCGGGCGCAGGCTTGCGCGAATCCTGGATGGGCGTGAGCCTTTGCCGGAGGTGCCCCCCGGCCGGACGGAAGCGGCCATGCAGTCGCTGCTGGCCGCGATCGCCAGTGAGCGGATCCACGAGGCGTCGCCACAGCGAGGGCCGGCCTCGATGCGTGAGTCGCTGGACGAACTTCGCGCGGCGCTCGGGTCGAGCACAGGACGGCTGGACGCCCTCGAGGTTCGACACGCGGATCGGATGCAGCGCCTCGAGCACGAGGTTGAGGGGCTTGCCGAGTCCCTTGCGCTCGAGCGCACCGGACGCCAGGAGCAGGCGGAGCGGATCGATGTGGAAGGCGCAGAGCTCCGGCGGGCCTTCACCGAGATGCTCGCCGGCCACGCCTTGCGGATTGCCCGGGTTGAACGCGACCTTGCAGCCGTTCACTCCGCGCGGGCTGCCGGCGCCGAGGAGCTTCGGCGCGAGGTGGCACGGCTCCGCGCGGAGCAGGACGCCGAACGCTCCGGCCGGGGCCTGCGGGCCGCGCTCCGCCGGTGGATCATGTCGTGACGCGGCCGGCCAGCGCGTCCTCGATGGCGGCCACCCAGTCGGCGAACTGTTCGCGCAGGGACAGCAGCACGACGTCGCCAGGCCGGGTCTCGTCTCGCACGGCCGCCGGGATATCCGCGAGTGCGGGAACGAGTTGCACGTCCACGCCACGCGTGCACAACGCATCGGCAAGCGCGTCAGCCGAGAATGGCTCCTCCTGCCACGGTGTGCACGCGGCGGGCCGGTGCTCGTACGGGTTGGTGAGGATCACCTTGTCGAATCCGGCAAGGGCGGCAGGCAGCTCGCGCTGGTAGATCCAGCGGCGGCCGCCGGTGCCGCGCGGCTGCATGACGGATACCAGCCTGCGGCCGGGATACCGCTGGCGAAGGGCTTCGCACAGGCCGGCGATGGAGCGCGGATGCGTGGCCTTGTCGCTCACCAGCGTGCTTCCGCCGACGTGTCGTGCCTCCTGCCGGCCGGCCAGGCCCTCGAACTCCGCCAGCGCGCGAGACGACTGCTGGAGCGGCACGCCAAGATGCGTGGCCCCCACCGCGGCCATGGCGGCGTTTCGGACGTTCATGACTCCGTGCATGGAGACGAAGAACGGCACGTCCGCGAGGGCGAAGCTCGACCCCGCGGCCGACAGTCGCACGTCCATGATGCGATGGTCGGCGCCGGTCTCGAGGCCCGTGCCGACGACGGCGCAGCGCGCGTGTGCCGCCAGCGGCATGGCCGCGGCATCGTCGGACGGCAGCACCAGACAGCCGTGCGCCGGGAGCTGCGCTGCAAGCGTCGCGAAAGCGTCGAGCAGGCCCCGGCCGTCCGGATAGAGGTCCGGGTGATCGTCGAGCACGTTGGTCACCAACATGAGCTCCGGCTCGTAGTGCAGGAACTTGGGTGAGGCATCGTCGATGCCGGAAGCGTACTCGTCGCCCTCCAGCACCGTCAGGCCGGCGCCGGTGAAGCGCGCCGGTGCGCTGAAGCCGTGCGCGATGCCGCCGATCAGGTAGTCGGGGCCGAGGCCTGCCCGCTCGAGAATCCAGGCGAGCATGGCCGTGGTCGTTGTCTTGCCGACGCCGCCCGCGACCACGGCGTTCCTCGATCGGTGCAGGAAGCGGGATCGCAGGAACGCGGGAAAGGACTGCACGGGCAGGCCGCGTGCGAGCACGTCCAGCAGCTGACGGTTGTCCGGCGTGACGCGCCTGCCCACCACGACGGCGTCCACATGCCGTGGCACCAGCGCGGGGTCGTATGGGTCGACCCGGACACCGGCCCGTGCCAGGCAGCCGCGCATGGGCTCGTACAGGTCCTCGTCCGATCCGCTCACGGCGTGGCCGGCGGCGGCCAGCGCGATGGCGATGCCGCCCATGGCGCGACCGCCCACGCCGATGAAGTGGACTCTCACGCGCGCCCGTCCACCTTCTGCCTGAGCATCTCGAGGTCGGCCCGGAGCTCCTCGAGCGTCGTCGCCCGTGTCGGCGACGACCACTGCGCGTTCAGCATGCGGTCCGTCATCTTGATCAACGGGACGATGCCGCGAAGATAGCGGGAAGTGGCCAGGACCTCCGCCGTCAGGTCCGGGGCGGTGGAGGCGTTCCGCGCGATGGCCTGCTGATAGATGGGGACGAGCGCGTCCACCATCCGGTCGAAGTCGGCTTCCCGGCGGGCTCGCTCCGATACGGCGGCCGTGTCGGCCGGAACGTAGCGATCCAGCTCGGCGCCGATGGCGCAGGCACAGGGCTCGGGTGAGTTCACCGCGATGGTGAAGTTCGCCCGCCGGCAGCGGTCGAAATTGTCGGGGCGCACCAGTTCGCCACAGCTCGTGCGGCCGAGCACCACGACCGCGCAGCCGGAGGCCATGGCCTCGATGGCCGAGAGGCCCGACGCGAAGACGACGTCGTACGAGGGGAGAAGGGCCTCGGGCGCGTCCACCAGCCGCCCGAAGCGCGTGCCGACGAAATCGAGCTGGATGCCGCGGGGCTCCGTCGCCTCGCGTATGGCCTTCACGGTGGGACTGTTCGCGTCGTGCCGGCTGTTGTAGACGAGTGCGCGCGCCAGTCGCGCCGGCGGCGGCTGGGTGCGAGGCCGGAACCTCCGCATGTCCACACCGTTCAACACCACGCTGATGTCGGATGGCGGTACCAGGAACTCGACGCTCATCCGATCCTTGAGCGTGCTCGATACGGCCAGGTAGTGGTAGATGCGAGGATGCCTCGGCACCGACTCACGCCAGATGGCGCCGTGGCAGTGATAGATGGCGGGCACGCCCGGGAGCGCCGTGATCGCCGTCATCGCATCGAGATGATGCTGCGCGTGGATGATGTCCGGGCGAAAGGGGAGGTGCTCGAGGTCCGTGGCGACGGGAATGACGTCGCTCTCGAGCAGGCGGGGCAGCTCCTGCGGGTCGCTGCCGTACGCGATGGCCG
>JBFWQE010000171.1:0-3841 GCA_050249615.1 Vicinamibacterales bacterium
TGCAGCGCGGGAAACAGTCCGAACACCAGCCCGGTCACGACGGCCAGCATCCCCGCGAAGGCCAGCATCGCCGGGTCCAGCGTGAACACCACGTGGGCTGCCGCCTCCGCCGGGACGAGCGACGCGATGAGGTCCAGCGTCCACTTTGCGACGAGCATGCCGAGCACCGCGCCCAGCGCCGCGAGGAGCACCGACTCGGTGAGCAGCTGCCGCACCAGCTGAGCGCGGCTGGCGCCGACCGACAGCCGCACCGCCATCTCGGCGGCGCGACCCGAGCCCCGCGCGAGCAGCAGGTTGGCGATGTTGGCGCACGCGATGAGCAGCACCGTTCCCGTCACCACGAAGAGGATGATGAGCGGCACGCGCGCCTCGCGACGCACGTCGCTCTGGCCGCGCAACCCGGGCTCCAGCGTCACCTCCTTCGCCAGGAACCGCGCCAGGGTCTGGTCGCTCATGCCGGTCTGGAGGGGTGCCTCGACGTCGTTGATGATGGCGCGGTACACGCCGTTCACCTCCACGCGCGCCTGGTCGAGGCTCACACCCGGCTTCAGCCGCGCGAAGAGATACGCAAAGAACACGCGCCGGTTGTCGAAGCCGGGGTCCTCGAACGCCTGCTCCATCGCCCCGCGCATCGTCAGCGGCACGAAGACGCTTGGCTGCGAGCCCAGTGTCGTGCCCTGGAACCCGGGTGGGGCGACGCCGATGATGGTGAGCGCGTGCCCGTTGACGACGAGCGCCCGTCCCAGCACGGCGGGATCTTCCTGGAACCGGCGCCGCCAGTAGTCGTGGCTGAGCACCACCATGGGGTGCCCGCCGGGTGTCGTGTCGTCACTGGTCGCGAACAACCGGCCCACGGCCGGCTGGATGCCCAGCACCGGGAAGTAGCTCCCCGAGACGAGGGTGCCGTCGGCCGACTCCGTCTGTCCCTCGTAGGCCAGGTTCGCCCCGAAGATGCGGTGCGCCGCGATGCCGGTGAAGCTCGCCTGCTCCCGCTCGAGGTCCCGGAACATCGGGTAGCTGAAGATCTCGTCGCAACTCCCCGCCTGGTTGCACGACGTGGAGCCCTGCTTGGGCCCGGGCGCGCCGAGGTTCACCAGCCCGTCGGGCGCGGCCACCGGGAGGGGCCGCAGCAGCATCTCGTTGAACAGTGAAAAGATGGCCGAGTTGGCACCGATGCCCAGGGCCAGCGACAACACGGCCACCAGGCTGACGAACGGGGTGCGTATCAGGGTTCGAAATGCCAGTCGCAGGTTTCGCATAGGTGGCCCCGGGGAACGAAGCAGGAGTCTACTCGTACCGCAACGCCTTCATGGGATCGATGCGCGAGGCGCGCAGGGCGGGCAGGTAGCCGGCCGCCAGCGTGACCACCGCGAGCACGGCCGCCGAGGCCGCGAGAACCCGGGGATCGTAGCCCTCGATCTCGAAGAGCAGCGACTTGGCCGCCTGGCCGATGCCCACCGCCGCGGCGAGACCGATCAGGCCGCCAATCACGGCCATCACCGCCACCTGCCGCAGCACCAGCCCGCGCACGCGCACGCCATCCGCGCCGAGCGCCATCCGCACCCCGAACTCCCGCGTGCGCTGCGCGACGGTGTAGGCCAGCACGCCGTAGAGGCCAATCGCCGCCAGCAGCGTCGCCAGCAGCGCGAAGCCCGTGGAGAGCACGCTGATCATCCGGTCCATGAACACGTTCTCCCGGATCTGCGTCTCCATCGTCTTCAGTTCCTCGATGGGCAGGTTCGGGTCGAGCGCCTTGACGACGCCGGGCACGGCCGTGAGCAGCTGCTCCGGATCGAGCGCGGTGCGGACATAGAAGTACCCGAACCCCACCGATTCCTCCTGCCGATAGGGCGTGAAGTACTGCGGCCCGACGGCGCGCTTCACGTCGCTGTACTTGGCGTCCTGCACCACGCCCACGATCTCCATGTCCAGCGGGCCTTCGCCGCGGCCTTCCTTGATGCGGCGGCCGACGGCGTCGGGCCCGAGGTTGAACCGGCGCGTGAACGCCTGGTTCACGATCACCACCTTCGGGGCCCCGGCGCCGTCGGCGGGCGTGAACGCCCGGCCCGAAACGAGCGGCATCTCGACCGTCCGGAAGAAGTCGGGACCGACGCTGTTGAACGCCGCGTTGGTGTTGGTGTCCGGGCCCGCCTCGAAGCCCTCCACCGTCATGTCGTTGTTCCAGTTGTCCCCCGAGAGGAGCGGCACCATCGAGAAGCCCGCGCTCGACGCGCCGGGGAGCGCGGCGAGCTGCTCTTCCATCCGCTCGAACAGTGCACGCGCACGCGGCGTGTCGTAGCCGTTCAGGACGGGCGCTACCGCGAAGGTGATCAGGTGATCCGGCTTGATGCCGAGGTCCACGCGGCTCACGTTCAGCAGGCTCATCGCGAAGAGGCCCGCCGGGGCGAGCAGCGCCATCGACAGCGCAATCTGCGCCGTGGCGAGCGTCGCGCGGAAGCGCTTCGCCGCCTTCGCGCCAGAGGGCTGGCCCGCCTGGTTCTTGAGCGTGGCCGCCAGCTCGGGCTTCGTGCTGTGCAGCGCGGGGAACAGCCCGAACACCAGGCCCGTGACCACGGCCAGCAACGCCGCGAAGGCGAGCATCGTCGGGTCCAGCTTGAAGGCGACGATCGCGGCGGCCTCCGGGGGCACGAGCGCGGCGATGACGTCCAGCGTCCACTTCGCCACCAGCACGCCGAGTGTCGCGCCGAGCAGGGCCAGTACCACCGACTCGGTGAGGAGCTGCCGCACGAGCTGTGCGCGGCTGGCGCCTATCGACAGCCGCACGGCCATCTCGGCTGCCCGCCCCGCGCCCCGCGCCAGCAGCAGGTTGGCGATGTTGGCGCACGCGATGAGCAGGACCGTCCCGGTGACGGCCAACAGGATGATGAGGGGCGCACGGGCCTCGCGATGCACCGTGCTCTGCCCGCGCGCCCCGGGGACCACCGTGAGCTCCTTCGCTCGGAACCGCGCCATCGTCTGGTCGCTCATGCCTGTCTGGAGCGGCGCCTCCACGTCGTTGATGATGGGCCGGTATGCGCCGTTGAGCGCCGCGAGCGCCTGGTCGCGCGTGACGCCCGGCTTCAACCGCGCGAACAGGTAGGCCCAGTACGCGCGGCGGTTCTCGAAGCCCGGCCCCTGGGATCCTGACTGCACCTCGCCCCGCATCGTGATGGGCACGTACACGCTGGGCTGCGTCCCGAGGACCGTGCCTTCGAACCCGCGAGGGGTGACGCCGATGATGGTGAAGGCGTGGCCGTTGACGATGAGCGTCTGGCCGAGGACCCCAGGATCCTCCTGGAAGCGCCGGCGCCAGTAGTCGTAGGTGAGGACGGCGAGGGGATGCCCGCCCGGCGTCTTGTCGTCTTCCGGCGTGAAGAGGCGACCGATGGCCGGCTGAAGGCCGAGCACAGGGAAGAAGCTGCCCGACACCAGCACGCCGTCGGCCCCCTCGGTCTGGCCCTTGTAGGCGAGGTTGGCGCCGAACATCCGGTGGGCGGCGATACCGGCGAAGCTGGTCTGCAGGCGCTCCAGATCCCGGAACATCGGGTAGCTGAAGACCTGCTCGCAATCGCCGGCCTGCTGGCACGACGTGGAGCCCGGCTTGGGCCCCGGCGCGCCAAGATTCACCAGCTCGTGCGGCGCCGGCACCGGCAGGGGGCGCAACAGCATCTGGTTGAACAGCGAGAAGATGGCGGAATTGGCGCCGATGCCGAGGGCCAGCGACAGGATGGCCACGAGGCTGACGAACGGGGTCTTGGCGAGGTTCCGAACGGCCAGGCGGAGATCGCGCATGACGGTATGAGACGAGACATTGATACGAAAAGTTGAGACGCGGACGGGC
>JBFWQE010000171.1:3941-11656 GCA_050249615.1 Vicinamibacterales bacterium
CTGCATCCGACTCCCGGCTCCCGGTTCCCGGCTAATATCGCCGGATGTGCCGCAACATCAGGACGCTGTTCAACTTCGACCCGCCGGCCACGGACGAGGAGGTCCGCGCGGCATCGCTGCAGTTCGTGCGGAAGCTGAGCGGGTTCACGGCCCCCTCACAAGCGAACGAGGCGGCGTTCAACCGCGCCATCGACGAGGTGTTCCTGGCGGCGCGGAGGCTGATCGACGCGCTGGAGACGAAGGCGCCGCCGAAAGATCGCGCGGTGGAAGCGGCGCGCGCGAGGGAGCGCGGGAGCCGTCGCTTCCGCGCCGCCGCGTCCATTGAGTGATTGACGATTGCCAATCGGGCGATTCATTGACGATTGGTGATTGGGGGATTGCGCACTGGATTGGCGATCGGGCGATTGAAGGATTGAGTGATTCGCCCCGCCTCAGCACCGCGACGCGCGGAATCACTCAATGCTGCAATCGCCAATCACCCAATCCAATGCCCCAATGCCCCAATCGCCAATCGCCAAATGAATCGCTCAATCGTCAATCACCAATCGTCAATGGACAGCTACGCACCAGCGTGGTGCAGGGCGAACATGGCGCCCTGCGGGTCCATGCACTGCACAATCCAACTGCCGCCCGGCACTTCCATGGGGCCGTGAACGACCTGCCCGCCGTTGGCCTTCACGCGCTCGGCGGCGGCGTGGATGTCGGGCACGCGGAAGTAGAGGAGCCACGCGTTCGGCAGCTGGGCCATGTCGGGTGTCTTCGTCATCATTCCGCCCATCGACCCGTGCGCGCGGCCGAACATGTAGTACTTCCCCATCGGCCCCATGTCCATCGTCTCGGTGGACTGCCAGCCGAAGAGATCCTGGTAGAACGCCAGCGCGGCCGCCGCGTCGGTGGTGTAGAGCTCGTGCCACGAGGTGTCGCCCACGGCGGGGGGCGCCTCGGGCTGCTGCGGCGGCGCGGAGGGCTCGTAGAGCGAGAACGCCGCGCCCTGCGGATCCTTCATGACCTGCATGCGGCCCACGCCGGGAACCTCGATGACCGGCGACACCGCGTCGCCGCCCAGCCGCTTCACGTGCGCCACGCCGTCCTCGAGCTTGTCGACGCCGACGTACATCATCCAGTGCGGCGGCACACCCGAGGCCTTCAGGTCGTCGGGCAGCGCCATCGCGCCGCCCACGGGCACCTCGCCGCGCATCCACATCGTGTAGGGCATGGGATTGCCGTCGAAGGGCGATGTCCCCCAGCCGACGGCGGCGGTGTAGAACGCCTCAGCGGCGGCGAGGTCGGTCGTCATGAGCTCGTACCAGAGAGGACGGCCGAGGACGGAAGTTGACATAGGGAGCCTCCTTCGGTCCGGCAGGGCGCCGGACCGAAAGCGGCCAGTGTGCCACATCGGCGGGTGGGGCTCCAGCGCCGCCGCTGTGGGGGGCGCGCAGGCTGGGACGGACGGGGGGACGAAGGCGCCTCGCCTCAGCGCGCCTCGCCTCCGCGCGCCTCGCCCATTGGCGATTGCCGATTGAGCGATTGACGATTCATTGGGCGATTGGTGATTGGCACATTGGACCATTGGGATTGGCGATCGGGTGATTGGGGTATTGAGGCATTCGGTCGACGCCGCCAGGGAATGCCCCAATCCCCCCAATCCCTCAATCCCTCAATCCAAATGCCCAATGCCCCATCGTCAATCGCCCAATGAATCGCTCAATCGTCAATCGGCAATCGCTCAATGAGCCGCCGCCACCCCCACCGCCTCGGCGTCGAAGCGGTCGAGCTCCATCACGCGAGCCCAGGCCTTGACGAAGTCCCGCACGAACTTCTCGCGTCCGTCGGAGGCGGCGTACACCTCGGCGATGGCCCGCAGCTCGGAGTTCGAGCCGAAGACCAGGTCCACCGGGGTGGCGGTCCACTTCACCTGGCCGCTGGTGCGGTCCTTCCCCTCGTAGATGCCCTCCGCGGTGGCGGACTTCGTCCACTGGGTGGACATGTCCAGCAGGTTCACGAAGAAGTCGTTGGTGAGCGTCCCGGGCTTGTCGGTGAACACCCCGTGCTTCACCTGCCCGGCGTTGGCGCCGATCGCCCGCAGGCCGCCCACCAGCACGGTCATCTCGGGAACCGAGAGCGTCAGCAGGCTCGCCCGCTCCACCAGCATCTCCGCCGGCGAGAGACGCTGCCCCGGGCGGTAGTAGTTGCGGAACCCGTCCGCGGCGGGCTCCAGCGGGGCGAATGACGCCACGTCGGTCTGGGCCTGCGACGCGTCGCCGCGCCCCGGCGTGAAGGGCACCTGCACGGTGTGCCCCGCCTGCCTGGCGGCCTGCTCGATGGCGGCGCCGCCGCCCAGGACGATCAGGTCGGCCAGCGAGACCTTCTTGCCGCTCGACTGCGCGCGGTTGAAGTCCTGCTGCACGGCCTCGAGGCGCGCCAGCACCTTCGCGAGCTCCGCGGGATCGTTGACCTGCCAGTCCTTCTGCGGCGCGAGGCGGATCCGCGCGCCGTTGGCGCCGCCGCGCATGTCGGTGCCGCGGAAGGTCGCGGCCGATGCCCAGGCCGTGCGCACCAGCTCGGGGACCGTCAGGCCCGAGGCGAGAATCTTCGCCTTCAGGTCCGCGATGTCCTTCGCGTCGATCAGCGCGTGATCGGCCCGGGGAATCGGATCCTGCCAGATGAGCTCTTCGCTCGGGACCTCCGGGCCCAGGAATCGGGCGCGGGGGCCGAGATCGCGGTGCGTCAGCTTGAACCACGCCTTGGCGAACGCGAGTCGGAATTCCTCCGGATCCGCCAGGAAGCGGCGCGAGATCTTCTCGTACGCCGGGTCGAACCTGAGCGCCAGGTCGGTGGTCAGCATGAACGGCGCATGCCGCTTGGACGGATCGTGTGCGTCCGGCACGAGGTTCGCGCCCTCACCGTTCGCGGGAATCCACTGCGTGGCGCCCGCGGGGCTCCTGGTCTGCACCCACTCGTACTTGAACAGGTTCTGGAAGAACTGGTTGGTCCAGGCCGCGGGGCGGGACGTCCACGCGCCTTCGAGGCCGCTGGTCACCGTATCGCCCGCGTTTCCGCGGCCGCACCGGTTCGTCCAGCCGAGGCCCTGCTGCTCGAGGCCCGCCGCAGCGGGCTCGGGCCCCACGCAGTCGGCCGGGTTGTAGGCGCCGTGCGCCTTGCCGAAGGTGTGGCCGCCGGCGATGAGGGCCACCGTCTCCTCGTCGTTCATCGCCATGCGTCCGAAGGTCTCGCGGATGTCCCGCGCCGCCGCCACCGGATCGGGCTTGCCGTTCGGTCCCTCGGGGTTCACGTAGATGAGGCCCATCTGCACCGCCGCGAGCGGATTGGCCAGGTTCCGGTCGCCGCTGTAGCGCTCGTCGGCGAGGAACTTCTTCTCGGGGCCCCAGTAGGTCATGTCGGGCTCCCAGTCGTCCGTGCGCCCGCCGGCGAAGCCGAAGGTCTTGAAGCCCATGGACTCCAGCGAGACGTTGCCGGTGAGGACCATCAGGTCGGCCCAGGAGATCTTCTGCCCGTACTTCTGCTTCACCGGCCAGAGCAGACGGCGCGCCTTGTCGAGGTTCGCGTTGTCGGGCCAGCTGTTGAGCGGGTCGAACCGCATCTGGCCGCCGCCCGCGCCGCCGCGCCCGTCGCCGATGCGGTAGGTGCCGGCGGAGTGCCACGCCATCCGGATGAAGAACGGCCCGTAATGGCCGTAGTCCGCCGGCCACCACGGCTGCGACGTCGTGAGGACCTGCCGGATGTCGGCCTTGACGGCGTTGAGGTCGAGGCTGGCGAACGCCTTCGCGTAGTCGAAGTCCCTGTCCAGCGGGTTGGACTCCGCGCCGTGCTGCCGCAGCGGCGAGAGATCGAGCTGTTCTGGCCACCAGAACGCGGGTGACTGCGCCTGCGCGTCGACGCGGTCGGTTGACACCAGCGCGAGCGCCCCGACGGCCAGCGCGGCGAGCAACGTGTTGATTCTCTTGTGCATGGAGATCTCCTTCGTGGAAGGGAACGGTGGGACTGACGTTCACCTCCAGCCCGCAAGTGTGCGGCAGCACCTCGCATGCGGTCCAAGACATCAATCGTGTCACGGTGATAGCCTGAGACTATGGATCTCCTGGCACCGCTGCCCGTCTCCCTTCGCCAGCTGCAGTACATCGTGGCGGTGGCCGATCTCGGCGGGTTCCGGCGGGCGGCCGAGGCGTGTCACGTGTCGCAGCCGTCGTTGAGCGCCCAGGTGGCACTGGCCGAAGAGGCGCTGGGCGTGCGGCTGTTCGAGCGGAGCCGCCATCGCGTCCGCGTGGCGGCGGCCGGCGTGCCCCTGGTCGCGCAGGCGCGGGCCGTCCTCGTCGCGGCGGGCGACCTCCGCGAGCTGGGGCGCCAGCTGGCCGACCCGTTCACCGGCACGCTGCGCATCGGTGTCATCCCGACGATCTCGCCCTACCTCCTGCCCGAGATCGCCCCGGCGCTCGCGCGCATCTACCCGCGCCTGTCGATCGTGTGGAGCGAGGACCGCACCGGCGGCCTCGTCCGCCAGGCGAACGAGGGGGTGATTGACGCGGCCATCCTCGCGCTCGAGGCCGACCTCGACGCCCTCGACCACGCCGTGCTCCTGCGCGATCCGTTCCTGCTGGCGGCTTCACCCGGGCACCCGCTCTCGCGCGCGCGCCGCCGCGCGCGGATCGACGACCTGCACGACGTCAGTGTGCTCCTGCTCGACGATGGGCACTGTTTCCGGGACCAGGCGCTGCGGCTCTGCGCGCGCGTGGGCGCGCGCGAGGCCGGGTTCCGCGCGACGAGCCTCGCGACGCTCGTGCAGATGGCGAGCGCCGGCGGTGGGGTGACGCTGCTCCCGTCCATCGCGCAGCCGGTGGAGAACCGGGGCGGCCAGCTCGTCGTCCGGCCGTTTGCGCCGCCCGGCCCGGGCCGCACCATCGCGCTCGCGTGGCGGCGAGGCTCCGCGCTCGCGCCGGCGCTGGAGCGGCTGGCGGCGTCGATGCGGAAGGCGCTCGATGATCGAGCGAGTGCGCGCTCGACCCGAGGATCATCCGCCCTGGAACGCCGGGACGTCAGTCCCGGCGGCAGGCGCCCGGCACGGCCATCGGTCCGGTGACGCAGGCCGCCTCACGGGTCCCTCGGGAACCGCTCCGTCCAGGCCTTCTCCCGCAGCAGCTTCCCGTTCTCGTACACGCGCCTCACGTAGTCGTAGTGATAGGCCTCGAGGTCGCTCCGGAAGACGAGCGCCGCTTCCCACGCGAGGGTGCGCCCCGGCAGATCGACCTCCATCCGGTGGGTGCCCTTCATCGTGGTCGCCTCCGGGTGCGCCGCCGAGGTCGTGTGCTCGATCCGCTCCTGATACCGCTCCGTGCCCCACGGGTATCGATCGCCGCCCGTGTTCGTGGCGACGACGGTCACCTCGCCGGTCTGCGGGTTGCGCCGCACCTCGGAAACCTCGCCGTAGCCCGAGGGCGTGCCGGTCTCCAGGGACTGGAATCCCGGCAGCTCCGGCCCGGGCTCGGGCGGCAGAAAGGCGGGCGCCGGCGCGGCGCGTGTGCCGGGCGGCACCACGGGCAGCACCAGCCGCGCGCCCTCGGCGCCGCCGATCGCAAGGGTCGTGGTCATCGCGTGCGGGGTCGGCCAGAACATCGGCCACTGCGCGTTGGCCAGCGCGAACCGGATGCGGTGGCCCTTCGGAAAGACCCACGAGGTGAAGTGCATCTCGATGGCGAGCGGGAAGGGTCGGCCGGGCTCGATGAGCTCCGGCTCGCGCGCGGAGTTCCGGTGCGTGCCGTTGAAGCCGGCGCCGGCCACCTGCGTCACGCGGCCGTCGGGCGCCACGTCCGAGAGCCGCGCGAACCAGTCGGCGCGCGGCGCGTCGGCGCCGACGGTGACCAGCGCCTGCGGCAGCCCGAGGATCTCGAGGTCGGCGTCGAGCGGCGCGGATTCGTACACCAGCGCGAAGGTATCCGACGGCCGCTGATCGTGCGCCACGTCGCCCCACCACATCACAGGCCCGCCCGCTTCGATGCCGATGCCCGGGACGTAGCGAAGGCGGTGCGTGGCACGCGCGCCGGCAGACGCGACGAGCGTGTGGTCGTCGGACAGATACATCGTGCGCGGCGCGACGCGCGGAATCGGCCAGCCGTCCTCCCAGCGCCAGTGCCCGGGTGCCGTCTCGAGGTACGGCCCTGGCGGATGCCACTCACGCACGAAGACGGCGAATCTCGGCTCCTGCATGACGCCGGTGTCCACGCCCTTCAGCCAGTGATCGAACCAGCGCACGGCCTCGTGACGCCATTCCATGCCTGGCTTCGGGTAGGGATCGTGCGGCCAGGCGTGCGACCACGGGCCGATCATCGCCTTTACCGGACCGCCCGCATGCTCCAGCATGCGCGGGATGCTGTCACGGTAGCCGTCGAACCAGCCCCCGATGTGGAAGCCGGGCACGCGGATCTGCTGCTGGCGCCCGCGCATCGAGGCGCGATCCCAGAAGGGGCCGTCGCGCTGGTGGCGCTTCCACGTGAGCATCCATGGTGGCGTGTCGAAGCGGTTGCGGAAGTACGCCTCGTCCATCACGTAGCCGGGTGCGCCCGGGCGCGCGTTGTCCAGGTCCTGGCTCATCTCCCACGAATCGAGGTGCATGATGCCGTCGATGTAGTGCACGTCCTCCTGGTAGAGATCCTCGGTGGCGTCGACGGCGATGAAGGCCTCGAGCGCGGGCGGGTTCCGCGCCGCCATCTGGATGGCGTTGAAGCCGCCCCACGAGATGCCGAACATCCCGACGTTGCCAGTGGACCAGGGCTGCTTCGACAACCACTCGATCACCACTTCCCCATCGTCGTGCTCGATGTCCGAGTACTCGTGGGGCACCAGGACGCCCTCGCTGTTGCCCGTGCCACGGATATCCACGCGCGCCACGGCGTATCCGCGCGTCACGAAGTAGGAATAGAGCGGCCAGTTCCGGCCGCGCGCCTCGGTCTTGCGATACGGCAGGTACTCCAGCAGCACCGGGAAGCGGGTCCCGGCGGGGGTACCGGTCGGCATGTACAGGTCCGCGGCCAGGCGTACCCCGTCGGGCATGGGAATCCATGCCTCGCCGAGCTCCATGCCGTACTGCGGGCGGGAGGGCTGCGGCGACTGGGCCGTGACCAGGGCAGCGGCCAGCAGCAACCCGACGGCGGGAAGGGCCTTCCACCAGGATCGTCGATGGCTCGGCATCGCCGCTCATTATGGCGGGGCTTCGCCTCCAGATGGCGAGGTGTCGTTCGTTCAGGGCCGCGCCGCCGCCGGGCTGCCGGGATCCGGCCCCGGCCCCGAGGGAGGGAACCGGTCCTCGGGCAGGTGCACCACGAGTCCGAGCAGGTCGAAGGAGGTGACGATGCCCATTCGGCTTCACCGCGTGGCCCGGGTGCTGCTGCACCTGTCCGCGGGCCATCGTATCCGCTTTTCGGAAGATGTCCGCCACACCGGATCGAGCCCGCCGCCGCGTACGCGTCATGCACGAGCCACAGGCTTCAATGAGGCCTCCGCTCTTCAGCGGAGGAAACTCCACGGCCACGGCCGCGCTCCGTGCCGCACCGCCACGCTTCAATGAGGCCTCCGCTCTTCAGCGGAGGAAACGTGCTCTAGCCCGATCGTGTTTGGCTTCGCGTACTCGCTTCAATGAGGCCTCCGCTCTTCAGCGGAGGAAACGACCCGGCCGCTGATGTCGTGCTCGCGCAGCTGCTCGCTTC
>JBFWQE010000172.1:0-11456 GCA_050249615.1 Vicinamibacterales bacterium
CAGATCGCAATCCGAGCGGCTTTCGACTCGGCTTCGAGCGTCGACTCCCGGAGGCACGGGCGCCGAGGGCACGGCTCGCGGCAGTGCACCCGTCCTGCGTAACAGCGGTCCCCTTAACCGTCCGCACACAATCGCGTGGAAAACCAGCCCCACATCCCCCGCACGCTCGGCCTGACGGACCTCGTCCTGCTGAGCACCGTCGCCATCGTCAACGTGAACGTCGTGCCGCCCGTCGGCGTGTTCGGGTGGGCGACGCTCGGGCTCTGGGTGGTGGCCTGGCTGGCCTTCTTCGTGCCCTCGGCCATCGCGGTGCTCGCGCTCTCGAAGCGCTACCCCGGCGAAGGGGGCGTGTATCTCTGGGCGCGCCGCCACTTCGGCGACCTGCACGGCTTCGTCTCGGGCTGGTGCTACTGGACCAACAGCCTCTTCTACGTCCCCGTGCTCCTCGTCTACCTGGCCGGCGTCGTCGCGTTCGCGGGCGGCTCGCGCACGGCGGCGCTCGTGGACGACAAGTGGTTCGTCGGCGTGGTCGCCTTCGGGTGGCTGGCACTCATCACCTGGGCCAACATCCGGGGCATGGGCGTCGGCAAGTGGATCAACAACATCGGCGGGATGGGCGGCATCGCGACGGTGGGGCTCGTGGCGCTCGCCGCAGCCGTGGCGCGCTGGCAGGGCACCTCCGCCACACCGCCCATGGCCGCCGGCTCGCTCTCCGACATGGCGGGCGGCCTGGGCGTGATGTGCTTCGCCTTCATCGGCATCGAGCTCGCCTCCACGATGTCCGACGAGATTCGCCATCCCGAGCGGGACGTGCCACGCTCCGTGGCCATGACGGGTGTCATTGCGCTCGTGGCGTACCTGCTTGTCGCCGGTGCCCTGCTGACGCTGGTGCCCCACGGCGAGCTGGGTGCCATCCAGGGGGTGATGCAGGCCGTTCAGGTGGGGGCCGAGGCGGCGGGCGCCGGCTGGCTCATCGCGCCCATCGCGCTCGTGATGGCCATCTCGATCGGCGGGTCGGCCTCGGCCTGGTTCGCCGGGCCGTCGCGCATCCCGTTCGTGGCGGGCATCGACCACGCGCTGCCCTCGGCACTGGGCCGGCTCCACCCGAAGTGGGGCTCGCCCTACGTGGCGCTCCTCGCCTGTGCGGCCATCTCGGCCGTGCTGACCGCTCTCTCCATGACGGGCTCGAGCGTCGCCGAAGCCTACCAGGTGTTGCTGCGCGCCGCAGTCGTGATCAATCTGGTGCCGTTCGTCTACACGTTCCTCGCCCTGCTGACGCTGGACACGGCGCGCCCCTTCGAGCGGGTGGCCGGGGCCGTAGGGGCCGTGGTCACGGCCGGCGGCATCGTGGCGGTGTTCCTGCCCACGGGCGACGTCGGGAACGTGGTCGCCTTCGAGCTCAAGATGGTGGCGGGCGTCCTGGGCCCCATTGCGGTTGGGCTGTGGATGTTCTGGCGGTCGCGGGGGACGGCAAGGCGGGACGCGTAGGGCACCGGCCCGGCGGTGCCAATGCTGGCAGAATCGCGCAGCCCGGATGAGTTGGGTGCCGCGGGACCAGCGCCGTGACGAGCGCCGGCCGGTTCACCCTAAGTATTTGAGACGAAACAGGAAATCGCCGTTGACAGTGCTCGGTCGAGGGCCGGATAATGCCCCGTTACGGAACTGTTGCGGTAGCTCTAGGCTCTTTGCTTTGCGGCTTGCCCCCTTGCCGGGGTTTGCCTGGAGGTCAGAATGCGACGTTGTTTAGTGTGGCTCTGCACTGCCGTTGCGCTGTTGGCTGTTCCCCTTTCAGCTTCAGCCCAGCGAACCACGGGTGACATCCGAGGTGTCGTCACCGACGACTCCGGGGCCGTGCTCCCCGGCGTGACGGTCACCCTGCGTGGCAGCGCTGTTCCCGGCGCCCCCACGACGGTCACGAACGAGGCGGGCATCTACCGCTTCCCCAACCTGCCTCCCGGAACGTACGAGATCACGGCGGAGCTGTCGGGCTTCTCGACGAGCACGCAGACGGGCATCCCGGTGGCACTGGGCGGCACCGCCGAGATCAACATCCAGATGAAGGTGAGCACCCTGGAAGAGACCATCACGGTGACCGCCGAGGCGCCGGTGGTGGACTCGACCAGCACGCAGGTGGCGACGAACTACTCGCGCGAGTGGGTGGAGAACGCGCCGGTGCGGCGCTTCACGTTCTTCGACCTCGTGAACGCGGCCCCGGGTGTCAGCCCCGCCACATCCACGAGCTCGCGTTCGTCGTCGTTCGGGTCGGCGACCAACGAGAACCTCTACCTGCTGGACGGCACCGACTTCACGGCGCCGCTCACCGGCGCGGCGTGGCCGTGGCCGAACACCGACGCCATCGAGGAAATCCAGGTGCTCTCGCTGGGCGCCCCGGCCGATTACGGCAACCTGGGCGGTGCGGTGTTCAACGTCGTCACCCGCCAGGGGAGCAACACCTTCAAGGGCGATGTCAATTTCTACTTCCAGAACCAGAGCCTGACCGGCCGCAACACGACCGACGACCAGGACGACGGCCTGCCCTACAACCGCGACCAGTTCCGGGACTCCACGGTGCAGCTGGGCGGCCCCATCATCAAGGACAGGTTCTGGTTCTTTGGCTCGTATCAGTACCAGAAGGACGCCGACTCGCAGCCCGGAACGGATCCGGAGTTCCCGGCCGAGTCCTCGGCGAAGCGGTACTTCTACAAGCTGAACTACCAGATCAACCAGGACAACCGCCTGCAGTTCCAGATGCACGACGACTTCTACCGCATCCCGCAGCGCGCGACGGCCAACGACTCGCCGAGCTCCATCAGCGTGGAGAACGGTCACAACCCCTCACCTGGCTTCCTGTGGTCGTCGGTCATCAACCCGACCACCGTCATCGAGGCGCGCTACTCCGGGTTCTACGGCGTGGACCACGGCGATCCGCTGAACGGCGGCCCGCGCGTGAGCCCGCGCTACTACGACCTCGACACCGGCCAGATCACGGGCGGCATCTACTCGTGGTACGACGGCAAGAGCCAGAAGACGGCGTTCTCGGGCAAGGTCACGAAGTACGCCGACAACTTCCTGGGCGGCAGCCACGACTTCAAGGTCGGCGTCCAGTTCAACCACGGCTTTGGTGAGTACACCTACGGCCCGAACGACTATATCTACACGTACGGCAGCGAGCCGGCCTATGGCTACACGCAGCTGCCCTACACCCAGGGCGGGCGCCTGAAGGCCATCGGCGTCTTCGCGGACGACACCTACCAGGTCGGCCGTGCCACCCTGAACCTGGGCCTCCGCTACGACGACAGCAAGGCCTACTTCGTGGCGCAGGACCTGCTGGACGCGCAGGGCCAGCCGACCGGCCAGCAGTCCCCGGCCGTGGACGAACTCTTCCGCTGGCGGGCCCTCTCGCCGCGCGTCGGCGTCACGTTCAAGGTCACCGAGAGCGGCTCGTCGCTCGTCAAGGCCCACTACGGGCGCTACTACCGCGGCATCGTCACCGGTGAGTTCGACAACGTCACGCCGTCCATCTCGCCGGTCTACACCTTCCCCGGCCTCTATGGCCCTGACGGCACGCCGCTCGACAAGGAGCTCGTGTCCGACATCAGCCAGCTGAGCATCGACCCGGACCTGAAGAACCCCTACACCGACCAGTTCATCGTGGCGTGGGAGCAGCAGGCCGGGCCCGACATCGGGTTCTCGGTGAACTACGTCTACAAGAACAGCAAGCGGCAGACGGCGTATCCTGACATCGGCGGCATCTACGAGCTGATCCCGTTCAGCGGGCCCTCGGGCACGAACGTCAGCCAGATCTACCAGCTGCAGAACGATCCCGAGGACCGGCTCTTCCAGCTGCGGAACGACGACCGCATGTCCGCCAAGTACAACGGCCTGGCGTTCGAGGTGAAGAAGCGCATGTCGAACAACTGGCAGGCGAACTTCGGCATCACCTTCTCGAAGTCGGAAGGGCGCCTTGGCTCGAGCTCGGCGCGGTCCACGCCGCTGACGGCGCCAACCAGCACGGCCGGCATCTTCGGCCAGAACCCGAACGACTACATCAACACCGACGGCCGCCTCATCGGCGATCGGCCGGTGGTGGTGAAGGCACAGTTCGTCTACCAGTTGCCGATGGGCTTCCTGACGTCGTTCAACTTCCAGACGCAGAGCGGCCGCCCGATCGTGGAGGAGCTGCGCATCTCGAGCGGCCTCACCGGCATCCCCGGCACCAACCGCGTCGTGCCCAACGTCGTGGATGGCGAGCTGCGGACCAACCAGTGGACCACGCTGGACGCTCGCGTCGAGAAGTCGTTCAACCTCGGCGGCACGGCGGAACTGGCCGTGTTCGGCGACTTCCTGAACCTGTTCAACAGCGACGCCAACGAGAGCGTGCTCGACCGGCGTCCTGGCACGACCAACTACCTCGTGCCGTCGCGGTTCATCCTGCCGCGGCGCCTGATGATCGGCGGGAAGTTCCGCTTCTGATCACGTCGGGAGGCGGGAACCGGGAGTCGGGAGGCGGGCACCGCGAGCCGGTACCCGAGTAGCCGAATCCGAGGCCCGGAACCCAACAGACTTACGGCCCGGGGTCGCGAAAGGCGCGGCCCCGGGCCGTGATCTGTACGGCCAGGTCGCGATCCCCCTGCGCCTCGGCGAGGGCCGCCGCCCGGGCGCTCGTGGCGCGCGCCTCACCCACGAGTCCGTTCACGGCCAGGGCCGACGCGAGCGTGTCCATCGCGCGCGCGTCTCGCCCACCGGTGGCGTCCACAACGGCGCGGGCAATCCTCAGCGCGAGCGCTGCGTCCTGCGGCGCCAGCCCCGGCGTCGTGGCCAGCAGGCGCGCGAGGTTGTGCGCCAGTCCCACGTCAGTCTGGTGAACGGCCAACGCCTGCTCGAACACCGCCCGAGCCTCCAGGGGCTCACCCGCCTGCTGCAGCAGCACGCCGAGCGCGTTGGCGACGGCCGCATCGGTCTCGCCCTGGCGGAACGCCTCCCGGAGATGAGGCAGCGCCTCCCCGGTCCGGCCCAGGGTGGCCAACGCCATGCCCAGCGAGGACCGCGAGTGCCTCCGCGCGGGGTCGAGCGCGATGGCCTGCTCGTAGCGCGACGCGGCCTCGGCCAGCTCGCCTCGCGCCGCGAGGTCGTTACCCTCGCGCTCGAGGCGAGCGGCGTCCAGCAGCGCGAGGTTGGCCCGCGCGTCGGCGTGCGCGGGATTGACGGCCAGCGCCTCCCGATACCGGGCCGCCGCCTCGTCTGGCCGGCCCTCCGCCGCCAGCGCGACGCCCAGGTTGTAGAGCCCGACATCGTTCTCCGGATCCAGGGTGACCACGCGCGTCCACAGCGATACGGAGTCGGCCCAGGGCGCCAGCGTGGCGCGGGTCACGGCAACCGACGCGAGGAGGAGGATGAGTGCGGCCGCGCCCAGAGCGCTGGCGCGAAAGACCTGTCCGGCTGAAGCGCGAAGGCCAACACCCGCTGCGGCGAGCGCGACCACGATGCCGGGCAGGTAGGTGTAGCGATCCGCCGAAGCCTGCTGGCCGCTGGCGACGAGGCCGGCGGCCGGCACGAGCAACGCGAGATAGCAGGCCCACGCCGCGGCGAGCGATGGCCAACGGCAGCGCCAGTGCCACGCGGCGGCGGACACGCCCACGAGCGCTATCACTGCACCAGCCGTGCCCCCCGCGCTGCCCACGGGATCGAGCGGCAGCACATCGAGGGGTGTCAACCTGACGGGCAGGACTGTCCGCCACAGGTAGACGAATGGGGCGGAGGCCGCAGACTGCAGGCGATAGAGCCACGGGACCTCCGCCAGTCCCGGCGCGCGCGCGAGGTACTCCACGCCCGCCGAGGCCACTGCGAGTCCCGCGAACGGGAGGGCGCGCACCACGCTGGCGCGAAGGGCCCGCCGGTGCAGCGACGTGTCGAGGATGACGAAGACCGCCGGAAGGCCGAGGGCGACGGCGCGGGCGGCCAGCGATGCGGCGAAGAGGAGCACCGCGGGCACGAGCGATCGGCCCGCGCCTGGCGCCGAGGCCGCGAGCCACGCCCACGTCGAGGCCAGCGCGAGCGAGACACCCAGCGCATACGGGAGCGCGCTGATCCAGGCCGCCACCTCGACGCGGAGCGGATGGAGGCCGTAGAGCAACGCGGCAGCGAGCGCCGCGCCATCGCGCCAGGGCACAGGCGCGTCCGGCACGGCGCGTGCGAGCAACGGCCGGCCCACGGCCCACACGAGGATCGACACCAGCGCATGGACCGCCACGTTCGCGGCATGAAACCAGGCCGCGTCGAGCCCCGCGCCTGCCTTGACGGCCGCCCATGCCAGCCAGCTGATCGGCTGGTAGTGCTCCAGATGAAAGGTGGTGAACGCCCAACGCCACGCGCCGGGGAAGTCCAGCGAGGGATTGGAGACGATGACGCGAGGGTCGTCCCAGTTGAGGAAGGCGAAGCCGAGCGCGGGCCAGTAGGTCGCCGCCACCGCGGCGGCGATCGCCGTTGCCGTCAGGATGCGCGCGAGCATCCGGGAGAGTCTAACGCCTGCTGGAAGAGAAACCACGACGGCACGCAGACCACGAAGGGCAGCACGAAGACCCGATCAGTCTTCCAGGTCCCACGCCCCACGCCCCACGCCCCACGCCCCACGCCCCAAGCCCCAAGCCCCAAGCCCCAAGTCCCACGCCCGTGAGCCTTCGTGTTCCCGTGCACACGCTCACCGCAGCTCGGCGAGGCGCTCGCGGGCCGGGGCGAAGCGCGGATCGATCTCGAGCGCGCGCCGGAAGGCGGCCGCGGCATCGTCGCGCTTGTTCTGCCGCGCGAGGGCCAGGCCCAGGTTGTAGGCATACTGCGCGTTGCCACCGTCGCGCGTGGATGCCTCGCGGAATGCCTGCTCACCCGCCGCGAGGTCCCCGCTGCCGGCCAGCACCATGCCCAGCGAGTTCCAGTACGACGCAACGTTCGGGTCCAGCGTCACGGCTTCCTGCAGCAGCCGGACGGCATCCGGAGTCCGGCCCAGGTCCCGGTACAGCTCGCCGAGCTTCACGCGGATCAGCGCGTCTCTCGACGCCAGCCGCGCCACGCGCTCGAAGGCGCGAGCGGCGGCGGCGCGGTCGCCGGTCAGGCGCGCCACGTCGCCCTCACGCTCCAGCAGCCGCGGATCGTCCGGGGAGACCTTCAGCCCCCGGCGTACCGCGTCCATGGCCCGGGCAGAATCGCCGGCGGCGAGGTACGCCTCGGCGAGGCCCGCGTACGCGGCCGTGTACGCCGGAAGCTTCTCGAGGGCCTGCTCGAAGTGCGTGGCCGCCTCGCGCATGCGCTTCAACCCCACCAGCGCGCGGGCCGCATAGTAGTGGGCCTCGAAGCTGTCGATGCCGCGGGCGAACAGCTTCTGGAAGCCTCCATAGCTCTCCGCGAAGCGGCCCTCGCGCAGGCTGACCAGCCCCTCGCGCATCAGCGTGTTGACCTCCTGATACTCCTCGATCTTGTCCTTCGGATCCGCACCGGACGCCTTCACCGCCGAGGGGCCCGCCGAGCTGACGTAGCCGAGCGCGCCGAGCTTCTCGAGCAGGTCCGCCGGCACCGAGGCCGCGGCGGGCCCGGTGTTCCGCAGCAACGCCTGTTCCTCGCGGAGCCGCTGCTCGATGCCGGACCGATAGGCGCGCGCGCGCTGCGGCTCCCGCTCGATCAGGTTCTGCAGCTCACCGGGATCCTGCTCCAGGTCGTAGAGCTCCGGCCGGGGGGCGAGGATGAACTTCCACCTCCCGTCCCGCACGGCGCGAAGGTCGCTCCATCCGTAGTGCACGAGCGGCACGAGCGACTCGGCAAAGGTGGGCTCGTCCTCCATGGGCGTGCCGCGCAGCGCGGGCACGAGCGATCGGCCGGACACGCGCGGCGTCTGGCCGGCGAAGCCAAGCAGGTCCAGCACGGTGGGCATCATGTCCACGGTGCGCGCCACCATCCCCAGCCTCGTACCGGGCGGGATGCCCGGCCCCCGCATCAACAAGGGCACCGCGAGCGTCGTCTCGTAGACGAAGAACCCGTGCACGCTCTCCTTGTGCTCCTCGAGCCCCTCGCCGTGGTCCGACGTGACAACGAGCAGCGTCTCGTCCTTGAGCTTCGCGGCGGCCAACGCCTGATCCAGGCGGCCCACGAGCTCGTCCGACCACGCGACCTCACCGTCGTACTCCCGGCCGGCGTAGCGCGACGCATACGGCTCGGGCGGCTCGTAGGGGTCGTGCGGATCGTACAGGTGCACCCACGCGAAGCGGCGCTCGGTCCCGGGCTCGCGCAGCCACGCAATGGCCTCGGCCACCGTTTCGTCACCGCGCTTCTGGATGGTGTTCAGGAACCGCGCATCGTCCCGGCCGATGTCGAAGTGGTCGGAGTAGTGCGCGAACCCGCGGTCCAGGCCCGACTGTTTCGACAACACGATGGATGACACGAACGCCGCCGTCTTGAAGCCGTTCTTCTGGAGAATCTCCGCCAGCACGGGCACGCCGCTTCCGAGGGATGGCGACACGTTGTCGCGGATGCCGTGCTCCGCGGGATAGAGGCCGGTGAAGAGGGAGATGTGCGACGGGCGCGTGAGCGGCACGTGCACCGACGCGTGCCGTGCCATGGCGCCGTCGCGCGCCAGGCCGTCGAGATTCGGCGTGGCCACGGTCGCGCTGCCGTATACGCCGACACGATCCGCGCGCAACGTGTCGATGGTGACGATGACAACGTGCCTGGGCACCGCCACCGCAGGCGCCGCCGGCTCGCGCGACGAGCACCCGGCGGCCAGGCCGACGCCAACTGCCATCAGCGCCGCCGCACACGCGCAGACCAGGCGTTCCCGCATCCCGCGTGTCGTCCTCCTGCCGTCTACCTGAGACGCATCTGCCTTATCTGCGGCCATCTGCGTTATCTGCGTTATCTGCGTCATCTGCGGCCATCTGCGGCCATCAGCGTTATCTGCGGCCCTTCTGTGTCTGTTCGGCGCGCCTTCCCGCCTCCACCTGCCGCCGCGCATCGGCGTCCCGGCCCAGGCTCGAGTAGACATCCGCCAGCACGTAGTGCCCGAGCGGGGCCATCGCCGGATCCGGGTTCGAGGCCAGGCCGCGCGTTGCGGACTGCTCGGCGCCCTTCAGGTCGCCAGCGTCCAGCAGGGCCTTGGCCAGGTAGAGGTATCCCGTGCCGAAGTCGGGCTTCTTCTCCACCGCGGCCCGGAAGTGCGGGAGGGCCTCGGCGGCGCGGCCAGCCTTCGACAGCAGGCGGGCCAGGTTAAAGTGCGGCTGGTACAGCGTCGGGCTCACCTTGATCTCGTTCTCGTACGCGGTGACGGCCGCCGGAAGGTTGCCGCGCGCCTCGTGCACGAGGCCCAGGGTGAAGTGCGCCATCGCCTGGTCGGCCTTCTCCTTGATCGCCTCGGTCAGCGCCTTCTCCGCCGCATCCACCTGGTTCAGCTCGAGGCGCACCTCGCCGAGCCTGACGAGAAACGCCGCGCGATCCCCATCCAGCTCCAGTCCCTGCTCGAGCAGCTTCGCCGCCTCGTCCAGCTGGCGCCGGCGCATGGCGATGTCGGCGAGCTGGTAGAGCGACTTCGCCCCGCGCGGGTTCAGCTGGAACACGCGCTCGAACCCGGCGCGCGCCTCCTCGTCCTTGCCCGCGTCACGGTACGCGAGCGCCAGGCTCCACGCCGCGCCCTCGTGCTCGGGATCCACGGCCAGCGCCCGCTTGTAGGCGTCGATGGCCTCGTTCGGCCGGCCGGCCTTGATGTGCATGTTCCCGAGCATGGTGAAGGCCTCGATCACCTCGGGATCCGCCGCCAGCACCTCTCTCACCTTCGCGATGCCGTCGTCCAGCCGGCCATCCACCGAGTCCTGCGCGGCCCGCTTCAGCAGGTTGTAGAGGCCGATCTTGTCCTTCGGATCCCCGCGCGGCTTGTCCTCCAGCGCGGCGCGGGTGACGCTGGACGCCACATACCCGAGCGCGCGCAGCTGCTGCTCCACGGCGGGCTCCACCGGCCGCGGCGCCTGGGCCACCGCTTTCGCCGCGGTGCGGGTCGCCAGGTCGCGCAGGCCTCGCTCCAGCGCGTCGGCCATGCGCGGATTCTCGCCCGCGAGGTCCTTCGTCTCGCTCGGGTCGGCCTGGATGTCGTAGAGCTCGCGCCGGGGCGCGGCGATGAACTTGAAGCGGCCGTCCCGCACGGCCGTGAGCTCGCTCCAGCCGTAGTGATAGCGCGGGTAGTACGTCTCGGTGTACGCGAGCAGGTCCAGCGCCTCGCCGCGCGCGAGCGGCAGGAGGCTCGTGCCCTGGACTTCCGCTGGCGCCTCGGCGCCGACGAGCTCGAGCACCGTGGGCATCACGTCCACGATGCGCACCTGGTCGCGCACCTCGCGCGCCGGCACGCCCGGGCCCGCGACGATGAGCGGGATGCGCGCGGCGGCGTCGTAGACGAAGAAGCCGTGCTGCTGCTCGCCGTGCTCGCCCAGCATCTCGCCGTGGTCCCCCACGACGACGACAATCGTGGAATCGAGCTGGCCGCTGGCGTCGAGCGCGGCGAGCAAACGTCCGACCTCCGCATCGGCAGCGGCGATCTCGCCGTCGTAGGCGCCCTGGGCGGTGGCCGGAAAGCGCGACCGATAGGGCTCGGGCGGCGCGTAAGGGCTGTGTGGATCGTACAGGTGGACCCAGGCGAAGAACGGCTGCTCGCGATCCTCGGCCAGCCAGGCGAGCGCGTGATCCACCACCTCGCGACCCGGCCGCTGTGCCGCCTCGAGCCCGACGGACATCTCGAACTTCGACAGGTCGAACTCGTCGAAGTAGTGATCGAAGCCCTGGGCGATGCCCCAGCGCCCGTCGAGGACGAACGCGCCGACGAAGCCGCCCGTACGGTATCCCCGCGGCTTCAGCACCTCGGCCAGCGTCGTCATCGAGTCGTCCGCGTAGAAACTGCCGTTGTCCCTCACGCCGTGGAACGGCGGGAACGTGCCTGTCATGAGGGAGGTGTGCGCGGGCAGCGTGAGCGGGACCGTGGTGGCCGCCTGGTCGAAGCGCAGGCCGCGCGCCGCAAGCGCGTCGAGTACGGGCGTCTGCGCCGCCTGGTAGCCGTAGCTGCCCAGCCGATCGGCCCGCAGCGTGTCGATGCTGATGAGGAGCACGGACTTCGGCCCGCTGCCCCCTCCGCCCAGCCATCCAAGCTGCCACACGAACCAGCCCGCCACGAGCGCGGCCGCCACCACGGCCGCGGCAACTGCCTTGCGCATCCTCCTATCGTATCGCGCCCGCCAGACGCTACCATCTGCGGCCCATCTGCGCCATCTGCGCCATCTGCGTCATCTGCGTCATCTGCGTCCCATCTGCGTCCCATCTGCGTTCGCGTATCATCCGCTCATGACCCAATCCCCCGAGAGCGTGGACCGTCTGAACGCCGTCGGTGTCCTCACCCGCCGCGAGATCGAGGCGCGCATTCTCGCCCCGGTCGTCGATGC
>JBFWQE010000173.1:0-11454 GCA_050249615.1 Vicinamibacterales bacterium
GTCCACGCGGATGCAGGCATTGGTGCCGGCGCCGGGCGACCCCGGCGGGCAGACGGGAAACGTCACGTCCTCGGGGGCGACGTTCGGCGGCTCGCCCCAGACCAGGTTCTGCGCGGCGGCGTCCAGGGCGGCCTCGCGGGCGAGATCCTGGTCCTCCATGTTCACGAAGCCGAGCGAGACGGCCCCGGCCATGGCGGCGGCATCCGCCGCGTTCTGCGCCTGTCGGCGTGCCACCCACATCACGCCGTAGTCGATGACGAACGCGCTGAAAGCCACGAGGCCGACCATGGCAATGGCGACCTGGACCAGCACCGCTCCCCGCTCCGATCGCGCGCGCGTGTGCATGTGGCGCATGGCAGTGTGTCCCTCGCTGTCGCGGCTAACGGCCTTGCGGCTTGCGCACCGTCCCGGGCGCGGGCGCCGCGCCTTCGGGCCCGTCCTCCATGCCCGGCGTGCGGGGGCGGGCGTCCTCGGACGGGTCGATGAAGTCGCCCGGCCGGGTCGGGAGCAGCGGGACCTCGTCCGGATCGAGCGCGCGCACGAGGCGCGGCGTGATGAGCACCATCAGCTCGGTCTGCTCGGCCCGCTCGGACTTGCTCTTGAAGAGGTTGCCGATGATGGGCAGCCGGCTCAGGAGCGGCACGGCCTGGCGATCGGTCTGCGAGACGTTGTTCATCAACCCGGCGATGGCAAACGACTGGCCGTCCCGCAGCTCCACATCCGTCTCCGCCCGCCGCGTGTTCAGCGCGGGGATGCGGAAGCCCTGCAGGATCACGCCGTTGTTGAAGTCGAGCGAGCTCACCTCGGGCCGAAGCTTCAGGCGGATGACGTCGCCGGCGATGGTCGGCCGGAACGTGAGCCGGATGCCGAACTCCTTGTACTGAACGCTCACCTGGCCCGAGATGCCCTGCACCACCGGGATCGGAATCTCGCCGCCCGCCAGGAAGCTGGCCTCCTCGCCGTTGTAGGCGATGAGGTTGGGCTCGGCCAGGCTCTGCAGGAAGCCACGGCCCTGCAGCGCCTTCAACACGCCGCCAATGCCTTCCTCGCGCTGGAAGAAGAACAGGCTGAGGAAATCGGTGAACTCGAGGCCCTGGACGTTGCCCTCGTCTTCGAAGTTCGGTGCCGCGAACTGCTGCGTCGTGGACCGGGACGTGAAAGCGGTGCGGGTCGTGAACAGGGTCAGCCCGGCCTGCAGCAGCGCGTTGCGGTTCACCTCGGCAAACCGCACCTGCAGCATCACCTGCTTGCTGGGTGACCCGCTCGGGAGTTGCAGCATGTTGACGATGGACGACTTCGGGAGGGCCGCGCGCGCCACCTCGGCGGCGCGCAGCATCACGTCGTTGCTCGACACCTGCCCCGAGAGAATCGCAGCCTCGTCCGTGATACCGACGTTGATCGCCTCCCCCGGGAACAGCTGCTGCAGGTTCTGCTGCAGCGTGCTCACGCCCCTGTCCACGACCACGTCGTAGTGCTTGCGCGTGTCGGCGCCCCACACGATGAGGCTGACGGTGCCCGCGCCTTTCCCGTCCACGAGCACTTCGCGGGGTCTCACCACCACGGCATCCGCAATCTCCGGATCGGTGATCGCGATGCGCGTGATGTCGAAATCGGTAATGAGCACCGTGGACCGCCCGGCGGTGAGCAGGACACGCTCCGCGGAATCCGGACCCTGGGCGGAAACGGCCCCCCGACTCACCGTGCCGGCCAGGACGAGGCCGACAGCCGCGGCCCGGAGGGCCGAAGACCAGCTCGCAGATGTCATTTCACCACCTCTTGGGTGCGCTTCGCAGCGCGAATGGTTTCCACCGCGTAGACCGGCGGCGGCGCGGGGGCGGGAGCAGGCGGGGGCACGGCGCGGGGGACGCCGCGCACGACCCGCGTGACCGGCGGCGGCTCGGGCGCCCCCATGAGCGCCGCCATCCTCGTGCCCTTGGTCTCGGTGGGCTCGGTGTCGAGCGGATTTCGCAGAGTGAGCATGATCTGCCCTTCGGCCGACGCGAGGGCAATCCGTTCGGCGTCCTGCGGCGTCACCAGCAGGGTCACGACCGTGCTGGGCAGCGGCTTGCCGTCCCTGGCCTGTTCCTGGTCGTACCGCGTCCCCGCCGCCAGCACCTGCACGTTCGTCACAACGACCCGCGACACGCTGTCCTCCTGCCTGGCCAGCGTCACCACAACGTCCACGCGCGTGCCCGGCACGACGAAGCCGGCCACGCCAATGACCTCGTTCACCTTCACCGAGATGGCGCGCATGCCCGCGGTGATGGTGGGCGGCAGCCCGGCCCCGGCCGCCGCCTCGGCGACCTTGGCCGACGTCAGCGGCTCGTTCTCGACCACCGACGCGATGAGGCCGCGGTTGACGACCTCCTCCACCGTGGTATAGCCGCCGGCGACCGGGCTGCTGGCCGGCCATGCCACCAGGCGCACGTCGCTCGGCGTGAGCATCGTGCCAACGGGCAGGGCCTTCGAAGCGACCGCCACCTGGTAGCTCTTGACCTCGACCTCCCTCACCGGGATCTGCTGCACGGCGCGGTACACAAAGAAGCTGGCCACGCCCGCGACCAGCACGGAGAGCAGGAAGACGATCAGCGTTCGGTTGGTGCGGTTCATGGGTTCTCCACCTGACTGCTAGGGCGCGGCCGCCACCTGGCGGCGCATCGTCGACCGGGCGGTCAGCGTGATGGACGCCGCCGTCGACCCGCCCACCAGCGTGACGAGGGGCGTGATGTACTGGAGCGTGTAGACGTGGGTGACGGTCATCTGCATGCCGGGCCAGGTGCCGCCACCGGCGCCGGGGAGCGTCACGGGCGTGGCCACGGCCGTAACCGCGCCGGGCACGCCGCCGGCGGTCGCGTACTCCTGGACGCGCGCTTCCGCGTCGGCGGCGGTGTAGCCGGGCAGGCTCGCCACCCGCGCGCCCTCCACCGCGGCGTTGGTCAACACGACGTAGCGCTGGAACAGGAATCCGAAGTCCACGATGCCCATGACCAGCAGGAGCAGGATGGGCGTGACCAGGGCCATCTCGACGAGCTCCGCCCCGCGCTCGGAGCGCACCAGCGCTGCAGGGATCACGCGCGCCATAGCGTGACCACCAGTCCCACCATGATGGGGAGAGCATACGGCAGGCGGAGGCCCTTGCCCGCGTCGAGCGTCAGCTCGGGCAGCGGCCTGATGCCAACCAGCCACCAATGACCGAAGAGCGTGCGGAGGTTCCGGAGCGCCTGCCGCAGGTAGCCATGCCACAAAGCGACGCCCACGGCCAGCACGCCACCCGCCAGCGCACCATAGAGCGCCACTTGCAGCGTCGGCTGCCAGCCAATCCAGACGCCGAGCGCAGCCATCAACTTGACGTCCCCGGCGCCCATGGCGCCGAGGGCAAAGAACGGGAAGAACACCAGCAGGCCAGCCAGGAGGCCCGCGCCCGCGAAGGCCGCGCCCGAGCCAGGCGGCGTGAGCACGTGGAACACCAGCCCGAGCGCGACGGCCCCAAAGGTGAGCACGTTGGGAATGCGGGCGCTCCTCAGATCCGTCAGACACGCCGCACCGGCGATGAGGAGAGCCGTGAGCTCGGCGACCATCACGGCCCCGTCCCCGGATCGGGAACCTCCCAGATGTCCTGGGTGCCCGTGTCGAACCCCTGGTACGCCACGCCGATGGCGTCGGCGATGGCCGGCCAGGCCGCGATTCCCACGACGCCGATACCCGCCGTCAGCAGGGCGTATTCGATGATGTCCTGTCCCCGTTCGTCGCGGATGAGTCGTAGCAGGAGGAAGCGCATGACGCGTGCTCGGGTTCTTGCCCTAGACGATGTCCATCACTGCCGAGAGGATGGCGTTGTAGGCAATGGTCAGCTGCGTGCCGATGTCCGGGACCACCGGGATGACCACGATACTGATGCCCGCAGCCAGCAGGGCGTATTCGATGACGTCTTGCCCGCGTTCGTCGCAGATGAGCCGTTGCAGAAGGTGTCGCATTGGGTGCCTCGAGAAAAGTGTCCCCGGCGCACGCGCCGGGGACATCCAGGTCGCTGTCCCTACGTTACGGGGCCGCGTTGATGTCGGTCACCGCGCCCAGGATGCTGTTGTAGGCGATCACCAGCTGGGCGCCGATGTCCGGGGCGATCGGAATCACCACGATGCTGATGCCCGCGGCGAGCAGCGCGTACTCGATCACGTCCTGCCCGCGATCTTCGGACAGCAGGCGCTTCAGGAGGTTCTTCATACTCGGGACTCCACAGTCGGGGGGGGAGCCTTGTGCCGCGGAAGGCCCCCGTCTTCGTTCCGCGGCCATCGCAGACCACCCGATCCCCGGGTGCGCCTGGCGAAATCTGTCAGAGCGCCGACAACGCTGCAAGCTGGGTACCCCTTGCCCGGCCGGGACGCCGGACTCCGGCTAACTCGCTGCAAACTAGACTGTTATCACGACCGAATGCCCGGCAGGCTGGGCGGATGGAAGGGCAAGAGGGACGAGACAGTCATCCCTCAGGCAGACTATCGTCGGCGGATGTGGGCATCCAGGACAGTTAAGTTCTATTGAGTCTTATGTTGGCACACTTCGCGTATCGACCACGATCCTATCGCCCACGCGCAAATCGGCCCGGCCAATCTCTCCCGCCGCCAGTTCAATCACCGCGAATGCGGTCAGCCAGATGGCCACTCGACGGGGCGGGACATCGCGCCGGCAGCGCACGACCCGCCCGTCGCGCCGGACAAACACGATGTCAATCGGAAAGCGCATGCCGAATGTGTGCACGCCCTGCGAGGGCGCGATGGCCAGGGCGTGTCCAGGCGGCAACCTGTCGCGGCCCAGCAGGCCCCGAGTCCGGGCCTTCGAATCGAGCGCCAGTTCGAGGCGGGTGACCAGGCACTCACCCGTGCGCTCGATCCGAAGGCCGCACGGGCTCTGCTCGTCCAGTGCCGGGATCAGGAAATGCGGCATCCGAGGCGCAGGGGCCAACTCAGCGCGTCAGGGGCAGGCGAAGGACATAGGGCACGGGCTGCCCGTTCCGGGTGGCGGGACGAAACCGCCACGCCCTGGCAGCCGAGACCATCAGGAGGTCGTTCGAAGAGGGGGCCACCGAGTCCAGCCAGACCTGCCGCACCCGGCCCTGCTCGTCAATCACCATCTCGAGCGCAGAAGGCCTCTCCCCACCACTCTTCCACGGTTCCGCCGGCAACCGGGCATGCAGCAGCAGCGGGGGCTCGACATCCAGGTCATGGGCCGTATAGCCCGCAACCCCAGCGGGTCTGGTCCCCACCGGGGAGACCATGGGTTCGGCGGCATCGAATCGGCGTGTGCGTTCTTCTCCACCAGCCAAGAGGGATCGTGATGCGACTTCGGAGACCGCCTGGCGCTCGGGTCGACGCTCGGCGCCCTTGGCGAGCATCCGCGTCACGACCGCACCACTGGCGATGGCGAGCAGGATGGCGGCGATGCCCAGCACGGCCCCGGCCGAGAGACGCTGCACCCGCACCGTGACCGCGGGCCGGCTCCGGCGCCGACTGGCTCGTTCAACCGGGGTCCGGGACCTGGTTCGCACGAGCGGCCGGTCGCGCGGAAGTTCACGGGCCGAGCTTGCCTGCCCTTCCAGGCGTTGCCCCCGGCCGGCGTCCAGCCCGCGCGCCGCCAGCCTGGCAATGTCCATTCGCGGGTTGGCGCCCAGGCACCAGCGCAAGTCGACGCGCAGCCGTCGGTCGCCGCCATCCTCGGCCGGCCCCTCGTCGGTCGTCACGGCGAGCGCACGCAGGTCGTCGAGCGAGGCCTCGCCGCCAAGCATGACCTGGAGCAGCTGGAGCGAGGAAAGCGCGGGACCGGCGTCGGGGCCTCCCGGTGGAGCGAGCCGCACGTCTCCCTCCGTCGAGATGCAGCACTGCTCGAGCGAGATGGGCACGGCCTGAGCGGCGGAAAGCGCCTCGGCGGCACTCACCACGGCCACGGCCTCCTGCCAGGCAATGGTGATCCGCAGTTGAAGGAGCCGGGCGACCGAGAGAGATGTCGCGGCCATGTGGCGGCGCCTATCGCCTCCTGATCACCCGCACCGTCACGTCGAACGCCCCCTGGTTGTCAGACAGCTCGTCGTCGTTCACCGCGAGGAACAACTCGCCGACCCCGTCCATGGGCAGGGCCTGAGTCATGTTGCCGATGCCGAACGGCGCGCCGGCCGCGCCGATCCGGCCGATGAGGGCGCCAGCCAGCAGCTGCGGTGCAGGCGCCTTTTCCGCGCGGCGTCCACGCAGGGAGCCGGCCGTGCTGGCTCGATCCTCCGCGTCCGCCGAGAGGCGGACCTCGCCGGTGGCCGCGAACTGCACGCGGTCACCCTTGCCGATGAAGACCCCCGTCGGAACCCATCCCGCCGTGGCTCGCACACGGACGGCGCCGGGCGGGACCGGCTCTTCGACGGTCGGCGCCGGGTAGTTGCCGAAGTACAGGCGGCGGACCTCTGACATGCGGGCCCGGCGCTCGGCGCCCGTCGTCGGCTGGAACGAGACGACGCGGGGCTCGTTGGGCGTGTCCGAGCCTTCGCCCCCCTCGATGTTGAGCAGGCGCCCGCGCAGCACTTCCCCGCTGTTCAACACGAGCACGTGGTCGCTGCCGCGCGCGGCCTCGGTCTCGACCGGCGGCAGGTTCTGCGCGGCGCCGCCGACTTCGAACATCAGCACGTCGGTCAGTGGCACGATGCGCTGGTCGTTCTGGCTGACGCGCACGTAGATGCGGTTGTTCGGGCGGTTCCATGCCTCGAACCGGCCCGTGAACCGTGTGTTGTCGCGCTTGACGACGGTCACCTGCTCCTGGGCGACGGCAGGCGCGGCCGCCAGCGCGACGAGGGCGACGGCGACGAGCGGCTGGATGCGCATGGGAGGAACTTTATCAGAGCCCTCCTGTATCCGGCCCCCGCGGCTGCACACTGATCACAATTCTGATCGCCTAGCTGCGCATGAATCCGAGGTCCGGCGATGCGAAATTAGGCAGATTCGGGAAGGCCCACGCCAACTCGGTCGGCGTGGCGCCGAACCAGCGCCCCAGCGTGGCGCCGTACTGGACCGTCCCGATCGTCGGGAGCCAGACGCCGCGATTCGACACATCGTGAGGCCCGTTCAACTCGAAGTTGGGCATCGATCCGATGATGCCGCCCCGCACGGCGCCGCCGAGCACGATCTGGTGGCTGCCCCACGCGTGGTCGGTGCCGGTGCCGTTGGTCTGCGTCGTGCGGTTGAACTCCGACTGCGTGAACGTGGTGACATTACCCGCCAGCCCCAGGTCCAGCGTTGCGTAGGCGAACGCGGACAGCGACTGCGACAGGTCACGCAGGAGGTTGGCATGGGTGCCCAACTGGGCGCTATGGGTGTCGAAGCCGCCGATCGAGCAGAAGAACACCTGGCGACCCGGCCCGAGCTGGGAGCGCACGCGAATGAGCCGCGCCACTTCGCGCAACTGGTTGCCCAGCGACGTCGTCGGGAAGGCCGACGTGCCGGGTGGCAATCCGCCGCTGGCCGACAGGGTGTCGGCCAGCTGCAGGCCGTCGGCGAACATCTGGTTCGCAGCTTCGCGGATGGGGTTGCCGCCATCCATCAGCACCATCGCATTCACGGCCTGGCGCCGCGCATCCGAGGCGCTGGACGGCCAGAAGTTCATCCCGTACAGGCCAAGGTTCGCCCCGGGAGGGATGACGTTGCTCCGCACGTCGGCGCCGTCGAGGAAGATCGCCGGCGACGACACCGAGACCGCCGACAGCGAATCGGTGGCCCCGAAGAGGTCCAGCAGGCGTCCGCCCCATCCGGTGTACTGGGTGGCCGAGGCCGTCTGGGCCTGCGTGGTCTGGTCCGAGTGCGAGAACAGGTTGGGCGGGTTGTTGCCGCCCGCGCGATACTGCTCCTTCGTCAGCGGGCGGTTGAGCGCGCCCATGTTCAGCACGAACGCCAGGTAGCCGGCGTTGTAGATGGGCACGAGCTCGGTCAGCGACGGGTGCAGCCCGAAAGTGGCGCCGCCGGGTCCCGGAATCGGCAGCAGGGTGTTGGCGGCCAGGGCCACGCCGGCCGTGCCGCCGCGAGCCGCGGAGTACGCCGCGTAGTTGTCGGCTGGCACGATCAGGTTGTTGGCGTCGTTGCCGCCGAACATGTACACGCAGACCAGAGCCTTGTAGTCGGTGACCCGACCCTGCGCCTCCACGTCGCGGACGAAGAACCGGCGGGCGGGCTGGACGCCAAGGCTCGTGAGCCCCAGCGCGGCCAGGCGCGCGCTCAGCTTGAGGAAGTTGCGCCGGGCGGGGACGTTGTGTGAGTGACCCATGGTGATGGCTGCTCCTATTCCACCGTGACGGTCTGCCAGCTGGTGTACCCGCTGTTGCCGCAGATGTTCTCGGACCGGACCCGCAGCTGGTAGCGGCCCGGCGCGACCGGACTGGAGATGTTGGTCCCAGTGAGCGGGAACAGCCCCAGCGCCGTGTACGAGTTGTCCGGGTTGCGCAGCCGCGCCTCCACGGTGTACCGCGTGGGCGCAGTGCCGCTGGTGGGCGCCAGCCAGTGCGCCGACACGACGCGCCCGTTGGCCGCCGTCGTGAAGGATCCGGGCGTCCTCGGCGACGAGCAGCCGCTCAGCGGGAACGTCATCGTCACGCTGTTCGACGACCCGCTGGTGCCGACGGCATTGGTGGCCCGCACCGTGAAGCCGAAAGTCCCCGCGGGCACGCTGTCGAAGCTCCAGGTGTCGGTGAGCGGCATCGGGATGCTGGCCACGCGGGCGCCGTTCTGCGTGACGTCCACGGTGATCCCCGTCGGCTCGCCGCCGCCAAAGGTATTCCGCCAGTTCAGCACGACCGAGGAGCCGTTGCCGTAGCCCGAGAGCGAGCGCGGCGCCGTGGGGCCCGAGTAGTCGCCGACATAGAGCCGGACCTCGCTGGACGGGCGGCTCAGGGCGGCGCCGGCCACCGTCCGCAGCCGGATGTAGAACGCGCCCGGCGGTGCGCTGAAGGTGAAGCTCGGCGTCGTGCCGCTGATCGGAATGCTCGCCAGCACTTCGCCCGGGCGGACGCCCCCTTCGAGCACGTAACCGGTCGCCGCGGGCCCGATGAGCGGGGCGCGCCAGCTGATGGAAACCGTGTTGCCGGCGAGCGATGAGACGGCCAGGCCGGTCGGTGGCTGGACGGTGCTGGTGCCGGTGACGGAGGTGTCGGAGTAGACCGAGTACTCGCTGGAAATCGCCGCCAGGTAGAGGGCGCCGCGGGCCCGCTCGCGCATCCCGCCGTCGGAGCTGTCGGTGATGGCCGCCGTGGCCGCGACGAACAGGTCGCGCAGGTCGTTGGACATGCGCCCGAACATCAGGTTCTGGTTGACGGTCTCGACCAGGGCCGCCGGGTCGGCTGCCTGTGCCTGGTAGGTCGGCAGCACGGTCGCCATCGGGAACACGCTGCTGTACCACTCGTACAGGATGCCGTAGATGAAGTTCGCCCGCTGGATGGCGAGCGCTGGCGGGTAGATGCCGAACTCGGGACCGAACATCGCGGTGTTGCCCGGCAGCGGCGTCAGCAGGTTGTAGAAGTTGAACACCGTCTGCGGCGTCAGCAGGAGCTGCAGGAGGTTCGAGAAGTTCCACTGGATGTCGTTCGGGTTGCCCACCGGGATGCCGAGGGCGCGGCTCAGGCCCAGGATGTGGAGAATCGGGTCCTTGAGCCGGCCGTCGGTGATGGTGAAGCTGCGCGCCTCGGGATCGGTGAGGATGGCCGTGAGCGTCGCCCGCAGGTCGCCGCTGGTCGCGGAGAACACGGCGGCGACGCGCTGGACGTAGTTGGGGCTCGGGTTGCTCGTGACCAGCGAGCGGATGAGCCGGGTCGAGATGAACGGCGCCAGGTTGGGGTGCGCCATGATGCTGTCGACGACCCCTTCGATGTCGGCGTAGAGCGCGTCGGTCGTGTTGGCCGAGGCCGGGAGCACCACGCCGCTCAGCAGCGTCTTCGGGCCGATGTCGTGGTGCCGCGGCTGGGGCGTCGCGCCGCTGGTCATGGCCGGCACCATCTCGACGAGGAAGTTCTCCTGGCCATCGACGCGGGCGTAGGTCCACCCCGTGAGCGCGCGGGCGTACTCCACCAGCGTCGCCTGGGTATAGGTCGGGATCGGCTGTCCCGCAGGGCTGAGCTTCACCGTGCCGTTCTGGTTGAGCTCCCACAGGCCGAGCGTGAACAGCTGGAGCAGCTCGCGCGCATAGTTCTCGTTCGGCACCGATGTCGTGGATCCATTCGGGCACGTCGCGGTGTTCCGCGCACACCGGCTGAACGTCATGTCCAGGTACTTGCCCATCGTCGGGCTCAGGGTCACGTCCCGCAGCAGCGTGCGGAAGTTCCCGAACGCGTTTCGCGACAGCATCCGGACCCAGGGCGCGAGCTCCGTGCCGCGGTTGTTCTTGTTCGCCGAGACCACGATGATCTGGCTGAGGGCGAAGACCATGCGCTGCCGGAGCTGGTCCGGGCCATTGGCCATGTTCAGGAACAGCTGGTTGCGGACGTCGCGCACGTCCGGGTCGTCCGGCATCGGGCTCTCGGGCATGGCGAACTGGTCGTTCAGCCACTGGTCGTAGCCCGCGCTGACGACCAGATCGACATCAGCAGCCGTCGGACCAAAGGTCGCCTGCTCGAGGAAGTGCGCCGCGGCCTGCCGGGTGATGCCCTGGCGCGCCGAAGCGGGGGTGTTCAAAAGCAGGACAGCCCCGAGCAGAACTGCAAGTGTGCGCCAATGCAGTCGGCCATGGTGCTGACGACCGGAAGACGCAGATTTCCCGTGCAAAGTGTGTGGGTTCATAGGCGTTCACTCCGGCTCAGGCCGGTCCAGTCAGGTGCACTCGGGCTCGGGCAGGGCAGGATGTGTGCCAGGTTGGGTGCAGGGGTGCAGGGGTGCGATACCCCAGACTACTCAATCCGTTTCAGCACCTCTCGGACTTCGTCCTCCGAGAGTCCAACTCTGCGCAGCGCTGCCTCTAGAGCCAAGCGTGGCCGCCCCATACCTTGGTTTGCGGCGGCCATCGTTGTCGCGACCCGCTCGATCTCTTGCGGACGACGAGACTGAACAGCCATCTGGAGCGCTGGCAACAGGGCCCCTTCTGCCTCCGACCAGCGGCTTTCCTCCAGGAGGCATCGGCCCACTTCGAGGGCCGCCCCCGTATCACGCGGCATCAAGGCCCGCCACTGCAGCAGATATGGGAGGGCATCCGGCGCCAGAGCGATCCATCTTCCGTTCTGGTCTCGGCCATTGCTGCCATCAGGTCCACAGTCAACGTATAGGTTCCTGGTCGTAGCACCCCTGCCGGCGTGGTCACCCGCAGGCCGAGGAAGGCACTGCTGCCAGGTGGCAGCAGCAAGGGCTGCGCTGTCGGTTCGATCAGGTCTTCCACCTCGGCCGGGCTGGTTCTCCGGCCCTTTCGCTCCCAGTGAGCGACGACCGGCAACTGATGTTCGCCCTGCGAAAGTTC
>JBFWQE010000174.1:0-11330 GCA_050249615.1 Vicinamibacterales bacterium
TAGAGCCGCGAGTTCTTGCCGCCCGTCAGCAGGTTCGAGACGTTGTCCATGGCGGCGTCACCCGGCGCGAAGTACGCCGGCGTGTGCCAGGCCATGTAGAGCCTCGGCAACTGCACGCGATCGACGAGCGTCTTGCGTTTCACCTCCGTGAGGGTCGCCGGGGCGGGCGCGGGGGGCGGGGCCGCCGGCCCCCGCGGGATGCCGCCAAACCACTTCTCGACCAGCCGGCGCGTGGGCTCGATCTCGATATCGCCCGCGATGACCAGGCTGGCGTTGTTCGGCGCGTAGTAGGTCTTGAAGAACTCCACGACGTCGGAGAGCGTGGCAGCCGACAGATCCTCCATCGAGCCGATGGTGGGCCAGCTGTAAGGGTGGCCGCTCGGATAGAGCATCGCGCCGAGCTCGATGAATGCCTGCCCGTACGGGGCGTTGTCCACCCGCTGCCGCTTCTCGTTCTTCACCACATCGCGCTGGCCGTCGAGCTTCGACTGGGTGAGGGTGGGCAGCAGGTAGCCCATGCGATCCGACTCGAGGAAGAGCGCGAGCTCGAGGGCGTTGCTGGGGACGTCGGTGACGTAGTTGGTGCGATCCACCGAGGTCGAGCCGTTGTTGTTGCCGCCGGCCGCCTCGAGCCAGCTGTCGAAGTTCCCCTCGGCCACGTGCTCGGAGCCCTCGAACATCACGTGCTCGAACAGGTGCGCGAAGCCGGTGCGGCCGGGCTTCTCGCTGCCCGATCCGACGTGATACCAGACGTTCACCGCCGCGACGGGCACCGTCCTGTCCTGGTGGAGGATCACGTGCAGCCCGTTGGCCAGCGTGAACTGCGTGTACGGCACGCTGAGGCGCGTGGGCGGTGCATCCGCCGGCGCCTGGGCCGATGCCAGCACCCCGCCCAGGGCCACCACGATCAGCGTGACGAGGGAAACCCGCTTCGTCATCACGCCATTTTCCACCCGTTTGGCGATGGTTCGTGAAAACCGATAGATGAGAGCCAAACATCCTAATTGTTCGAATTGTCAGGCAGCTCCATACTGGCCGTCGAGGTCAAGAAGACGATGAGGATGAACACGTTCAAGACGTTCCTGCTGCTCGGCGCCCTGTCGGCCATTCTGGTGTCGATCGGCGGCGCCATGGGGCCGGGCGCCATGACAGTGTTCGTCGGGCTGGCCCTGGCCTTGAACCTCGGCGCCTGGTTCTGGTCCGACCGCGTCGTGCTGCGGATGCACGGGGCGCAGCCGCTCGGTGCCGCGGAGGCGCCAGAGCTGCACGGCATGGTGCGGGAACTGGCTGCGCGCGCCGGGATCCCCACGCCGCGGTTGTATCTCGTGGACGACGCACAGCCCAACGCGTTTGCCACCGGACGGAACCCCGAGCACGGCGTGGTCGCGGTGACGACGGGCCTGCTGCGCCTGCTGCCGCGCCAGGAGGTCCGCGGCGTCATCGCGCACGAGATTGCGCACATCGCCAACCGCGACATCCTGGTCGCGTCGGTGGCGGCGGCCATGGCGGCGGCGGTGTCGTTCGTCGGAAACGCCCTGCAGTTCTCGGCGTTGTTCGGGGGCGGGCAGTCCAGCGACGAGGAGGGCGGCTCGCCGATTGGCGCGCTGGTGATGGCCATCGTGGCGCCCATCGCGGCGACGCTGGTGCAGCTGGGCATCTCGCGCTCGCGCGAGTACATGGCCGACGAGCTCGGCGCGCGTCTCGCCGGGGACCCGGAATCGCTGGCGCGCGCCCTGGAGCGCCTGCACCAGGGCACCGCGCTCATCCCCACGGAGGCCGCCCGGCCAGCGACGGCCAGCCTCTTCATCGTGAACCCGTTTGCCGGTGCGGGTGGGTTCACGCGTCTCTTCTCCACGCACCCGCCGATGGAGGATCGCGTGGCGCGGCTGCGAGCCCTGGCTCGCGCGTCACGCGCCTTCGCGGCGTAATCCCCGCCCGGGGCGTCGTCCCGGGGCGCCGCCCCCTCCGGATGTGAGGGGTCACCGGCGCTCCGGCACGACGCCCCGGTCCTCTCGCCACTCCGCCGACTCCCGCCTGCGCCGAGGCTTGGGCGGGCAAGCCCGACTCCCGACACGAAGGTTCCGTCTACTTCTTTCGCGACGGCGCGAGCACCCCGTGGGCGGCTTCCGACACGGCCACCACCGCCGGGTGCTTGAGCCGTCGCTCCACCGAGATCGCGTAGTAGCGCTCCTTCACGTCCTCCAACCGGCCGATCGCCGTCACGCCGTACTGCCGGACGACTTCCGCCTCCACCGCGCTCGGCACCGCGAACAGCCCGGCCCCGGCCTGCCCGAACGTCTTGAGCAGCGCGGAGTCGTCGAACTCGCCGACGATGCGCGGGCGAAAGCCCTGGCGGTCGAACCACTGGTCCATGGAGCGGCGCAGGGTCTTGGTCTCGGTGGGCAGGATGAACGGTGCGCCGTCGAGCGAGCGAGGGAACCGCGGTCGGTACGACGCGGCCAGCTTCGGGGCGCCGCAAATCGTGATGGGCGATTCGCCCAGAAGGTGGTTGTACGCCTTGACCTTCACGGTCGGCCCGATGGGCGCGTCGGCCAGGACCAGGTCCACGTCATGAGTAGCGAGGTCGGCCACGAGCCTGTCCAAGGAGCCCTCACGGCAGACGATGTGGACGGGGGAGGGAATGGCCAGGGCAGGCTGCAGGAAGCGGCAGGCGATGATCTTCGACACCTCGTCGGTGACGCCCACCTGGAACCGCATGGGGCGGCCCGTGGGCCGATCCCTGAGCGTGTCGAGCATCTCGCGCCCGAGCGCGAAGATCTGATCCGCATACTCGAAGACCAGGCGCCCGACGTCGGTGAGCACGAGGTTGCGGCCCGAGCGCTGGAAGAGCTTCTCGCCGAGCTGATCCTCCAGCATGCGGATCTGGCCGCTGATGGTCGGCTGCGCGAGGCGCAGCTGCTCGCCGGCGCGCGCGATGCTGCCCTCGCGCGCCACCATCCAGAAGTAGAGCAGGTGGTGGTAGTTGAGCCATTCCATAACGGTGCAGGGTGCAGGGTGCAGGGGTGCAGGCGTGCAGGGATGCAGGGGTGCCGGGGTGCGGGTGCCGAGTCCTCGGAACGCCCTGTGCGGCTGCAATATACTTCCGTTCCGATGCCGTCTTCCACACCGCTCGTGGCCGTGATCATGGGATCGACGTCCGACTGGGACACCATGGCTCATGCGGCCCGCGAGCTGGAGCGCTTCGGGGTGCCCTACGAGAAGGCCGTGGTGTCGGCGCATCGCACGCCGGTCTGGATGGCAGAGTTTGCGCAGGCGGCCGAGCAGCGGGGCGTACAGGTGATCATTGCCGGCGCCGGCGGTGCGGCGCACCTGCCGGGGATGGTCGCCGCCCACACGGTCCTGCCCGTGGTGGGCGTGCCCGTGCAGAGCGCGGCGCTGCAGGGGCTGGACTCGCTGCTCTCCATCGTGCAGATGCCTGGCGGAGTCCCCGTCGGCACGATGGCCATCGGCAAGGCCGGTGCCACCAACGCCGGGCTGTTCGCGGTTGCCATCCTCGCCGCCACGCGGCCCGATCTTCGCGAGAAGCTGCGCGCGTTCCGCGAGGAGCAGGCCGCGAAGGTGCGCGCCGCGGACCTGCCGTGAACCGCATCGTCCATCCCGGCGGCACGATTGGTGTGCTCGGCAGCGGCCAGCTGGGCCGCATGATGGCACTGGCCGCGCGCCGCATGGGCTACCGCGTGCACACGCTGTCGCCGGGCATCGACACGCCCACCGGCCAGGTGGCCGACCTCGAGATCACCGCGGACTACGAGGACCTGGACGCCATCCGCACCTTCGTCGGCGGCGTGGACGTCGTGACCTTCGAGTTCGAGAACGTGTCAGCGGAGGCTGCCGCCGCCGCTGCCGAGATCGCGCCGGTGCGGCCGAGCGGCGCCGCGCTGCACATCACGCAGCAGCGCGCGCGCGAGAAGGCCTTCCTGGCGGATCGCGGCTTCCCTGTCCCGCCGTTTGCGCGCGTGCAGTCGCTCGACGAGCTGGCGGTGGCACTCGGCACCGTGGGGCTGCCCGCCATCGTCAAGACGGCCGCGTTCGGGTACGACGGCAAGGGACAGCATCGCATCACCGCGATCGAGCAGGCCGAGCACGTGTGGGGCGTGATCGGGCACCAGGAGGCCGTCGTCGAGCGCGTGATCGACTTCGCGTGCGAGGTCTCGGTGGTGGCCGCCCGCGGACTCGACGGCGCCATGGTCGACTACGGCGCCATCGAGAACCAGCACGCCAACCACATCCTCGACGTCTCGATCTCGCCCGCGCGCGTGCCGAAGGCCGTGGCGGCCCAGGCTGCCGCCCTGGCGCGCCGCGTGATGGAAGAGCTCGGGTACGTCGGGGTGCTGTGCGTCGAGTTCTTCGTGACCCGCGATCACGAGCTGCTCGTGAACGAGATCGCGCCGCGGCCGCACAACTCCGGCCACCTCACCATCGAGGCGTGCGCCACCAGCCAGTTCGAGCAGCAGGTCCGGGCGGTCTGCGGGCTGCCGCTCGGATCCACCGCGCAGGCGCGGCCCGCGGCCATGGCCAACCTGCTGGGCGAGCTCTGGGCCAAGGGAGAGCCCGACTGGGACGCGGCGCTCGCGGTGCCGGGCGCCGCGCTGCACCTGTACGGCAAGGACGACCCGCGCCCGGGCCGGAAGATGGGCCACATCACGGTGGTGGCGGATACGGTGGAGCAGGCGATGGAACGCGTGCTCGCGGCGCGCGCCGTCCTCTGACGCCCGCCCGCCGCGAGCCCGCGAGGCTCGAAGTCGCGTTCAACGCGGGCCGTTCCCAGCCGCCGGGCGCGCGCCTCTCGCAAGCGCATCCGAGTGCCCGGCGCAGCCCGCGCCGCCCGTCGACTTCGAACCCCTCGGCCTCCAGGTCGTCACTGCACCACGACGACGATCTCGTTGCTCGCGGGGCCCACGCCGGCGGCGCCAATCGCGCGGACGCGCACGTAGTAGATGCCCGGCGGCACGCCAGCCGTCGCGAATGCCGGCGCCTGCACCGTGAGGGTCGCCAGATTCGAGAGCCCTGGGGCGCTGCCCGCCTCCACGCGGTACTGGAAGGGGCCGGTGCCCACCGACGGCGCGGCCCACTCGAGAGACACCGTCGATCCCGAGGCGTCGCCCGACAGGGCGAAGACCGGTCCCGGCGGCACGGCCACACTGCCCACGACCGCGACCGCCTCCGCCGATGGCGCCCCGACGCCACACGGGTTCACGGCCTGCGCGCGCACGAAGTAGGCGCCCGGCGGCGCGGTGGTCGAGAAAGAGGTGGTGCCGCCCACGTCGAAGGTGCCGATGTCGCTGCTGCCGCTGGCCGTGCCGGCGACGAGCCGATAGGCAGTGGCGATCGACTGCGGCGCTTCGCGCCATGTCACGCTGACCGTCGAGCCGGTGACCGATGCCTGCAGGTCGAGCGGCGGCGCAGGTGGCCCCGAGCATCCCGCCGCGCCCACCACGAGCGCCTGCTCCAGCGTTGCCGCGCCGGCGCCGAATGCATTCGCCGAGCGCATGCGCACGAAATAGGTGCCGGCGGCGAGCCCGTCAGCCGTGAACGACGTCTCGGTGTTGCCGGTGGAGAAGTTCGCCAGGTTCCGGCCACCCGGGCTGCTGCCGCCTTCGATGACGTACGCCGAGGGCCTGGCACCGAGCGGCGGCGCATTCCAGGACATCGTCAGCCGCGAGCCGCGGAGGAGAATCTCCGGCGTGGTTGGCGGCGGCGGCGCCCCGACGAGGCCGGCCTCGGGGTAGAGCACGGCGCCGATGCTGATGCCGTCGAGATTGTTCAGCAGGCCCCCGAACAGCACCGCCGTCTCGGAGGTGTCGATCACCGAAACCGCGCCGCCGCTCACATCCTCCGGTTCCCACGCGCGGACCGCCCCGCCGCCCGCGAGCGCGTCCACCATGGCAATCCCGGGTCGCGACTCGCCGCCCACCGAGCCGAACCCGCCAGACAGGTACACATCGTCACCGAACGCATCGATGTCGTACACCGGGCCGCCGACCTGCGGGTTCCATCCCTGGAGCTCCCCATCGTCGAGCATGCCGGGCGCGGACTTCACCGCCGCCGCGTTGTCGCGCGTGGAGCCGTTGACGAGGCTGAAATCGCCTCCGAAGAAGACGAGGCCGTCCTGCGCGTCGACCCGGTACACCGGGCCGTTCACCGACGGCGCAAAGGCCGTGACCTCGGCGCCCGTCGTGGCGTCCACCGCGCCGAGCCGCTCGTGCGACACGCCGCCGAGGGTGGTGAAGTCGCCGCCCAGGTAGACGCGCTCGCCCTCGACGAAGAGCGACTCGACGGCCGCGTTGGCCGCGGGATTCCACGGCAGCACCGTTCCATCGACGGCCACGGCCGCGCCGCGCCCGCGCGACGTGCTGTTCTTCACCTGCGAGAACTCGCCGACGAAGTAGATCGCGTTGCCCGAGACCATCAGCCCGTTCACGCGGGCGTTCGGTTCGGCGGTCCAGGACGACACTGCGCCAGTCACCACGTCGAGCGCGGCGATGTACGCACGCGATTCGCCGCCGATGGTCGTGAAGTCGCCGCCGATGTACACGGTGTTGCCCAGGACATCGAGCGCGCGGATCCAGCCATTGGCGCCCGGGTTCCATGGCAGCAGCTCGCCGGTGAGCAGGTCGATGGCCGCCAGGTTCTCGCGCTTCACCGCGCCGAAGAAGTTGAAGCTGCCCGACGTGAACACGTGGCCCGCGGCATCCACGTGGACGAAGTCGGCGCCGTCGTTGAGCGATGGGTTCCAGGGCAGGGCGGCACCGGCCGGGCTCGTCGTGTCGAGCGCCGCGAGGTAGAGACGCTCCGCGCCACCGACCTCGTCGAAGTCGCCGGCGACCACGAGCGCCGTACCGGCGACCGCCACGCTCTGAACGTCGGCGTTGGCGCCGGGGTTCCACGGCGTCGCGTTGCCGTCGGCGAGGCTCAGCTGCGCGAGGTGCTCTCGCGGCTGGCCGCCCATGTGCCCGAACGATCCGCCGACGAAGACCGTCGTGCCCGACAAGGCCAGCGTCGCGACGCTGCCGTCCGCACCGGCATCGAACGCGGCGTCGGCCAGCCCGGTCGCCGCGACCAGTCGCGCAACCCCCCGACGCGCCTCGCCGCCGATGTTCAGGAACTCGCCGGCGGCCACGAGCGCCGTGCCGGTGGCTGCGAGCGCGTTGACGCGGCCGTCTGCCGTGCCGCTGAACCCGGCCGCGGAATCGCCGGTGGTCGCATCCACCGCGCCGAGGTTGGCCTGCGAGGCGCCGTTGACCATTGCGAACGAGCCGCCGAAGTACACAGTGCCCCCACCCACCACGAGGCTGCACACCGACGGGCTCGAGCCGCCTTCGACGTCCGGGGTGAAGGTGGCGTCGAGTGCTCCCGTCGCAGCGTCGAGCGCGGCCATCCGGAGCCGGGGCGAGCCGTTCACCGTGGTGAACGATCCGCCGACGAACACGCGCACGCCGCTGACGGCCATCGTCCACACCGTTCCGTTCATGGAAACCGTGAACGCGGGGTCCAGCGTGCCGTCCGCGAGCAGGCGCGCGAGGCGACTGCGTGCCTGGCCATTCACCTGCGTGAACTCGCCGCCGATGAGCCACCCGCCCCCGGGCAGTGCCACGACTGCGCGCACGCGACCGTTGACGTCGAGGCTTGGCAGCACCGGGACAGCCGAGTCGGTGGCGAACGTTGCGAAGCCGTGAACCAGGTTGGGCGCCGGCGCCACCGTGCCGAACGATCCACCGACGAACGCGACGTCACCCGCGCGGGCCACTTCGCTGACGATGCCGTTGATGGCCCAGCCCAGGGTAGAGGTGGTGGTGGGCTCGGCTGATGCCTGCCCACCGAGGGCGAGGCTGATGCAAAGGGCGGCGATTCCGTGCAGCGCGCGAGTCGTTCGTCTGGACATGCCGCGGCACTGAGCAAGGATCACGCCGGGTTTGGGGGCGACGAAACGGACGGCCGACGCGGGGATGGTGTGCGGGTTCCGGACGCGACCAGACAGAATTGTGATTGGGCTGCCTTACGGCGTCAATGTCAGCGTGTGCCGGGGTGGACCTGGCAGCAGCGGCACGGGCTGACCCGCCAGCCATGCACGGTGCATGTCGTCGAAGTGCGGCGAGAGCGGGTGTGCGCTCTGGCCCGTGGGCATGTGCAGGATGCCCTCTTCCTCCCGGCCGGGGGAGACCACCATGCGTTCGGAGGGCCCCGTGCGTGGCGAGTGCGCGCGCGGCGTGAACACGTCGCCCGGCAGCGGATCCTCGGGCATGGCCAGCCAGCGGCCGAGGAGCGGGACGGCCGAGGCCAGCGGGTGCGCGATCTGCGCGCGGTTGGCCTCGCCCCACGTGCGGCTGTCGAGCGAACGGCCGTCCTCGGTCAGCTCGACGATGGCCGCGTCGATGGCGCCGAGCAGCAGTTCGTCCCACGACGCGTAGCGGCTCTCGAGGAGGTGAAACGGCCGCTCGGTCACCAACTGCCAGACCGGCCCCTCGGGCCTGAGCAGCCGCGCGTAGTCGAATGACGGATCCCTGGCCAGCGCGGGCGCGGTGACGAAGCCCAGCACGGCGCGAACCACCTGCCCGCGGAAGGTGCGCACCAGCCGGTACGCCACAGAGTCGGGCGAGGCTCGCCCCGTCCACGTTGATTCGAGCAGCCGGCGAAACTCGGCGCGCGCCCCTTGCAGCGAGTCGCCGCTGCCGCTCGCGACCCGGGAGTCGAGCGTGGTCAGCGCGAGGGTGCGCCAGCGATCCAGGAACAGGGCGGAGTCGTCCATCTGCACGTCGAGCATCTGGTTCGTCGTCGCGCGCTCCATGGACATCAGCCGGTCGCGGATGATCCGCGCGCGGATGCCTTCCGCGTAGCCGCCGTCGCCGATGATGCCGAGCATCGCGCCATCCACCACCGGCGCGTTGGCGGTCCAGATGCGACCGCTGCCGGGATCCACGATGCGCGGGAACTCCGTGGGCTGCAGGTAGCCGTCCCACGCCCGTGATCCGTCCGCCCACGACTCGGACGTGAAGCCGTCGAGGCCCCGGCGCCGGGGAATGGCGCCACCCACGGTCCACGCGATCCGGCCGGTGCGATCGGCGATGGCGACGTTCTGGTTGGGAATGCCCAGCCCCGCCACGGCCACGAGGGCTTCGTCCACGGTCCGGGTCCGCTCCGGGCGCGTCAGGTCGCTCGAGAGCACGTCGGGGTCGTGCGCCACCCACCGCTGCGCGTACTCCCGGCCGCTGCTGTCCTTCCAGACGATGGGGCCCCAGATGGTGGTGCGCACGCTGACGGCCCGTGCCGCCGCATCCTTGATGGCGATGGATTCCTCGGACACATGGAACGGCCGCGGCCCATCCGGCGAGAGATAGAGGGCGGGATCGCGCGGATCCGGCTCGATGCGCACCAGGTCGCTCCAGTCGCCGCCGGTGTTGGTGAAGCCCCACGCGACGAAGCCGTTGCTGCCGACGACGATGCCCGGCAGGCCGGGCAGCGTCACGCCGACCAGCCGCGTGCGCGCGAGCGGATCGGCTGGATCGGGAAACGCCATCGACGCGCGGTACCAGATGTTCGGCACCGAGATCCCCAGGTGCATGTCGTTGGCGAGGAGCGCCGCGCCGGTCGCGCTGCGTGCGCCGTCCACGGCCCAGTTGTTCGAGCCGAGGGTGGCCGCCTCGTCGCAGGTGAGCGCGACGCGCGAGGGCCACGCGAGGGGCCCGCACGCCGGGTCCGTTCGCGGCGCTGCGGGATGGCTCGAGGCCGCGGGCCGAGGCGCCGCGCCGGGCGTTCGGAGATCGAGGACGTCGGGCCCCGGCACCGGCGGGCGCGAGAGCGGCTCGCCGAGAGCCGGCGCCTCCCAGGACGACCCCGTGGCCGCGAGGAAGCGGAACATCGGCTCGGGCAGCGCGTCGCGCAGCTGCTGGTTCGTCCGCTCGAAGATGGCCTGGCGGCCCTGCAGCGACTGGAACATCGCGAGCACCGTGAGGATGGAGTCCTCCGGCTTCCACGGCTCGGGTGTCGTGCGCAGCAGCAGGTACTCGAAGGGCGGGGCACCGAGCCCGGTCAATCCTGCATTCACCCCGGCCGTGTACGCGTCGAGGATGGCTCTCCACTCCGGAGCGGTGCGTGCGTAGGCCGCTTCGGCCACGCGGCGGAACCGGTGCACGCGCATCTCGGCGTCGGCCTGGAAGGCGCGCTCGTCGACGAGCGCGCTCAGCTCGCCCGCCGGCTGGCGCCGCTGCAGGTCCATCTGGAAGAACCGATCCTGCGCGTGGAGGAACCCGAGGGCGCGCGCCACGTCCTCGCGGGTTGCGCCGTCGATGGCCGGCACGCCAAGCGCATCGCGCGCGATGGTCACCGGCGCCGAGAGCCCGGCGACGGTGCGCGTGCCCTCCACCACCGGCAGGCTGGCCCGCAGTTGCGCCCGCGCGTAGCACCCGCCCGCGATCGCGACGAGGAGCACGAGCGCGACGAGCGCCAGGGCCACGCGGAAAAGCGTCTTCATGCTGGAACGATTATCCCGCCTTCGCCCGCCCTTTGGATCGCGCGCGGCTGGCGCGCCGGCTACTCTGCCCGCAATCCGCGGATCGCGGGGCCTGGGGGCGGTGGCATATCGTGCCCCTCATGATGCAGCATGAACTCGTCGACATGGCCCAGGGCACGGGACTGGATCCGCGGTGGAAGGCGCTGGCGGCGCGCGACGCGCACGCCGACGGCTCGTTCGTCTATGGAGTCACCTCGACCGGTGTGTACTGCCGGCCGAGCTGCCCCAGCCGTCGCCCGCGTGCGGACCGCGTTCGGTTCTTCGACACCCCCGCGGCGGCACGGGCCGAGGGCTTTCGGCCCTGCAAGCGCTGCACGCCGGACGCCGTGGACACCGGCGTGGCCGGGATGGACGCGGTACGCCGCGTGTCGGCCTACCTGGCCGCGCATGCGGACGAGCCCGTGACGCTGGCGAGGCTGGCCCGCGTGGCGTCGATGAGCCCGTCGCACCTGCAGCGGCGCTTCAAGGCGCTGGTCGGGGTTTCGCCGCGTGAGTTCCAGGCCGCGTGCCGCGCCCGCCGGCTGCGCGCCGGCCTCCGCCGTGGGGAGGACGTGACGACGGCCATCTACGCGGCCGGGTACGGATCGCCGAGCCGCGTGTACGAGAGTGCCGCCACGCGCGGGATGCCGCCATCGGTGTATCGGCGGGGCGGCGCGGGGATGCAGATGGCGTACTCCATCGTGCCCTGCCCGCTCGGCCGCCTGCTCGTCGCGACCACGGCGAGCGGCGTGTGCGCGGTGAAGATCGGCGACTCGGATGCGCAGCTGGCCCGGGACCTCAGGCAGGAATATCGCGCGGCGGA
>JBFWQE010000175.1:0-4671 GCA_050249615.1 Vicinamibacterales bacterium
GTGCCGCGCGCGCGGCGGGACGCCAGCACGCGGCTGCCGCCACCAGCGTGACGAGCACCGATACCGCTGCCAGGGTCAGCGGGTCGGTCGGGCTCACGCCGAACAGCAGGCTGGCCAGCGAGCGCGACAGGGCCACGGCTCCGGCCAGGCCGAGGCCGACGCCCACCGCCGTCACGCGCAGGCCTCGTCCGAGCGTCCAGCCGAAGATGGTCATCGGCGATGCGCCAAGGGCGAGGCGGATGCCTATCTCGCGCCGCTGCCGCCCGACCGACGCGCCCATGGCCGCGAACAGGCCGGCCGCGGCCAGCACCACGGCCAGCATCGCGAAGAGGCCCAGCCCGATCGTGGCCAGCCGCGTGCGGGCCGTCGCCATCGCGACATAGTCGCCGGCGAGCCGCACCTCGAAGATCGGCAGATCCGGCTCGAGGCTCCGGACGGCGGCCTGCACCGAGCCGACGAGCGCAAGCGGGTCGCCGGCGGCCCGGACGGCCGGGAACATCGTGCGCTGGGGCGACTGGTGGTGCGCGACGTACACCTGCTCGCGGCCGGCGGCGACGAGGCTGTTGAGGCGGATCGGGTCGATGACACCGACCACCTGTCCCCAGTGCGGCCCGAAGACGCCTTCCCTGAAGAGCTCCACGCGCACGGGCTGGCCGATCGCATCCTGGCCGGGCCACGCCCTGTTCGCGAGCGCGGTGTCCACGACGACCGCGATGGGCCCATCCCAGCGGTCGCGATCGTCGAAGACGCGGCCCGCGACGAGCCGCGCGCCCACCGCCGTGAACCATCCGGGCGTCACCGTCCGGTAGTCGGCCGCCAGCGATCCCCACTCCACCTCGCCGCCACGCACGCGATAGGCGTAGGGCTTCGGGCGCATGGGCAGATCGGACAACGGCGGCCCGAGCGTGGCGCCCGCCGCCACGACGCCCGGCAGCGCCGCGAGCCGTTCGTCCAGCCGCCGGTAGAACTCGCCAATCGCCGGCCCGGCCGTCCGGTACGGATACCGCGCGTCCGGCAGCGACAGCCGAACGGACACGACGTTGACCGGGTCGAAACCGAGATCGACGCGATTGAGCAGGAGGACGCTGCGCGCCAGCAGGCCGGCACCGCAGAGCAGGATCACCGACAGCGACACCTGCGCGACGAGCAGCAGCTGCTGGGCGGGCCTCGACCGGTGCGACGAGCCCCGGGCCGACTGCTGCAGCAGCGGCGTGCCCGACAGCGCCTGTCGTGCGGCCACCCATGAGAGGACCAGCACGGACAGCACGGTCGTGGCCGCAGCCAGGGCCAGCGTGACGCGGTCCACCGCGACGTCCTGGAGCCGCGGCACGCCGGTCGGGCTCAGCTGGTGCAGGATCGCCACTCCGGCGTAGGCGAGCCACAGGCCGAACGCCGCGCCCGCGATGCCGAGGAGCGCGCTCTCGGTGATGATCTGCCGCCACAACCGCCGCGCGCCAGACCCGAGGGCCATCCGCATGGCGAACTCCGACGTGCGCTCCATCGAGCGGATCAGCAGCAGGTTCGCGATGTTCGCGATCGCGATGACGAAGACCAGTGCGACCGCGCCGAAGAGCAGCAGCAGGGTCGCCCGCACCGGGGCCACCAACGCGGCGTCGAGCGGCACGGGCGACAGCGCGAACCCTGACTTCGCGTAGTCCACGCTCTCGGTCGCGACCCCGACGGCGACAGCCCGCAGCTCCGAGTCGAGCGTGGCGATGCTGGCGCCGCTGGCGGCCCGGCCGACCACGGTGAACACGCGGAACGTGCGCGACATGCCTCCGACGTCCTCGCCCCAGGGCAGCCACGCCTGCACCGATTCGGGCACGCCATCTTCCGGAGGGAAGAGCATGCGGAACCCTCGCGGCATCACGCCCACGACCGTGCGCGGCTCGTCATCGAAATCGATGCGGCGCCCGACGATGGCGGGGTCGCCGCCGAAGCGCTCGCGCCAGAGCTCGTCACCCAGCACGATCACGTCGGTGCGGAGATGCTCCTCGCGGGTGGGCAGGCGGCCAATCCGGGGTTGCACGCCCAGCGCCTCGAGGAAACCTGGCGTGATCCATCCCACCTCGATCTCGGCGGCGGTCTCGGCGCGGCCGATGACACCCGGCCGGGCCCAGACGCCCCCAGCCACCTCGAGGCTGCGCGCGCGCGTCGTCACGGCCTCCACTTCGGGGCCGGACAGCGCGGATGCCGGCTGGCCCAGTCCGGGCAGCGCACCGCGCACGACGGCGAGGCGGCCTGCGTCAGGAAACGGCAGCGGCGCCAGCAGCACGTCGTCGACGACCGTGGCGACCAGCGACAGGGCAGCCAGCCCCAGGGAGAGGGTGATGACAATCACCGCAGCGAGCATCGGTCGACGTCGCCACGATCGAAGGGCCAGGCGGGCATCCTGCCAGAGCGTCTCCACAGGTGAGTCCTCCTCTGGCGAACATTACGGCTGGCCGTGCGCCGCGGACCTGTGCGCGCCGGCGATCTTCTGGTATTTTTCGACGATGGCGGCCGCACCTGCGAGCCGGGCGCGTCGGGCGCGACCCCGATCCGTGACATTCCAGCGGGCCAAGTACGGGCGCGAGCTGCTCGTCGATGCCGCCTTCCTGTCCGACATGCCGGCCTTCGACCCCACGCCCACACCCCATACACTGACCTTCTACGACATCCTGCTCGTCACGCGCGGGCGCGGGACCTACCAGCTCGACGACCGGACCTATGCCGTGGCGCCGGGGGTCGTGCTCTTCACCAGGCCCGGCCAGGTACGGCGATGGGCGGTGTCGGATCTGGACGGCGCGTGCGTGTTCTTCACCGCGGACTTCGTGAGCGAGACGTTTCGCGACGTGCGCTTCCTCGACCAGTTTCCGTACTTCGGCGCCAGGGCGGCCGAGGGCGCGCTGCGCCTGACGCGCGGGGAGCGCCGAGCATTCCTCCGCGCCTTTCACGCGATGGCCGCCGAGGTCCGGACGCTGCAACCCGACACGCCAGACCTCATCCGTGCCCGTCTCTACGAGATGCTGGTGCTGCTCGGCCGTTGGTACGCCGCGCGCCACGCCGCCTCTGCCGTCACGGGGCCGCATGCCGCGCTCGACCGGTTCCAGCGTCTCATCGAACAGCACTTCCCGCGGCGTCACCGCGTGAGCGAGTACGCCGCCGACGTCGGGTTGACGCCGGGACACCTGAACGCGCTCTGCCGCTGGCACCTCGGCCAGTCGGCGGGCGCGCTGATCCGCCAGCGCCTGGTGCTCGAGGCGAAGCGGATGCTGCGCTACGGCGAGATGCCGGCGTTCATGGTCGCGCGCGAGCTCGGCTTCAGGGATCCGGCGTACTTCACGCGGTTCTTCCGCCGGGAGGCGGGCACCACGCCGCGCCACTTCCGGCAGGAACGACAACGCGCCCGGGCGCCCCACCGCCGCCGATAACCGGGCCCGCATGGACGATAATGCCCGATCGAGGAGAACGACATGGCACGACCCGTGGTGAGAATGCTCGCGCTTGCTCTCGTGCTGACCGGCGGCGCCGCGCTGACGGCGCAGGACGTCTTCCGCTCAGCCCTGCACGACTACCGGCTGGTGACGTACGCAGAGGGCCTGGTGCAGCCGTGGTCGCTGGCATTCCTGCCCGGCGGCGAGGCGCTCGTCACCGAGCGACCCGGCCGCCTGCGCATCATCCGGCAGGGGAAGCTGCTGCCCAACGCCGTCGCGGGCGTACCCGAGGTGTTCCACCAGGGGCAGGGCGGCCTCCTCGAGGTGGCGCCGCACCCGGACTTCGCAACGAACCGGATGCTCTATCTCACCTACTCCAAGCCGCAGGGGGAGAAGCAGTCCACTACGGCGCTGGTCCGCGGGCGCTTCGAGAACGATCGCCTCACCAACGTGACGCAGCTCTTCGAGTCGGTGTCGAGGGGCCGCGGGCACTACGGCGGCAAGATCGCCTTCGACGGAAAGGGCTTCCTGTACCTGACGCTGGGTGATCGGCAGGTGCCGCCCGAGGGAAATCTCGAGGCGCACCCCGCGCAGGACCTCACGAACCATCACGGCACCATCGTCCGCCTGCACGACGACGGGCGCGTGCCCGCGGACAACCCGTTCGTGAATCGCGCGGGCGCGAAGCCGGAGATCTGGAGCTACGGACACCGGAACGTCCAGGGGATCGCCATCGACCGCGCCACCGGCGACGTGTGGGCCGACGAGCACGGCCCGCAGGGCGGCGACGAGCTGAACCGCATCCAGCCCGGGAAGAACTACGGCTGGCCCGTCGTCGGCTTCGGCGTGAACTACACCACGGGCAAGGCCATCCACGAGGGGACGCACCGCGAGGGGATGGAGCAGCCCACCCACGTCTGGGTGCCCTCCATCGGCATCTCGGGCTTGATGATTTACACGGGCGACAAGTTCCCCGCGTGGCGGGGCAACATCTTCGCGGGCGGCTTGGCCGGGCAGCAGCTCGCGCGGCTCACCATGAAGGGTCACACCGTGGTGAACGCGGAAACGCTCGTGCAGGGGCAGGGGCGCATCCGCGACGTGCGGCAGGGGCCCGATGGCTACATCTACCTGGTCATCGAGGATCGCGACGGCAAGCCGACGCCGATCTACCGCATGGAGCCGGTGGAACGGACGACGGTCAGATAGCAGGTGCGAACAGGTGCGAACAGGTGCGATCAGGTGCGGGCGGGTGCGA
>JBFWQE010000175.1:4771-11300 GCA_050249615.1 Vicinamibacterales bacterium
CAGGTGCGGGCAGGTGCGATCAGGTGCGGCGCGGCACCAGGAACACGGCCCACGGAATCACGGCGCTGGCGGCCATCCAGGCCAGTGGGAACGCGACGGCCGCATCCTCGGGGAATGCCACGACCTTGACCGTGCCCTGCACGACGAAGTGCAGGAGCGCCGGCGGCCAGACGGTGCGGCCGCCCAGCTCGAAGAGGTGAGCCAGCGGGAACGAGACAATCACAGACAGGACCAGAGCGGCCAGGGCCACCGGCCACGGCATGGTGAAGAAGAGCGGCACGTGGACCAGCGAGAACGGCAGCATCGAGAGCCACGCCGCCCGCCAGAACGGCCGCCCGACCCGCAGGTGGCCGAACAGGTAGCTGCGGAACAGCACTTCCTCCGCCACGCCGCCCTGTGCGAACAGCCCGGGCAGAAGCGACAATGCGCCCGGCATCACGGCCATTGACGTCCCCGTGGCGCGCCCGTAGAGCGGAACCGTCGCCAGCAGCGCCGCACACGCGCCCGCGGCCGCAAGCAGGCCGACGATCGAGGGCTGCCCGAGGCCCAGCGCCCGCCCCGCGACTCCAGCGGAGGCACGAAAGCCCGCCCACTCAATCGCCAGCGTGGCCGCGACGACGATGGCGCAGACGCTGATGCCGGCTTGTCCACGGTCGCTGCCGAGGACCGAGGCCAGCGCGTGGAAGAGCGCGAAGACGCCGGCCACGCCGGCGGTCAGTCCGGTCCAACGCCGCGCGGTGTCGATGGGGCCCGTCACCGGTCGTGCCCGACCGGTGACGCCGGGCCTGGAGGCCCGGCGCTCCTGTCGTCGCGGCGGCCACGGTGCGCGGCCAGTGACGACCGCACCATCACGAACTCGCCGACGTTGTCGGGCGTGACGAGACCGGCGATGCGGCCTTCACGGACCACCGCCGCGATGCGCGAGCCGGACGCCTGCAACGCCTGGAAGACCGATTCCAGCATGTCGTTCGCGTCCACGACGGGCACGTCGGGCCGCATGGCCTCCTTCACCGGGGCGCCGTCGCCCAGCCGGCCCAGGGCCGCCTGCAAGTCACGCAGCGTGAGCACGCCGACCACCTGGCCCTCGGCCATCACCGGGAAATCCTGCTGGGTGCCTTTCAGCAGCAGCTCCACCGCGCGGCTGAGCGGCTCGTCCGGAGCGAGGGCCTGGAAGTCCGTGATCATCGCCCGGCTGACTGGAATCCCGCCGAGCGCGGATCGGATCTGCACGAGGCTGGCTTCCTGCGCGGCGCCTATCCAGACGAACAGCGCAATGAAGATGAGGAACGGGTTGCCCGATGTGAGCCCCATGAACCCGAAGAGGAACGCCATGCTCTGGCCGAGCGTGGCCGCGACCTGCGTGGCCTGCGCGTAGTCCATGCGCGTGGCCAGCAGCGCGCGAACCACGCGGCCGCCGTCCATGGGGAACGCAGGCAGCAGGTTGAAGCCGACGAGGAAGGCGTTGACCAGCATGAGCCGCTCGAGGAACGGTCCCTGGACGACGTTCACGTTCTCGATGGGTGTGAAACCGCCCGTGATCCACAGCCAGGCGTAGAGCGTGGAGGCAATCACCACGTTCACGGCGGGGCCGGCCAGCGCCACCCACAGCTCCTGGATCGGATCGTCCGGCATGCGCTCGAGCCGGGCCACGCCGCCGATGGGCAGGAGCGTGATGTCCTTCGTCCTGATCCCGTAGCGCCGGGCGGTGAGCGCGTGCCCCAGTTCGTGGAGGACGACGCAGGCGAACAGGGCCGTGATGAAGACGACGCCCCCGATCACGGCAGCCACGGTCTTCCCGAGCAGCCAGTGCTGCCATCCGACGAAGACGAGCAGCAGCAGGAACGTCGGGTGCATGTACACCGCGATCCCCGCGAGCGTGCCGAGTCTCCAGTTCATCGACCCCAAGGCCGGCTCCTTCCCACTGGCTACAGCATAGTGGGTTGCCGCGGCTCAAACCTCATCGATCCTGTCGGCAGCCCCCGGGAACGACACCAGCGCCTCGTTGAAGTCCTGCGCCCGCTCCAGGTTCGGCAGGTGGCCCACCCCGGCAACCAACCACCGAGACGCTGGCGGCTGCGCTCGGGACGCTCGGGGCTCTCGCGCATGGCGAGCCTGCTTCCTCGAGGACGGCCTATTCCGCGGCGAGCGCGCTCACCGGGTCCACTCGCGATGCCTGGCGCGCGGGCAGGTAGCTGGCGGCCAGGGCCGTCGCCGTCAGCACGAGGCACGCGGCGCCGAGGGCGAGCGGATCCCAGGGCGGCACCCCGTAGAGCATGGACGACAGCGCGCGCGCCGCCGACAAGCCCGTCGCCACGCCGACGACCAGGCCTGCGATGGCAACCGTGGCGGCCTGTCGCATCACCAGCGCCAGGATGTCGGCTCGGCTGGCGCCGAGTGCCAGTCGAGTCCCGAGCTCCCGCGCGCGGCGCCGCACGCTGTAGGCCATCACGCCGTAGATCCCCACGGCCGCCAGCACCAGCGCAATGACGGCGAATCCAGCGAGCAGGCGCATGGCCAGCCGCTGGACCGCCGCCGATGCCGCGGCGATGTCCGCCATCGTGCGGGTCTCGAAGAGCGTGGCGCCAGGCTCGATCTGCCGGATGGTGGTGCGGACGGACGGCAGCGCCGCCAGCGGATCGCCGCCCGTGCGCAGGAACATCGTCGTGCCGGGCCCGTTGGTCTGCTCGAACGGGAAGTAGAGGTCGCCCCTCGGGCTGTCACTGAGCGACGCGCGCCGGATGTCGCCGACCCGGCCGACGATCTCCGCCGTGTTGTCGCCGAGCACGATCCGTTTGCCGATCGGGCTCTCGCCCGGGAAGAAGCGCTGCGCGATCGAGTCGCTGACGATGACCACCGGAGGCCCGTCGATTGTGTCCCGGGCGTTGAAGAGCCGCCCCTCGCGCAGCGGAATGCCGAGCGCGCGGAAGTAGCCGGCCGACGCCGATTGCCACCCGACCTCGGGCGGACGCTCCCCGTCGGAAAGCGGCTGCTCGGGCCGTACGAGCGGCGCGGTCCAGTTGTTGCCCGTGAGCGGAGTCACCGCGGCGGCTCCGGCCGTCTCGACTTCGGGCAGCGCCTCCAATGCGTCGAGGAGACGTTGATAGGCGGCCGATCGGGCGGCCTGCTCGGGATAGCGCCCGGACGGCAGGAGGACCTGGACCGTCAGCACACCCTCGGCGCTGAAACCGGGATCCACCGAGATCAGGTTGGCGAAGCTGCGCAGTGTGAGCCCCGCACCAATCAGCAGCACCGTCGCCAGGGCCATCTCCGCGGCCACGAGCGACGATGCTGCGCGCCGGGCGCCCGCGGTCATCGTCGTGCGGCGCTGGCCGGCCAGGGCGTGGCGCGCGCTCTCGCGCACGAGCCCGAATGAAGCCACGGCGCCGAACCCGAGCGCCGCGACAAGGGACGCGCCCAGGGAGAAGGCAAGGACCCAGGCGTTCAATCCCACCGAATCGAGGCCCGGAATCCGCTCCGCCTGCGGGACCATCGCCGCCAGCGCCGGCCCCAGCCGCCATGCCACGAGCACACCGGCGGCGCCTCCCGCCAGTGCGAGGACCAGCGCTTCGGTGAGCACCTGCGCGACCAGCCTCCCGCGGCCGGCGCCAAGGGCCAGTCGCGTGGCCAGCTCCTGCTGGCGCGCGAGCGACCGAGCCAGGAGGAGGTTGCCCACGTTGACGCAGGCGATGAGGAGCACGAATCCCACCGCGGCCAGCAGCATGAGCAGCGGCCGCTTCGCCTCGCCGACCGTCCCGTCGCGGAGCGATTCCGTGTAGTACAGCGAGCCCGTGTTCTGCTGCGGGAACTCCTGCTCGAACTGCCGCGAGAGCGCCGCGAGCTCGGCCTCGGCCTGCGCGATGCCGACGCCTGGCTTCAGCCGGCCGATGCCGTAGAGCCAGCTCGCCTTGCGATTGGCGGGAGCGGCCGGCGGCACGCGCGCGGGGACGATGACGTTGGTGGGATTGGCCAGCGGGAAGCGGAAGCCCGGCGGCGCGACGCCGACGACCATGCGCCTGGTCGTGCCGAGCTGAATGGACCGCATGAGGATCTGCGGGTCGGACCCCAGCTGCGTCCGCCAGAGCTCGTGGCTGACCACCACCACCGGCGGCGCGCCTTCGGCGACGTCTTCGGCGGTGAAGAACCGGCCCATCGCGGGCTGAACGCCAAGCAGGGCGAACGCCTCGGGCGTGAGGGCGACGCCCTCGATGCGCACCGCTTCGCCCGCGCCCGTGAGCGTCGACGCGAAGCCGCCGTAGCCGCCCAGCGCATCGAACGACTGCTGCCGCGCCGCCAGGTCGATGAAGTCGCCGACGGCGATGTCCTGCTTCGACAGGCCCGTGGCGACGTCGCGGTGCTTCACGAGCACGAGGCGGTCGGCGTCGCCAAACGGCAGGGGACGCATCAGCACGGCTTCCACCACGGCGAAGAGGGCGGTGTTGGCGCCGATGCCGAGCATCAGCGTGAGGACCGCAGCCGCCGTGAACGCCGGCTCGCGCCGGAACATGCGAAGGGCGTGGCGAACGTCGCGAGCGAACATGACGGTCAGCTCCTTTCGAGGGACGTCGACGGCGCGCACGCGCCTGGACATGCACGCCGGCACACGGTCCACGGCGTGAAGACGCAGGCACGCGGCGAGCAGCACGAGGGCGGCGGAGGCGTACCAAAGCCGCACGCGGACGCGAGCGAGGCGCGAGCACGAGGTGCGTTCCCGCACGAGCCGCAGCCTGGCGCCCTCGGCGGTGATGCGATACCGGCGTTCGGTGACCGCCTGGTCCCCGACGGTGACCTGCTCGTACCACCCCTCGACGAGGTGGTCCCGCTCGAGGCGGGCCATGAGCTGGTAGAAAGATACGGTCGCATTAGACGGAGCAACCGGCCGGCCGGTTCACAGGCCTCAGAACCCGAGAACCTCCGAACCTCCGAACCTCAGCACCTCTCGAGCACCACCACCCCGTAGTCCGGCACATGCAGCCAGTCCCCGCGGTTCAGCCGGTCGCGGCCGCTGGCGTGCTCGTCCTCGTGCTCGACGATGAACGGCTGCCAGGTCGAGTTCAGCCGCTCCGCATAGTCGCCGTCGGGCACGTTGAAGTCGGCGAGCGGCTTCCATCCGCTCCACCCTCCGAAGTTGGCCACGACCACGTAGTCGCCGGCCTCTCCGCGTGAGAACGCGAGCAGCTGCTCCTGCGCGTAGATGACGCGGAGCGGGGCCGGGCCCTGGATGCGCGGATTGTGTCGACGGAGGTCGACGAGCGCCTTCCACCAGGCCCGCACCCGGCGCGCGGGGGTGTCCGTTTCGTAACGATCGAGGTCCAGCGCGTCGGTGCGGTTGAAGAGGAACTGCCGATGCTCGCCGGCCTCCGCGCCCATGAACCACATGGGGATGCCCCGCGAGAACAGGGTCAGCGCCGCGGCCACCTTGTTCAGGCGCAGCCCACGCCCGAGCCCGCCGACCTGCGCGATTCGGTCGTCCTCGTTGCCGACCTCGTCGTGGCTCTCGGGGTAGTTCGTGGCCTTGTACCAGTCGTCGCAGGCCGTGTGCGTCAGCCTCAGCGCGTCGGCCAGCTGCGGCATCACGGCGTATCCCCGGCAGGCGTCCTCCAGGCGATCGTGGAAGTCGTCACACCATTGGCTGTCCATCGGGCCGCCGAAGTTGGTGAGATCCCACTCGTTGGGCAGGTGCTCGGCCAGCAGGATGACGCCGGGGTTCTCCGCGTGCACGGCCCGCCGCAGCTTGTGCAGGAACTCCCAGCCCCCGTGGCTGCCGGCCACGGTGACGTATGCGCCCACCCGATCGCTGTAGCGGATGGTCCACGTGTGATCCAGCCGGAAGCCGTCCACGCGGTAGTGGCGAATCAGGTAGCGCAGGTTCTGCTCGAAGAAGTGGCCGACCTGCGGGTGCGCGAAATTGACGAGGGCGCCCCACGTCGTATCGCCCTTGAAGAAGCTGTCCCGCCCGAGCGACCAGAGGGGATTGTCCGACGTGCCCGCGTGATTGAAGACCACGTCCAGCAGCACCGCGATGCCGCGCTCGTGACAGGTGTCGACCAGCCGCTTCAGCGCATCGGGTCCGCCGTACGCGGACTCCACGGCGTAGAAGAACGCGGGGTTGTAGCCCCAGCTGTCGTCGCCGGCGAACTCGTTCACCGGCATCAGCAGGATGGCCGTGACGCCCAGCGCGCGAAGGTAGCCGTGCTCGCGCCGAACCTCCTCGGCCACCTGGTCGAGCGGCGTCGTGCCGGGCCCGCCGAACCGCGTCGTGAACCGCTTCGGGTGGACCTGGTAGACGACCAGGTAGTCCTTGCCGGGCGGGCGCCAGCCGATGCTGCGCCAGCGGTATCGCGCATGATCCACCAGCTTCGACGCGTGCTGCGGGTTGGAGCTTTCCACCCAGTCCGCCGCGGGATCCTGCTGCTCGCGCACGTCGCTGATCAGGAGCTTGTACATCGCGCCGTGGAAGTCGCCACCCCGAACGGCGGACGCGGGCACCTCGGCCCACCAGTAGGCGCCGTCGCTGGTGCAGTGCATGTGG
>JBFWQE010000176.1:0-6171 GCA_050249615.1 Vicinamibacterales bacterium
GAACGGGTGCGGACGGGTGCGAACGGGTGCGGACGGGTGCGGAGAGGCGCGAACGGGTGCGCTGGCCCTCGCACCTGATCGCACCTGCCCGACACCTGATCGCACCTGCCCGCACCTGATCGCACCCGTTCGCACCTGATCGCACCCGTTCGCACCACCTACCCCAATTCCGCCTCGAGCTTCGTGACCAGTCCGTCCAGCTGATCGGCCACCGCGCGCACCGTGGACGGTTCGCTCAGGTCCACGCCCGCGCGCTGCAGCAGCCGCATCGGGTGGTCGCTCCCGCCGGCCTTCAGCAGCTCCAGGTACCGCGCCACCGCCGCATCGCGGGCGACCGGGTCGGTGCCGCCAATCTCCCTCATCAGCTTCGCGGTCGACGCGTAGCACGTGGCGTACTGATAGACGTAGTACGGCGACTGGAACAAGTGCGGGATTCGGGCCCAGGTCGTCTTCGCCCGCTCGTTCGGTGACAGCACGTCGCCCCAGTACTCGTCGAGGAGCCGCGCGTACAGCGCGTTGAGCCCATCGGCGGTCACGGGCTGATCCCGCTCGACCAGGCGGTGGGCCTCCAGCTCGAAGTCCGCGAACAGCACCTGGTTGTAGAAGGTCCCCACGATGCCGTCGATGGCGTGCTGGAGCAGGACGACCCGCTCCTCGCGGGTCTTCGCGCGCGCGAGCATGTAGTCGAGCAGCAACGCCTCGCTCAGGGTGGACGGCACCTCGGCCACGAAGATGGTGTAGCCGGCGTAGACGAACGGCTGTGCCTCGTGCGCGAGCAGCGTGTGGATGGAGTGCCCCATCTCGTGCGCCGTGGTGAACACGGCGTCGAGCGTGTCGTTGTAGTTCATCAGCATGTACGGGTGCGCGCCGTACACCGGCGCCGAGTAGGCGCCGCTCCGCTTGCCCTGGTTCTCGTAGACGTCGATCCACCGCCCGGCGAACGCCTCGCGCACGCGCCGCTGGTAGTCGGCGCCGAGCGGTGCCGTGGCATCGGTGATCCAGTCCTGAACGACGTCATACGGGTACTCCACGTCGTGCTCGAGGAGCGGCACGAACGCGTCGAAGACGTGGTACTCGCTCAGGCCGAGCACGCGCTTGCGGAGCGCGTGATACCGGCGAAAGGGCCCGACGCCGGCCTTCGTCTCGTGGATGAGGTTCTCGACCACGCTCGTCGGGATGTCGTTGCCGAACAGCGCCGCGTCCAGCGTGGAGGCGTAGCCGCGCGCCCGCGCGTCGAACCATTCGCGCTGCATCACGCCGTTGTAGAGCGTCGCGTAGGTGTTGAGCGTGGCCCCGTAGGTGTCGTAGAGCGCCTCGTACGCCGCGCGGCGGTCCGCCTGCTGGCGGCACGTCGCGAGGAGCCGCCGGTACTGCCCGTAGCTCACCTGGACGGACTCGCCCGTCGACAGCGTGATCGTCGGGAAGCGCGCGTCGGCCGTCGAGAGCGCGGCATAGGTGTCGGAGGGCACCGTCGTCAGGCGGCCGGCCAGTGACATCAGCTGCTCGCCGCGGGCATCGAGCACGTGCGCCTGCTGCCGGAAGAGGTCCTCGATGGCGAAGCGATAGAGGGCCAGGTCGGCCGAGGCCGTCATCCACGCGCGGATGGTCTCGATCGGGATGCGCAGCAGCTCCGGGTTGAACCAGGACGTCGCCTGCCGCCACTTCGAGATGAGGAGTTGCACGCGCTGCCGGCGCGCGTTCACCACGTTGTCACGCTGGTCCTGGTCGTACTGCAGGGCGGCGTAATACCAGACGCGATACGCCAGCTGGCCGAGCGTGTCCGCATCGCGGTACGCCTGCAGCAGCCGGGCGGCCCCCTGAGCCAGCATCCCCTCGTGGGCCCGGTAACGCTCGATGGCGGTGTCCAGCTCGGCGACGCCGGCCTCCCAGGCGTCCCACGAGGCGAAGATCGCGGACACATCCCACGTATAGCGGGGGTCGATGTCGGAGCGCGCCGGGACTCCTGCGGGTGAGGTCGGGGCCAACGGAGGTGTCATTTCGTCATCATAACGGTTTGTTAGAGTCCCATCATGCGCGTCTTGATCGCCGTCTGGATGGCGGCCGCAACCCTGGTGCTGGGGGCCTGCCAGCGCCCGCAACCGACCCTCGCCGGGGCGCCCCCCATCGTGGTCCTCGTGGCCTTCGACGGCTGGCGGTGGGATTACCTGGATCGCTTCGACGCACCGGCGCTCCGCCGCCTGGCGGCGAGCGGCGTGCGCTCGGAGGGGCTCATCCCCGTCTTCCCGGCCCTCACGTTCCCCAATCACTACACTCTGGTCACCGGGCTCAGGCCGGCGCACCACGGCATCGTGTCGAACACGATGCTCGATCCCGCCATCCCCGGCCGATTCTCGCTCTCGAACACGGCGGTGACCAGCAACCCGGCCTGGTGGGGCGGTGAGCCCATCTGGCATACCGCCACCCGCCAGGGCGTGAAGAGCGCCACGATGTTCTGGCCGGGGTCGGACGTCGCCATCGGCGGGAAGTACCCGACGTACTGGCGGCCGTTCGAGGACACGCTGCCGCCGACCGAGCGCACCAATCAGGTCCTGGACTGGCTGCGCCTGCCCGGAGGCGAGCGGCCCGGCCTTATCACCCTCTACTACAGCGACGTGGACTCGGCGGGCCACGATGCCGGGCCCGACTCGCCGGCCGTGCGTGAGGCGGTGGCCCGCGTGGACCACGAGCTCGGGCGTCTCGTCAACGGCGTCGAGGCGCTGGGCCTCGCGTCGCGCGTGCACTGGATCGTCGTGAGCGACCACGGCATGGCGGCGCTCAGCGCCGATCGCGTCATCGTCCTGGACGACCTCGTGGACCCGGCGACGGTACAGGTCGTGGACGCGGGCCCGTGGCTCACCGTGAGTCCGGTCGGCGTCAGCGCCGACACGATCTACGAGGCCCTGCACGGCGGGCATCCCCACCTGAGGGTGTTCCGCTCGACGGAGTTGCCCCCGCAATATGGACTCGCCGGCCACCCGCGCGTGCCGGCCATCGTGGCGCTCGCCGACGAGGGCTGGTACGTCGTCTCACGCGATCGCCTGGCCGGCCGGGATTCCGACGAGGCGTGGGGCGGCGCGCACGGCTTCGATCCGGCGTACCAGTCGATGCGCGGCCTCCTGGTCGCGGCCGGGCCGCGCGTGAAGGTGGGCCTCGTCGTCCCGGCCGTCGAGAACGTCCACGTCTACGAACTGATGTGCGCGCTGCTCGGCATCACGCCTGCGCCGAACGACGGGGATCCTTCCGTCGTGCGGCGGTGGCTCGGAGGAGAGAGGAGAGAGAAGTGAGAAGTGAAAAGTGAGAAGTGAAAAGTGAGAAGTCAGGAAGTAGACCGCGGCTGTCAGGCTACAGGAGCGGCGCCAGCGCGTCGAGGCGAGGGTCGATGTGCGTCACCTGCCGTGGGCGCCGCATCGCCTCGGCCAGCGGCAACGGTATGGGCACGGGCCGGCCGATGACGGGCTCCACGACGTCGCCGAACTTCGCCGGATGCGCGGTGGACAGGAACAGCCGACCTGGGGCCCCCTCGCCCGCCGGCCCCGGGTCTTCCACCGCCCCCAGGTAGGCAATCGCGGTGTGCGGATCGGCCACGTAGCCATAGCGGGCGTCCAGCTCGCGAATCCCGCGCCGGACGTCCTCGTCCGTGTGCACGCTGGCCACCATCGCCGCCCGGATGGCATCCACGCGGTCGCCGAACATCCAGCGGATGCGCTCCAGGTTGCTCGGGTTGCCGACATCCATCGCGTTGGCCAGCGTGGACACCGACGGACGCGGTTCCACCTGCCCGGTCGCGAGATACCTGGGCACGGTGTCGTTCACCGTGGTGGCGGCCACGAACCGCTCGATGGGGACGCCCATCCTCCGGGCCATCAGGCCCGCGGCGACGTTGCCGAAGTTGCCGCTGGGCACCGTGACGACCGGGCGGGCCCCCGGCTCGAGCCGCAGTACAGCGTGCGCGTAGTACACCATCTGCGGCAGCAGGCGCCCCAGGCTGATGGAATTGGCCGACGTCAGGTGCGCGCGCGCGCGAAGCCGGGCGTCACCAAACGCCTCCTTGGCGAGCCGCTGGCAGTCGTCGAAGGTCCCGTGCACGGCGACCGCCGCCACGTTTCCACCAAGCGTCGTGAACTGCGCCTCCTGCACGCCGCTCACCTGCCCGTGGGGATAGAGCACCACCACGCGCGTCCGGGCCACGCCGTGGAACGCCTGCGCCACCGCGCCGCCGGTATCGCCGGAGGTCGCCACGAGCACGGTGAGGGGCGGCTGCCCTTCCGCGTGGAAGTGCGACATGAGGCGCGCCAGCACCCGGGCGCCCACGTCCTTGAAGGCAAACGTGGGCCCGTGGAACAGCTCGACGACTGCCAGCTGATCGTCGAGCCGGACGACCGGCACCGGGAAGTTGAGGGCGTCGGCCAGCAACCCTTTCAGGTGGTCCGCCGCGATTTCGTCCCCGATGAGGGGCGTCAGCATCGCCGCGCCGACGTCGGCCATCGAGCCGCCGCGGAGCTCCGCCCACTGCTGTTCGGGGAGCACGGGGAGGGCTTCGGGGACGTACAGGCCGCCATCGGGGGCCAGTCCGGCGAGCAGGGCGTCGCGAAACGGGACGGGTGGCGCTGCCCCCCGCGTGCTGACGCAGATCATGGCGCCGTCACCACACGCGCGCCTGCTCGGCCCACGAACGACACGTACAGGTCGCTGCCCAGGTCGCTGCCCTCGTCGAACGCCCGCCGCATGGCCTCACCCGCCTGGCGGGCCACGTCGATGGACGGGGCCAGCGCGAACATCGACGGCCCGGAGCCCGAGAGCGAGCACCCGAGCGCGCCGGCCTCCAGCGCCGCCGCCTGCACCCGGCGAAAGCCGGGAACCAGCACGGCCCGCTTCGGCTCGGCGACCACGTCCACGAGCGACCGCGCCAGCAGCTCGCGATCGCTCGTGAAGAGCGCCGCCACCAGCGCGCCGAGGTTGGCCCACTGGCGCACGGCATCGCGGAGCGGCACGGTGTCACCCAGCAGCGCGCGCGCCGTACCGGTGTTCACTGACAGGTGCGGATGCAGGAGGGCGCAGGCAAGCCCCTCGGGTACCGGGAGCCTCACGACGTCCGGCGGCGTCACGTTCCTCGCCAGCACGAACCCGCCCAGCAGCGACGGCGCGACGTTGTCGGGATGGGCGGCGCCGCACCCGGCCAGCTCGCCTTCCATGGCGCAGGCGAGGAGCACGTCGGTCGATGCGGGGCGTCCCAGCAGCTCGTTGGCCGCCACCACCGCCGCCACGGCGCTGGCGCCACTCGATCCAATCCCGCTCTCGAGCGGCAGGCCCTTGTGGATGGTCAGCGTGACGCCGCGCGTGGTCTCGAGCCGGCCCAGCAGGGCCGCCACCGCCGCGCCGGCCGTGTTCTTCGCGACTTCGCGCGACAGCCGCCCCCCGTCCCCCACGATGTCGGCGATGGTGACGCCCGGCCCATCCGCCGGGCGGGCCAGGACGATGTCGCCGGGCTCGTCGAGGGCGAAGCCGAGTACGTCGAAGCCGCAGGCGACATTGGAAACGGTGGCCGGGGCATAGGCGGCGGTGCTCATTGAGGATGGCCGATTGCCGATTGGCGATTCATTGCCGATTGGGCGATTGGGTGATTGAGCATTAAGATCGAGCGATTGGAGGATGGGAGGATTGGAGCATTCGGGCGGCCGCCGCCCGCGGCGGAATCGTCAATGCCACCATCGCTCAATTATCCAATGAATCGTCAATCGTCAGTCGGCCATCCTCAATGAGCACGACCGAACGCATCCCCGCCATCAAGGTCTTGCTGCTGCCGAAGGACACCAATGCCCTCGGCACCATCTTCGGCGGCGTCATCCTGTCGCACATCGACCTGGCGTCGGCGGTCGAGGCGCGCAAGACGGCGCCGCACCGCTACGTGACGGCCGCGATGCGGGAAGTGGAGTTCCACGCGCCGGTGTTCGTCGGCGACCTCGTGAACTTCTACACCGAGACACGGCACATCGGCCGCACGTCGGTGACGGTCGGTGTGGAAGTGGAGGTCGAGCGCTGGAGCGCCGGTCACCGCGGCGAGCGCGTCAAGGTGACCGAGGCGGAGGTGGTGCTCGTGGCCATCGACGCCGACGGCAGGCCCATCCCCGTCCTCGGCACGGGGAACCCCAGAACCTGAGAACCCGAGAACCT
>JBFWQE010000176.1:6271-11245 GCA_050249615.1 Vicinamibacterales bacterium
AGAACCTGAGAACCCGAGAACCTCCGAACCACTTTCCCCTTTCTGTTTCCCCCCGTGCCGTTTATTCTGTGACTGCAAAAATGAGCACACTCGCAGGCGCCCGCCTGACTCCCGGGACCGCTCCCGGATCAGCCTCGTGGTCGATTACCGAAGCGGCAGAACTCTACGACGTGCCGCGATGGGGGCAGGGCTATTTCGCGATCAACGAGCACGGCCACCTGCAGGTGCACCCCACGAAAGACCCGGCGCGCGGCGTGGACCTCAAGCGCCTGGTGGACCGGCTGCAGCTCCGCGGCCTGGCGGTACCCATCCTCATCCGCTTCACCGACATCCTGAAGCACCGCCTGGGCGAGATCCACGCGGCGTTCCAGCAGGCCATGACCCAGCACCAGTACCAGGGCCGGTACCGCTGCGTCTACCCCATCAAGGTGAACCAGCAGCGCCAGGTGGTGGAAGAAGTGCTGAACTTCGGCGCGCAGTACGGCTTCGGCCTCGAGGCCGGCAGCAAGCCCGAGCTGCTGGCCGTGGCGGCGCTGGCCACCAACGACACGCCGATCATCTGCAACGGCTTCAAGGACTTCGAGTTCATCGAGATGGCCATGCTGGCCCAGAAGATGGGCCGGCAGATCATCCCCGTGGTCGAGAAGTACACCGAGCTCGAGCTGATCCTGGAATACGCGGAGAAGGTGGGCGTCCGCCCGAACATCGGGATGCGCGTCAAGCTGGCCGCCCGCGGCTCGGGACGCTGGCAGTCGTCCGGCGGCTTCCGCTCGAAGTTCGGGCTGACCGTCACCGAGATCCTGCGCGGCTTCGAGGAGCTCAAGAAGCGCGGGATGGAGGACTGCTTCAAGCTGCTCCACTTCCACCTGGGCAGCCAGATCACCCACATCCGCATCATCAAGAACGCGCTGAACGAAGCGGCCCGCGTGTACTGCGACCTCGCCAAGATGGGCGCCGGCCTGCAGTTCATCGACGTCGGCGGCGGCCTGGGCGTGGACTACGACGGCTCACAGACCAACTTCGAGTCGTCCATGAACTACACGCTCCAGGAGTACGCCAACGACGTCGTCTACCACATCCAGACGGTGTGCGATGAAGAGGGCGTGCCCCACCCGACCATCGTGTCGGAGAGCGGCCGCGCGGTGTCGGCCTACCACAGCATGCTCATCTTCAACGTGCTGGGCACGACCGGCTTCGGCGAGGAGACGATCCCCGCGAAGGCCGAGGACAGCTTCGAGCAGCCGCTGGTGGACCTCATCGAGACCTATCACTCGGTCACGGCGCGCAACGCCGTCGAGTCGTACCACGACGCGCAGCAGGCGCTGGACATGGCCATGAACCTGTTCAGCGGCGGCTACCTCCCGCTCGAGCAGCGCGCGCACGCCGAGAACCTGTTCTGGGCCATCTGCGAGAAAATCAACAAGCTCTGCAAGGGCATGGACGACGTGCCCGAGGACCTGCAGGCGCTCGAGGAGCTCCTGTCGGACACGTACTTCTGTAACTTCTCGCTCTTCCAGTCCATCCCCGACAGCTGGGCCATCAAGCAGCTCTTCCCGGTGATGCCCGTCCACCGGCTGAACGAGCCTCCCGTCAATCACGCCGTCATCGGCGACATCACCTGCGACTCGGACGGCAAGCTGGATCAGTTCATCGACCGACGCGACGTCAAGAAGACGCTGCTGCTCCACCGCTTCAACGGCGAGCCCTACTACCTGGGCGTGTTCCTCGTCGGCGCCTACCAGGAAATCCTGGGCGACCTCCATAATCTGTTCGGCGACACCCACGCCGTGCACGTCAGCCTCACCGACAAGAACGGCGACGAGGGCGCCGAGGGCGCGCGGGTCGAGCACATCATCAAGGGCGACACCGTCAACGAGGTCCTCAAGTACGTCGAGTTCGATCCCGAAGACCTGATGGGGAAGCTGCGTCGTGATGTCGAAGCCGCCGTCCATGCGGGCCGGATGGAAGACCAGCAGGCCGGACGCCTCCTGAAGTTCTACGAAGAGGCGCTCCGGGGGTACACCTACCTCGAAGACCCGAACGTGGACTAGCGGGTCGAGTTCATGGTTCCAGGCTCAGCGTCCGTGGGAGCGGCGATGGCGCCGTGTCGGTGTTCTACCTGCCCGAATCGTTCGGTGGCCTGCTCGAGGTCGTGCGCGCGATCGTCGAAGACACCCTCGTGCAGCACCAGGCGGCGGACCTTCCGGTCGGCCAGGCCTGGCACTTCCTGTCGAAGGGCGATGAGGCGTGGACGGCATTCGACTACCGGACGGCGTACGGCTGGTATCAGCACGCCTACCGGATGGCGACCGGCGACCGGCCGCCGAAGCGCGGCTGGTAGCGCGGGCTAGACGCGCGACGCCGAGCGTCTCTTCATCTCGAAGAACTTCCGGACGGCGCGGTCGAAGCGCTCCTGCAGCGGCTTGCGCTCCTCCACCGGCAGTGGCCCCAGGCGGTTCCACGCCGCCTGGGCGCTGCGCACTTCCTGCTCGGCGGCCCGCTGGCGCGCGTCCTCGGCCTGCCGCGCGGCGCCGGCGCCCATGGTGTTGGCGGCGAGCGCCTCGCGCCACTGGCGCGCGAGCAGCTCTGCCGGCGAGAGGTTCTTCACCGGCTCGGCGCTCTCGGCCGGGAGGAGCTTCTCCACCTTGGCGATGAGCTTCGACATGCGGTCGCGCGTCGCGGCCGGATCCAGGTCGGTGCCGGTGAAGGCCTCCGGCCACCGCGTGACCAGCTTCAGCATGGCGTCGTTGACGCGATCGGCCAGCGGCGCCAGCGTGTGGCGCGGCAACTCCGGCCCCTGCACCCACCGCGCCCGCGCGGCCTGTACGTGCGCGTACAGGTCCGCCGGCATCGGCGCGTCCGCCGCGTCGTCGGCAGGCGCCAGCGCCTCGAGCTCGGCCACGGCCGTCTCGCGGTCGGCCACCTTGCCCTGCAGCGCCACCTGGTCGCGGTTCTTGAACCGCTCGAAGAAGAGATCGCAGGCAGCGCGGAAGCGCTCCCAGATGGCTTCGGACTTGCTCCGCTTCACCGGCCCGATCGTCTTCCATTCCACCTGCAGCTGCTTGATGCGGGCCGCCGCCTTCTCCCACTCGGAGGATTGCGCCAGCTGCTCGGCCTCGGCAACCAGCGCCTCCTTGCGGCGGAGGTTCTCGGTCCAGTCGTGCTTGCGCTGCTTGAGATCCTCCTGCCGGCGCGTGAAAAACTTGTCGCACGCGGCGCGGAACCGCTCCCAGATGGCGCGCTCGTGTCCGCGGCTCACCGGGCCGATGGTCTTCCACTCGGCCTGGAGCTGCTTGATGGCGTCGGCCGTCTTCACCCAGTCGGTGGAGTCCTGCAGCGCCTCGGCGCGCTCGGCCAGGGCCGTCTTCTTCTTGAGGTTCTCGGCCCGCTCGACGTTCTGCTGCGCGAAGAAGTCCTTGCACTTCTCGTAGACCTGATCCTGCGCGGCCTTGAAGCGGGTCCACAGGGTGGTGGCCTGGGAGCGCGGCGCCGCGGCGACGGGCTTCCACCGTTCCTGGAGCAGCTTCATCTCGGTGGCGGCCTTCTCGGGATCCGCGTCCGCGATGGGGATGAGCGCCTCCATCTTCGCGCAGAGCTCTTCCTGCACCTGGACGTTGGCCCAGCGCTTCCACTCCTCCGACTCGCGCATCTCCTGGATGCGCGGGGCGAGGCTCGTACGCACGGCCTGCAGCCGGACGGTGAGGTCGTCCCGATCCTGACGGGTCGGCAGCGGCCCCATCGTGCCGATGGCCAGCTTGACCTCCTTCATCAGCGCATCGGCGCCCTTCAGGGTGAGCGTGTCGGCCGCAGCGCGCGCTTCCAGGTCCTGGACGAGCGCCTGGAGGCGCTGCAGGTTCTTCTGCTGATCGCCGGACTTGGCCTCACGGAGCACCTGTTCCTTGGCCTCGATGGCCTGCGCGGCTGCCTCGTAGCGGGCCACCAGCTCCGGGGCGATGTCCACGTCCCGCGTCGCGGCCTGCCACAGCTTGCGGAGCGCGAACCACTGCCCGCGCACCTCCGCATAGGGCTCGGAGGCGGCGACGGCTTCAATTTCGGGCACGAGCGTGGGGAGCCGTTCGGCCAGCTCTCGCGCCTGGACGCGCCGCTCGTGACGCTTCTCCGCCGCCCGGCACGCCTCCGCGAACCGGTGCTCGAGCTCGCCGGCCCAGCTCTCCGGCATCGGCGGCATGCCCTCCCACGTGGCGCGCGCCTCGGCGAGGCGGTCCACGATGTCATCACCCTGCAGCGACTCGACCCGCGCGCAGACGGCGGCGCGCTCCGCCTGCTCGCGTGCCAGCGCCTGGCGCTGCCGCTCGGCCTCGAGACGGGCCTGCTCGTCCGCCGCAATCCGCTCGCGCACCCGTGCCGAGGCCGTCTCGAACGCTTCGGCGATCGGCGGTTCGATATCGGCGTCGGCGAGCAGTTCCACCCACGCCACGCGCCCTGCGCCGTACCCCTCGCGGACGGCGGCCAGGTCCGGGGTCGCGCCGAGGGCGGTCATCGCGGTCACGAGGGCGCGCGCGCGCTCCTGATCGGCCTCCTTGTAGGTGACTTCGGCGGCCGTCTCGACGGTCGCGGGCGCCTCCAGCGGCCTGGTCAGCGCCCGGGCGCGCTTCTGGGCGGCCTTCGTGCGGGCCTTCTGGCTGATGCCGGCCAGCGTCTCCAGCGAGGGCGCCTCGAGCTTGTCCAGGGCCGCGACCGCCGCATCGGCGTGCTCGCCGCGTATGGCCACGCCCTCGAGCTCCGCGGAATCCGTCAATCGGCTCACCGCCAGCAGCCGCGCCGCCGGCTCGGCGGCGTGCCGTGCCACGCTCCCCAGCACCTTCTGATCGCGGATCGCGTCCACCGCCTCGCGGCGGAGGACCTCGGGACCGGACGACTTGGCGATCTGGCCAAGCTCGCGCTCGCGGCCCAGCGACGAGAGCGCCGCCACGGCGGGCCTGGCCTGGCCTTCGTCGTGCTTGCTCGCGCGCT
>JBFWQE010000177.1:0-10874 GCA_050249615.1 Vicinamibacterales bacterium
TTAGGCTGGGGGGTACGGTGCCCGCATACATGGGAATGCCGCGGTAGTAGGGCAACGTGATGGGGGTTTCACCGGGGAGCGGGCGGGGGTCAGGCCGGGCGACATCATCACGCGGTTCGGGTCGGCCGAAGTGAACACCTGGGAGCAGCTCGAGATCGCGGTGGCGTCGCGGCCCGATCGCGAGGTGGACATGGTGGTCATCCGCGACCGTCGCGAGGAGCGGCTGACCATCCGGCCGGACGTCGCCGAGCTGAGAACCCGGAGCGACGCGCGCTTCGAGGTGGGGACCATCGGCGTGCTGCCGGACGTCAACCCGAGCATCCGCGCCCTGGTGGCCGGCGAGCCCGCCGAGAAAGCCGGCCTGGCTCCCGGCGACGTCATCGTCTCGATCAACGGCGAGCGTGTGGTGTTCGCCTCGCAGGTGTCGGAGGCAATCTCGAAGTACCCCGAACAGGAAATCCAGATCGTCGTCCGCCGCGACGGCGCCGAGCGGACCATTGCCGTGACGCCGACGCGCCAGGGCGAGGTGGGCCGCGTCGGCATCAACATCAGCGATGCGGTGGAGTCGTTCACGCCCGGGCCGCTGCAGGCCATCGGGATGAGCGTGCAGCGGAACATCGAGATGTCGGGGATGATCTTCCGGACCCTCGGGGACCTGTTCAGCGGCGAGGCCTCGCCGCGCCAGCTGATGGGACCGGTCGGCATCGCGCAGCTGTCGGGCGAGTCGGCCCAGGCGGGTTGGATGGCACTCTTCGGCCTGATGGCCACGCTCAGCCTGAACCTGGGCCTGCTGAACCTGCTGCCCATCCCGGTGCTGGACGGCGGGCACATCTTCATCATGGCCATCGAGACGCTGGTCCGCCGCGACTTCAGCCTGGCGGTGAAGGAAAAGATGCTGTTCGCCGGCTTCGTCGCGCTGATGGCACTCATGGTGACCGTCATCTACAACGACCTCACCCGCATCGCCTGGCTGGAACGGCTGATGCCCTGGCGCTAGCGGGCCGGCGCAGCCTGCGCCGGCCTGTTTCATTGAGCGATTGCCGATCGCCGATTGAGTGATTCAGCGGGCGATTGAAGATTGGGGCATTGAGCGTTCGGATTGGTTCATTGGGTGATTGCCGGATTGTGTGATTCCGGGGATCCCGATTCGGGGTCAGCCCGGCAGGGTGCCGGACCTGATCAATGCGACGAACCGGACGCCCAATCACCCAATGCCGCCATCGCCCGATGCCCCAATCCCCAATGCCCCGATTCGCCGATCGCCAATCGTCAATGAATCGCTCAATCGGCCATCGACAATCGCTCAATGGACAGGCCGCGCGCTCTACTCATGAGTGGAAATGCCGGATGAGCCCGTCCACCAGCGCGGCCACGGTAGCCCCCTGGGTGATGACGTGCACCGTGATGCCGGCACGCGCGGCGGCGTCGGCCGCCGCCGGCCCGATGGTGGCGACGACGGTGCCCGACAGCAGGTCCGGCGCCTGCTCGGTGCCGTAGATCTCGACGAACGCCCGCACGGTCGTCGCGCTCGTGAACGTGACGGCATCGATGCGCCGGTCGAGCAGCTGGCCGTACAGCCCCAGGTGCGCGTCGCTTTCGACCGTCGTGGCGCGGTAGGCCGTCACCTCGGTGACCTCGGCGCCGGCCGCGCGCAGGTCGTCGCCGAGCGTCTCGGTCCCCGAATCCGACGTCGGCAGCAGCACGCGCAGGCCCCTCAGCGACCCGTTGTCGGCGATCGCGGCGATGATGCCGGCGTTCCGGTGATCGGCGGGCTGCAGGTCGGGGCTCACCCCGTAGCGCTGGAGCCGCGCGGCGGTGCCCGGTCCCACCGCGCACAGCCGGGGGCCGGCCAGAGCCCGCAGGTCGCGCGACTCGGCGAGCACGCACCCGATGAGCGCCGCCGCCGCGTTGGCGCTGGTGAGCACAATCCAGTCGAACGAGCGGGGGGCGGCCGCGGCGCGCTCCAGCGGTCCGCGGTCCAGCGGCGGGGCAATGCGCAGCACCGGCGCCTCGATGGCCTCGGCGCCGTTCTGCTCGAGCAACTCCACGAGCTCGGGCGCCTGGTCGCGCGATCGCGTGACCAGCACGCGCCGCCCGAACAGCGGGCGATTGTCGAACCAGCGCAGGTGATCCCGCAGCCCCACGACCGAACCGGTGACGAGGATGCCCGCCGAGGACACGTCCTGCTCCTGCACCTTCGCCGCGATCTCGCCGAGCGGCGCGGTCACGGTCCGCTGGGAGGACAGCGTGCCGTGCAGGACGAGCGCAGCGCTTTCCTCCGGCGGCCGGCCGTGGGCGAGCAGCGAGCCGACGACGTGCGGCACCTGGCGCGGCCCGGTGAAGCACGCGATGGTGCCGTCGAGGCGGGCGAGGCTGGCCCAGTCCACCTTCGGCGGCGTGCGGCCCTCGTCCTCGAACCCGCGCACGAAGGTGAGGCTGTCGCCGGCGCCGGGATAGGTGATCGGGATGCCCGCGAACGCCGGCGAGGCCACGAGGGCCGTCACGCCGGGCACCACCTCGAATGCGATGCCCTGCTCGTGGAGGAAGAGCGCCTCGGAGCCGCCCCGATCGAAGACGAAGGGGTCGCCCCACTTGAGCCGCGCCACGACGTGGCCCTCGCGGGCTTTCTCGGCGATCAGGAAGTTGATGGCGTCCTGCTCCGCGGACTGCGGCGCGGCGCTGCCGACGTCGATGCGCTCGGAGGTGGGTGAGGCCAGGTCGAGGAGTCGCGGCTGCACGCGGCTGTCGTAGATGACGACCTGCGCTGACTGGAGCGCGCGAAGGCCGCGAACGCTGATCAGGTCGGGTGCCCCGGGACCGGCGCCGATGATGTAGACGGTTGGACGCACAGGGGGATTCTAGCGCGTTGGCGCGTAGTAGCCGCGACGGGTCCGGACCGTGGTGTTGGGGCGGGAGACCTGGACCAGCACCTTGCGCCACGCGCCATCCCGCTTCGGGTTCTTCGACGCGTACCCCATGGAGTACTGGCTCGACAGCTCGTCGGCGATCTGGCCGTAGACGTTGCTCAGCTCCTCGGCGCGCTGCACGAAATACGAGCGGCCGCCTGTCTCCTGCGCCAGCTGGCGCAGCACGAACTCCGCCTCGCGGAAGCCCTTGAGGGCGCCCTGTTCCCCGGGCTGCAGGCCGATGGTGTAGATGGCCGTTTCCGACCGGCGCGCCAGCTCCATCACCTCCTCGAAGCTCACCAGGCTGGTCGTGTCCTCGCCGTCCGAGAGCACGACGATCGCCTGCCGCCGGACATCCTCCTGGTTCCTCGCCTTCACCCTGGCCAGCTCGCGGAGCGCGATGTAGACGGCGTTGTAGAGCGACGTCGATCCCCCAGACGACGTGCCGCGGATGGCCTTCTCGAGCGCGCGCGTGTCGTTGGTGAACCCCTGCACGATCTCGACGCGGCTGTCGAAATCCACCACCTGCGCGAGGTCCTGGGGGTGGATGCGCTGCGCGAACCCGATGGCCGCGTCCTGGGCCACCACGAGCCGCTCCTCCATGCTCGCGCTGGTGTCGATGAGCAGCGAGAGCGCGATCGGCAGGTCGCTCCGGCTGAAGAACTGCAGGTCCTGCTTCACCCCGTCCTCGAAGACCGCGAAGTCGTCGCGCTCCAGGTCCGTCACGTACCGGTTCTGGCCGTCCGCGACGGTGACGTTCAGGGAGACGAGGTCCACGCCGGCGCGGAACGCCCGCGGCGGCTCCTGCGCCGCGGCGGCGATGGTCGCGAGCAGCACGGCGCCGGCCGTGCCCATCCGCAGGCGGGCGGCGCCCATTTCAGCGCTCGTTCTGCCCGCGCGCCGGATGTCCGGTCACCACCAGGCCGTCGCGCGCGGCGCTCACCCGCACGCGCTCGGGCGGGATGAGGGTCTGCGGCCGCGCGTAGACGACTCGGTACTGCTTCTTCAGCGCCGCCGCGAGGCGCTCGAGAGCCTGCCGGTAGCTCATGCTCGTCAGCACGTCCTCGCGCCAGCCGCCGGTTTCCTTCACGCCGCGGTCGAGCACCACGGCGCGGTTGCGGCCCGCGTCGTTCTGGATCGACCCCCGCGCGTTCTGCAGGACGACCGCGCTCATCATCGCGCCGCTCGCCTTCAGGCCGTCGAGGACCTGTGAGAAGTGCAGCGTGCTGAACTCCGTCAGCTCCGGCGTCACGACCACGATGGCCGCGCGGTCCGATTCGCGCCGGGCCAGGCCGCGCGAGACCTCGACGAGGGCGTCGAGCAGGGTGGCGCCGGAATCGGGCATCGCGAAGAGGCGGTTGGCCGCGGCTTTCAGCTGGCCGGCATCCGTCGTGTAGTCCTGCAGGATCGTGGGTCGGTCGGCGATGGTGATGAGCGCGACCGGGCCCAGGCCGTCGATGGCGGCCAGAAAGGACGTGAGCGCGGACCGCAGGTCCGCGATCGTGGGCTGCGCGGCGGCCTGGTTGTCCACGATGACCGCCACCGGCATGGGGGTGGTGGCCGGGGTCACCCGCAGCACTTCGCGCGTGACGTCGTCCTCGGTGACGCGCAGATCCCCGGGCGCCAGGGTATCGACGGGTGCCCGGGTCTTCGCATCGAGGGCGCTGACATACAGCACGCGCTCGGTGGCCTGGGCGTTGAGCGAGGGGGCGAGGGCAAGCGCGCCCAGACCCAGGGCCGGCAGAAGCGCACGGAGAAATCGAAGCATTGCGGGACTCCACGCTGGGCCGGAGGCGCACCGGGGCAGCTGAGGGGAGTATAGAACGGGTCGGGAACCCGGAACCGGGAGCCGGGAGTCGTAGACTACCCCCATGCCCGACTCACCCAGCACGCTTCGGATGCTCGGCCAGCTGAGCTCGGTAGGGATGTCGTTCGTCCTCGCGCTGGCGATGGGCTTTGGCGGGGGCTACTGGCTGGACGGGGCCCTCGGGACGGGGCCGTGGCTGGCCTTCATCGGCTTCTTCGTGGGTCTTGCGGCGGGCGTGCTGAATGTCTACCGCGTGATGCGGGCCACCTCCGCCCCCGACGCGATCGGATCGGGAGGGGCGGGCCCCGCTGACCAGGGCGGAGGCTCGCCGCGGCCGGCCGGGAATCGGGGCGAGAGCCGGTGACGCGCCGCGTGCTGCGGGATGCCGTGGCGCTCTGCGGGCTGCTGGCGGTATGTGCCTGGGTGGTCTGGCCGCGCGAGTGGCGCGCGGGCGCGGGCGTGATCGGCGGCGGCGTGCTGGTGGGGTTGTCGGCGTGGGCCATTCGGGGGACGGTGGACGCGCTGATCGGGCGGGGCGGCGGCGGGCGGGCGAGCGCCTGGGTGCTAGTGAAATTCTTCACAAGACATGCTATACTCGCCGTCGCGGCCTACGGTATGATGGTGCGTTTGCACCTCGACCCGGTGGGGATGCTGGTGGGGGTTTCCTCCCTGGCGCTCGCCGCAGGGGTCGAAGCCATTCGACGGTTTCAACATGTTTCGTAAGTGGGTTCGGTATCGCGTGAGGGAGGCGTACGCTGTGAGCACACGACGGTCAGTGCTGTCCTTGATGTTCGGGTTCCTGGTCCTTGGCCTGGTGTCGCCGGCCTACGCACAGGAGGCCGCCGGCGCCGCCGCCGAGTCCGGCCTGGTGCAGTGGTCGATCATCACCGCGGGCTTCGCGCTGGCCATCGCGGCCGCCGGCGCCGCGCTTGGCCAGGGCAAGGCCGTCGCGTCCGCCGCCGAGGCGATTGCCCGCAACCCCGGTGCGTCCGGCGAGATCCGCGGCGCCCTCATCCTCGGCCTCGTGCTCATCGAGTCGCTCGTCATCTACGTGCTGCTCGTCTCGCTGATCCTCTTCTTCATCAAGCCGTTCGGCGGGTAGGGAACGGAGGCTGGAGGCCCCCGCGGTTCGAAACACGGGGGGTCGAAGCCCGCGAGGTCGACCCGAACTCAAGGTTCAATGGCACACGAGTGCGGAGGGCAGCGATGCCGCCGCACTCGTTTTCTTTTCCGCCCACTTCTCAGTCTCTGTGCACCCCTGCACCCTGCACCCTGCACCCTGCACCCTGCACCCGTGCATCCCGCACCCTGAACTGACCTGATCCCCTTGTCCCGCCTCGATCTCCTCCTCGTCACGATGGTCGCCATCTGGGGCGCCAACTTCTCGCTGGTGAAGGTCGCCCTCCGGGATTTCCCCGAGCTGGCGTTCAACGCCTTCCGCCTCGCCATCGCGTCGGCCGTCTTCCTCGTCGCCATCTGGTGGCAGCGTTCCCGAGAAGGCGCGGGCGTGTCGCGCACGGCGCTGGCGCGCGGGGACTGGGCCCGCCTCGTCGTCCTCGGCGTTGTCGGGCACTGCATGTACCAACTGCTCTTCCTGGGCGGGGTCAAGCGCACGAGCGTGGCCAACGGCTCCCTCATCCTCGGCACGACGCCGGTGGTGGTGGCGCTGCTCTCCGCGTGGGCCGGCCACGAGCGCGTGCCGCCGATGCGATGGCTGGGCGCCGCCATCTCCTTCCTCGGCCTCGCCATCGTCGTGGGGCAGAAGGTGGACTGGAGTGCGAGCGGGCACCTGGGGGACGCGCTCATGGTGGCGAGCACGGTGTGCTGGGCGACCTACTCGGTGGCGTCTGTTCCCATCCTGCGGACGCACTCGCCGCTGGTGGTGACCGGCTACTCCATCACGATTGGCGCCCTGCTGTACACGCTGGTGGCGATGCCGGTGCTCGTGGGCGTGGAATGGGGAGCCATTTCGGCACTCAGCTGGACGCTGATGACCGCCTCGGCGGTCTTCGCGCTCGCGTTCGCATATCTCATCTGGTACACGAGCGTGCAGAAGGCGGGGAGCACGCGCACGGCGGCCTGGAGCAACGTCACGCCCGTGATTGCGATCGGGATCGCGGCCGCGTGGCTGGGCGAGCCGATTGCGCTGAACCACGTGATCGGGTCGGCTGCCATCTTCACGGGGCTGTTCATCACGCGCCGCGCGTGATGATTCGAGACAGCCTCAGACAATCTAAGACACGCAGGTCGCCCGCGCTTGTGTAGAGTGCGGCATCCGGTCAGTTGCGCGCCCCCTCTCCCGGGACCAGTGCGAAGCGCAAAACCCCGCTGGTGGTTCGACTCGGGTCGTAGTGAATGCCTGGCGCCGGGCTGTCGTGGCCCTGCGTTGTGTCTTGTCGTGCGTGCGGCGTTGCTGTTGGGCTTGCCCCACAGGAGGAAGTCATGAAGTGGTGTACGAGGGCCATGTGGGCCCTGTTGCTGGCGGTCGCCTCGGTGACGCCGGCGTTGGCCCAGGGCGGCGGCGCGAGCGCGACCGGCACGATCCAGGGCCGCGTGTCGGACGAGCAGGGTGCGGTGCTCCCTGGTGTGACGGTGACCGCGACGAGCCCGGCGCTCCTCGGCGAGCAGACGACCGTTACCTCCGAGACGGGCAATTATCGATTTCCCGCGGTGCCGCCGGGCACCTACACGCTCACCTACGAGCTGGCGGGGTTCAACACGCTGAGGCGTCAAGGGGTCCAGATCACGCTGGGCTTCACCGCCAATCTGAACGTCGAGCTCTCGCTCGCGACGTTGCAGGAGACGGTGACCGTGTCGGGCGCATCGCCGGTCATCGATACGACCTCGACGCGCGTGCAGCAGAACTTCAAGCTCGAACAGCTCAACTCCATCCCGAACGGCCGCGACATGTGGTCGCTGCTGGCCGTGACACCGGCCGTGCAGATGGCGCGCATCGACGTGGGCGGCAACCGCGCGGGGACGCAGACCGGCTACACGGCGTACGGCTTCACGGGCCAGGTGCGCGTGCTCATCGAGGGCATCAACACCACCGAGGGCACCGACGGCGCCGGCTTCTATTTCGACTACTCGTCGCTCGAGGAAGTCTTCATGGGGACGACGGGCCAGGGCGCGGAGATGCCGAACCCTGGCGTCCAGAGCCAGTTCATCGCCAAGTCGGGCGGCAACCAGGTGAGCGGCGAGTACTACCTCGACTGGTACAACAACAGCCTGCAGGGCTCGAACATCCCCGATGCGGTCATCGCGCGGGGGGTACGCCCGCACAGCAACGAGATGGATCGGTACTACGACACGGCCATCAACGTGGGCGGCCCGATCAAGAAGGACAAGATCTGGTACTTCGGCACCTACCGCACGCAGTTCAACGCCGTGGGCCAGCCCAACTTCCTGTTCGATCAGACCTTCGACACCAAGCTGTGGAACCCGGTGGTGAAGGGCACCTACCAGGTGAACCAGAGGCACAAGATCATCGGCTACTACCAGTGGGGCCAGAAGGTGCAGCCCAACCGCCTGCCGCAGAGCACCTACACCTACACGGATCCGGGACAGACCTTCAAGCAGGACTCGGGCAGCTGGGTGTGGAAGGGCGAGTGGAACGGCACGCTCAGCGACAAGCTGTACGTGGAGGCCCGCTTCGGCGACTTCGGCTACTACTTCCCCCAGATCGCCAACAGCGACCTGGGCTACTGGTTCCGCGACACGACCCGGCTGACGCTCGAGGGATCGCCGCAGCGGCAGCAGAGCGACCGCGACCGCAAGCAGCTCACCGGCGCCGCCACCTATTTCCTCGACACCGGCAAGGGCAGCCACACGATCAAGGTCGGCGGGGAGATCAACATGGAGACCCAGGTGAGCGGCTACCTCGAAGGCGTGGGCGGCAACCGCGACCTGCAGTACAACAACGGCCGCTCGAGCCAGGTGGTGTTCTGGTTCCCGACCGCCACCGACGTGGGTACCCTCAGCACGGACGACAACGGCGACACGCTGTCGCAGGTGAAGCTCGACGTGTACGGCGCGTTCATCAACGACACGTGGAACCTGGGACGCCTCACGGTGAACGGCGGCGTGCGTTGGGACCGGTATCGCAACTGGCTGCCGGAGCAGTACCAGATGGCGTTCTCGCACGGCACGGCGCTCCTGAGCATCCCCGACCAGACGTTCCCCGAGGTCGAGGTGAACACGTTCAACTCGTTCGCGCCGCGCCTGGGGGTGGTCTACGACCTGTCCGGCGACGGCCGGTCGGTCATCAAGGCCAACTACGGCCTGTTCTGGCACAACACGGGCGTGGGCCTCTCCAGCAATGTCAACCCGAACCAGGCGGCGAAGAACATCACGCTCACGTGGAACGACCTGAACGGGGATCGCCGCTGGCAGGCGGGCGAAGAGGGTGCGGTGACGGCCACCAACCTGGCCGGCACGCGCACCAAGGATCCGGACCTCAAGCAGCCGTACACGCACGAGTTCGGGGTGTTCTTCGAGCAGCAGCTGGCCGAGGTCGTCGGGTCGCGCGTGGGCTTCGTCTACAAGACCGAAGACGACCTCTACGAGTCGTATCAGACGGGACGCCCGCCGTCGGTCTACACGGCGCCCTTCGCGTTCACCGATATCGGCGTGGACGGCGTCCGCGGGTCGGCCGACGACCGCACGCTCACCCTCTACGGCATGCCGTCGGCCCTGGCGTCGCAGTACCCGGTGTCGCAGGTGCTCACCAACACCGGGCTCCTCGGCCGGTACAAGACGGTCGAGGCGTCCGTCAGCAAGCGCTACGCGAACAAGTGGTCGGCGTCGGTGGGCGGCAGCTACACCATGCGCGACAACTTCCCGACCGGCGCCTTCCCGCAGACGCCGAATCACCCGGGCCGCTTCGAGCGCACCACGTGGGATTTCAAGGTGACCGGCTCCTATGATGCGCCCTGGGGCCTCAGGGTGTCGCCGGTGCTGCGTCACCAGTCGGGCCAGAACTTCGCGCGCGAGATCTCGGTGCCGGCGTCGGCTGGCACGGCGTTCGGGCTCATCGTCCCGTCGACGACGGTCTACGCGGACAACCCGAAGGACAACCGCGAGCCGAACATCACGGTGTTCGACATCCGCGCCGAGAAGACGGTCGATCTCAACAGCCGGATGAAGATCCGCGCGTTCCTCGATTTCTTCAACGTGACCAACAGCAGCACGTCGGAGACCATCACGCGCACGACCGGCCCGAACTACCTGCGGCCGTCGGCCATCCTCGCGCCGCGCACGGCGCGGCTCGGATTCCGCTTCCTCTTCTAGAGGGGGACGGCCATCATCGGGGCACGCGGTCGCGGGACGTGGGGCGTTCCCGGGCCGTGTGCCCCTTATCCGTCCTTGAACGGGCGTTCAACCCCGAAAATTGCATTTCCTCCCTGGTTCCTATACATTCGGCCCTTGATCTGGGCGCAAGGGAACGCTGTATCCCTCCTCCCGGCCAGGCTGTAGGCCGGCGGCGCGCGCTCGGATCTCGGTCGTCTTGGTTTGTTGGGTTCGGCCCTCGCGGGCCGGGCTTGAAAGTGTTGTTGTGGGACCCAGGCCCAGGCGGGCCACCCCCACCAGGAGGATGAGCATGAAGCGTTGGTCTATGGCAGCGCTGACCCTTGTGTTGGCGTTTGCGGCCGCGGTGCCGGCGTGGGCACAGGGCGGTGGTGCCAGCTCTACCGGCACGATTCAGGGCCGGATCACGGACGCGCAGGGCGCCGTGCTTCCCGGCGTCACGGTCACGGCCGAGAGCCCGTCGATGCTCGGTCAGCAGACGACGGTGTCGTCCGAGACCGGCAACTACCGGTTCCCGGCGGTGCCTCCGGGCACCTACACCGTGACCTATGAGCTGGCGGGCTTCAACACGCTGCGGCGTGAGGGCGTGCAGATTGCCCTCGGGTTCACCGCGAACCTGAACGTCGAGCTCTCGCTGGCCACGCTGCAGGAGACGGTGACGGTCACGGGTGAGTCGCCCATCATCGACACCAGCTCCACGCGCGTGCAGCAGAACTTCAAGCTGGAGCAGCTCCAGTCCATCCCGAACGGCCGCGACATGTGGTCGCTGCTGGCGGTGACCCCCTCGGTGCAGATGTCGCGCATCGACGTGGGCGGCAACCGCGCGGGCACGCAGACCGGCTACAACGCCTACG
>JBFWQE010000178.1:0-10856 GCA_050249615.1 Vicinamibacterales bacterium
CTCCGCGGCCAAGCGCTGCCCGCTGCTCATGAACGGCGGGGCGGTATTCCCCGACGACCCGCACTGTCGGAAGCACTGCGTCGGCCTGAAGGCGGTCCTGCCGTCCTTCCGCGAACACCAGATCCGCTCCGCGGAGGCAAAGGTCCCCTCGCTCCCCGCCTCCCAATTTCTCCGGGAGCACTTCGACATCGACACCTCACCCGTGACCCGCCGCGCTGCCTGGCGCAAGGTGCAGGAATGGGCGGATCACTGTTTGTGAACTGTGCGTCCCAGATGGGCGAAATTCGCGATTCTCCGAGGGAAATCGGCCGATCCTGGAGGTATAATCGGGGCGTGGGACGTGCTGACAACACGCGCCCACACCCCTGACCGTGAAGCAGATTGGACCTGCCGCACGGCTGCCGTTGATCGTACTCCACGACGATCACCCCGACAGCCCGCCCGGCCCTTTGAACCGAAGAAGGGAGACCCCGCTATGCCCCGTAAGCGTCTCGTGAACGGCAAGAGCGTCACCGTCCACACCAACGATGGTCTTCGGAAACGTTGCTCCTGCAGTCGCCGCGCCTGGGCGACGTGCTCCCATCCGTGGCACTTCTCGCACAAGGAACGGAAGGGCCCGCATCATCGGTTCCCGCTCGACAAGTACGCGCACCTGTTCGACTACCCGCTCCGCACGAAGGCGAACGCGACGAAGGCCGCGACCCACATCAAGGGGTTGATCCTGGACAAGCGATTCCCACCCGCCGCGGCTCCGGCCCCGACTACGCCGACCGATCTCAGCTTCGCCGACCTGGCCGACAAGTGGATCACCAACGACCGGAAGCACTGCTCGGACAATCAGCGGACGAACGACCGGGGTATCATGCGCCGGCTCGGGCTCGTCGAGCTGGAGCCGGGCGTACCGCTGTCCGGCCGTCCCATCGGCCTGCTCACCGTCACCGACTTCGAGAAAGCCTTCGACGGGCTCGGCCCGCTGGCGGCCAGCTCCCGCAACAAGTACCTGCAGGCCGTCAAGCTGATGGAAGCATGGGCCTTGGACACCGGCCACCTCACCCGCCGCTGGCTCGTGGGCCGCGCCGTACGCAAGGGTGGGCCGCTGGCGCGGAGGAAGGGCGCGAAGCGGACCCGACGTCTCATTGCAGACGTGCTCGACGACAAGGGCAACGTGAGCCAGCCGGGCGAGGAACGGCGGTTGCTGGGCGCCGCCGGCCCGTGGCTCCAACGCTTCATCATCGCGGCCCTGGAGACGTGCTGCCGGGCCGGGGAGCTGCTGTCGCTCCAGTGGCAGGACGTGTCCCTGACCCGCGGCCTCCTGACGGTCCGGGCCGAGAACGCCAAGACCCGGACGGCCCGCCACGTGCCCATCTCGCCGCGCCTGCGTGCCGTCCTGGAGCTGATCCGGAACGACCCCAACGACGAGCCCCACAAGCCCCTCGCCTACGTCTTCGGCGACCCCACGGGCGCGGCCGTGCCCTTCCCGAAGAAGGCATGGGAGACCTGCGTGCTCAAGGCCCACGGCCACGCGCCGAAGTGGGACACGGGCGGCAAGCTGTCCGCCGAGAGCCGGGCGGTCCTGCGAACCACCAACCTGCACTTCCACGACCTCCGCCACGAAGCCGGCTCCCGCCTCGCCGATCAGGGCTGGCCCCTCCACCACGTCCAACACGTCCTCGGGCATGCCGACCTGAAGCAGACGAGTACCTATCTCAACGCAGATATCAGGGACTTGCAGTCCTCGATGGAGCAGTACGGCACGGGGTCGGACGCATCGTCCACCGCGGCATCGGCCGATCAGCCCGATCAGCCGTTGCACGCCGTTGCCCGCGACGCCCAGATCGACCCCCCGCCCTCGGGCAACGCCGATCTGCCTGCTGCTGGTAAGTCGCTGGTGAACTAGGGGGTTGGGGTGGCGCGCCCGGGCAGAATTGAACTGCCGACCCCCCGCTTAGGAGGCGGGTGCTCTATCCCCTGAGCTACGGGCGCAACCGATCCGATCTTAAGGCAAAAGGCGGAAGGCGGCCTTCTGCCTTCAGTACTGCAGCACCGAGTAGACCGTCTCCCCCGGCAGGCGGTCGCGCCCCTTCAGGACGTTCAGCTCGATGAGGAACGCGAGCGCGCGCAGATCGCCGCCGATCTGTTTCACCAGCCGTGCGGCGGCCTCGGCCGTTCCGCCCGTGGCCAGCACGTCGTCCACGATCAGCACGCGGCTGCCCGGCGCGATCGCATCGTCGTGCATCTCGAGGCTGTCGGCGCCGTACTCCAGCGAGTAGCTCGCCTTCACCGTCCGCGACGGCAGCTTCCCCGGCTTGCGGATGGGCACGAAGCCGCAGCCCAGGACATTGGCGACGGCCGCACCGAGGATGAACCCCCGGCTCTCGATGCCCACCACCGTGTCGATGTCCTCGCCCATGTAGGGCGCGGCCATCGCATCCACCGTGTCCCGGAAACCGCGGGCGTCGCCGAGGAGCGTGGTGATGTCGTAGAAGAGAATCCCCGGCTTCGGGAAGTCGGGGACGTGACGGATCTTGGCCTTCAGGTGGTTCATAGGATTGGGTGCTGGGTGCAGGGGTGCTGGGTGCGGGCGGCAGGATGCGTCTCAGTCGATCAGGAAGCCGTGCTTGCCCAGGGGCTCGATGTTCTCCACGCGGACGTGCTCGACGCGGGCGCGCGACGGACCCCGGCGCAGGGCTCGTTCGAACCGGTCCATCGATTCGGCGTCCCCTTCAGCCACGGCCTCCACCGTGCCGTCGTCCTGGTTGCGGACGGCGCCGGACAGGCCCTCGCGCCGCGCCGCCTCTGCGGCGAAGTAGCGGAAGCCCACGCCCTGCACCCGTCCGCTCACCACGAACCGCCGGGCGACAGGCATCTCGCCATTTTATGCCGATGCCTCAGCGGGCGTCGAGCCGCGCCGGTTCGTGGTGGCGGCGGAGGTACACGCTGACGGTCGTGCCCTTCCCCACCTGGCTCTCGATGAGCACGTATCCGAGATTCTGCTTCACGATCCCGAAGACCGACGCGAGACCGATGCCCGTTCCCTGGCCCTTCGGCTTGGTCGTGAAGAACGGCACGAACGCGTGTTTCACGACGTCCGGCTCCATGCCGACGCCGGTATCGCGCACGCGGAGGCACACGTAGTCACCGGGAACGGCCCCGGTGTGCGCCTGGCAGAAATCGGGTGTGAGCTCCACGTTCCGCACGGTGATCTCGCACAGTCCCCCGGTGGGCATCGCGTCGCGGGCGTTGGTCACCAGGTTCAGGACAATCTGGTCCACCTGCGAGGGATCGATGTACACCGGCCACGGAGACGGGTCGAGCACCACCTGGAGGTCGATGAGATCGCCCGCCGCGTGGCGCAGCATCGCGTCGAGTGCCGACAGGTGGGCCGAGAGCGACACGGATTCGGGCTCCACCTCCTGGCTTCGGCTGAAGGCGAGCAGCTGCCGCACCAGCCGCGCGGCGCGCTGTGCCGAGGCGTCGATCTCCTTCAGGTCGGCGGCCGCGGGATGGTCGTTGCCCAACTGGTACTGGACAGCCTCGGACAGCCCGAGGATCACGGTGAGGATGTTGTTGAAGTCGTGCGCGATGCCGGCCGCGAGGCGGCCGAGCGCCTCGCCGCGCTCGGCGTTCTTCAGCGCCTCGACGGCGCGCCGCCGCTGTTCCTCGTGCTCCACCCGCTCGGTGATGTCGCGCGCGATGCCCTGGTAGCCGACGACGTGGCCGGCCGCATCCAGCGTGGGCACGACGCGATCCTCGATGTGCCGGTAATGTCCCTCGCTATCGCGGAGCCGGTAGGTCCGCGTGCCCTCCTCGCCCGAGGCCAGGATCGCCAGCGTCTGCCGCGTCATGTCCGGCACATCGTCGGGATGCACCCGTTCGATCCAGCGTTTCGGGCTCGTCTTGAACTCTTCGGGCGAATAGCCGGTCAGACGCTGACACTGCGGGCTCACGAACGTCACGACACCGCGGAACGGGTCGCCGTCGATGCGAACCCGATAGAAGATCTCGCTCGCCCTCTCGACGAACATCGCGATGACGTCAGGTGGGACGGTCTGAGGCACGTGCCGTAGGGTAACCGCACAGGGGGCCGCCTGAATGCCCGGTTGCACACAGAATTGCACGGGGCTCCCGATCACGATCTTGGCAATTGCCTCAGGCAACCCGAAGGGCGATGCTAGTGACTGCTCTGCTCGCCCCGCTTTCCGGAAACCGATGACCGAGCCGCTGAAACGATCCACCATCCTCATCGCCCATCACGATCCCGTCATCGGACGGCACCTCGAGGACACGCTGGCCTCTGATGGCCACGAGGTCGCGCTCGTGTCCGACCCTGGCAGCGCGATCCATCACGCGGGAACGAACGTTCCGGACGTCCTGCTGGTGAGCGTGGAGCTGGCCGGGCGCGAGGACCTCGTGTTCTGCCGCCAGTGGCGCCTCGATGCGCAGACGCGGCTCGTGCCGCTGGTCCTGGTGAGCGATCACGCCGATCGCGAGAGCCGGGTGCGCGGACTCGACTCGGGCGCGGACGACTTCCTGGGCACGCCCGTCGACCGGGCCGAACTGCTGGCGCGCGTGCGGTCGCTGGTGCGTCTCAAGCGATCCACCGACGAGATGGATTCTGCGGCAGCGATCATCACGACGCTTGCGGTGATGATCGAGGCGCGCGACGGGTACTCGGAAGGGCATTGCCATCGCATGGCAAACTACGCGACGGCGCTGGGGCGCGCCCTCGGCCTGGGCGACGCGGACCTCCAGGCGCTGCGTCGCGGCGGCTTCCTGCACGACATCGGGATGCTGGCCATCCCCGACTCGGTGCTGCGTACGAAGGGGCCGCTGACGCCGGAAGAGTACCGGCTCGTGCAGTCACACACCGTCATCGGCGACGAGCTGTGCGGCAACCTCCGATCGCTGCAGGCGATCCGCCCCATCGTGCGAAGCCACCACGAGCGGCTCGACGGGTCGGGTTACCCGGATGGACTTCGCGGCGACGAGGTACCGCTGCTGGCGCAGATCATCGGCATCGTGGACGTCTTCGACGCCATCACCTCGCGGCGCGCCTACCACGACGAGCAGCCCGCCTCGCAGGCGCTGGACGTGCTGCACCGCCAGGTGGACCTGGGCTGGCGCCGGGGCGATCTGGTGCGGGCATTCGCCGACCTGGTGCAGGAGGGCAAGCTGGGCGCGGTGTGATCGGCGTGTGCCCGCCGGGCCGGAGGCCGATCCGGACCGGCAGGCGCAGCACCGTGCGCCGTGTCGTGCCGACTACGGCCGGCGCGGCTGGGGCGTCTGAGGCGGCACGGGCACGTCCGTGCTCACCGCCTCGATCTTCTCCCGCTGGAACGCGGCGTTCAGGCGCGGCAGATCCGTCTTGAGCGTGGCGTCCTTCTTCTGCAGCTCGGCGTCCAGCGCCTTCGAGAGCTCGTCGAACACTTCGTAGGTCTGCTGGGTCGGCCGGTGGTCGGCGCTCTCGATGATGCCCATCAGTGCCGCGATCTTGTTGTTCAGCTTGATCGGGTAGTTGAGCGGATCCTGCCCGCTCTGGTTCCGCACCTGGTAGACCTCCTGCTCCACCGCGGCGAGGGCGTTCAGCACGCTGTCGGCCAGCTTCTGGATCTCCGCCTTGCGCCGCGGGCCCACCTTCTCGAGCCGCTGGTTGATCTGCTCCCGGATGCCCCGGATCTGGATCACCGCCAGGTTCGCGGCGGTCACCTTGTCGCGGACCTGCTGCGAGAGCTTGAACTGCTCGTGCAGGTAGGCCTCCGTGATGCCATCGGCCACCAGGCGCGGGTCGATGCCGAGCGTGAAGTCGCGGGTCTTCGTCTCGCCGTTGGCGGTGATGCGCACTGTGTACTTCCCGGGCGGGGCCGCGGGCCCGCGCTGCGGCTGTGCGGCCCACATGATCATGCCCGGGAACACGATGGCGCCCTCGTAGCGCATGTCCCACGTGAAGCGGTTCATTCCCTTCGACGTGCCGACCCGCGGCGGCCCGCCGCCGAAGAACCCGCCTTGCTCCGGTGCCTCCGGCGCCGCGGCCGCCTTCGGCGTGCCCGTGAACGACCGCAGCACGGCGCCCTGCGCGTCGAGGAACTCGATCTTCACCTCGTCCGCATCCTTGCCCAGGAAGTAGTCGAACGTGACGTTGCGGTCGCGCCCGCGCATCGGGTTGAAGGTTTCGAAGACGAACAGGGTCTGGCTGGTCAGGTCGGGTGTCGCCTGGCGGAGCACGCCGATGTTGTCGAGGACGTAGAAGCCGCGGCCGTGCGTGCCGATGACGAGATCGCGCTCCTCGACCACGATGCCGTGCACGGGGGTGGTCGGCAGGTTCAGCGCCAGCGACTGCCACGCCGCACCGTCGTTGAAGGAGACGTAGATGCCGTGCTCGGTGCCCACGTACAGCAGCCCGCGCCTCTTCGGATCCTCGCGAATCGTGCGCGGGAAGTCGTTCTCCGGGATGCCGCTCACGATCTTCGTCCACGACTTGCCGAAGTCGGCGGTCTTGTAGAGATAGGGCCGCCGGTCGCCGAGCTGGTAGCGGTTGCCCGCCAGGTACGCGACGCCGTTCTGGTGCGGAGAGGCCTCGATGAGGCTGATGCGCGTGAAGTCCGGCAGATCGGGCGGCGTCACCTTCTCCCAGTTCGCGCCGCCGTCACGCGTGACGTGCACCCAGCCGTCGTCGGAGCCGGTCCAGATGGTGCTCGCGTCCTGCCGCGAGGGCGCGACCGTGAAGATGACGGCGTAGGTCTCCACGCCGGTCTGATCCTTCGTGATGGGGCCGCCGGAGGCCTGCATCGTCTTCGGATCGGATCGCGTGAGGTTCGGGCTGATCCGTTCCCAGCTCTGCCCGCCATTGGTGGTGCGCCACAGGTGCTGCGACGAGGCGTACAGCGTCTTCCCATCCACCGGCGAGAAGACGATGGGGTAGGTCCACTGGAACCGCTCCTTGATGTCGATCGCGGAGTAGCCCATCGGGTTGTTCGGGTAGATGTTCACCGCCCGCTGCTGGCCCGTCTCGCGATCCAGGCGGCTGAGGAACCCGCCGTAGCTGCCCGCGTAGAAGACGTCGAGATCGTTCGGATCCGGGGCGATGTAGCCGCTCTCGCCGCCCCCGACCGCGTAGAAGATGGGCGGCAGGCTGCCCTCCCCGGCTCCGGCCTGGGCCTGGCTGCCCACGCAGGCCGTCGAGTTGTCCTGCTGGGCGCCGCACACGTGGTAGGGCACGTGCTTCGTCGTGAACACGTTGTAGAACTGGCCCGTCGGGAAGTCCTGGCTCGTCCAGGTGCGGCCGCCGTTCACGGAGACGTTGGCGCCGCCATCGTTCGACTGGACCATGCGCAGGTTGTCGGCCGGCGAGATCCAGAGGTCGTGATTGTCGCCGTGCGGCACGCGGATGGTCGTGGTCGTCTTCCCGCCGTCGGTGGACTTGTGGAACTGGACGTTCAGGACGTAGACCGTATCCTTCTCCTTCGTGTCGGCGAGCACGCGCGTGTAGTAGAAGGCGCGCTGCCGCAGGTTGCGGTTCTCGTTCACCAGCGTCCAGCTGGCGCCGGCATCGTCGGACACGTAGAGGCCGCCCTTGTCGTTCTCGATGATGGCGTAGACGCGGCTGCCGTCTACGGGCGAGACCGACACGCCCACCTTGCCCCAGGTCCCGGGCGGCAGACCGGGATTCTTCGTGATCTCCGTCCAGGTCTCGCCCCCATCGGTGGACTTGAACAGGCCGCTGCCGGGGCCGCCGCTCGACATGCTCCACGGCGTGCGGTAGGCCTCCCACAGGCCGGCGAAGACGAGGTCCGGGTTCTTCGGATCGATCGAGAGGTCCACCGCCGCCGTCTTCCCGTCGCGGTAGAGCGTCTTGCGGAACGTCTGGCCGCCGTCGGTGGACTTGAACACGCCGCGCTCCGGATGCTCGTTGTACACCTGCCCGAAGACCGCCGCGTAGACGATGTCGCAGTTGGTGGGATGGAGGCGTATGCGCGCGATCGCCTGCGAATCGCGCAGCTGCGGCAGGTGCGTCCAGGTCCGGCCTCCATCGGTGGTCTTGTAGAGGCCATCGCCCTGGATGATGTTGCCGCGGAACTGCGTCTCACCCCCGCCGATGTAGACGACGTCGGGGTTCGACTGGCAGACGGCCAGCGATCCGATCGACGACGTGGTGATCTTGCCGTCGGTCATCGGCTCCCAGTTGTTGCCGCCGTCAGTGGTCTTCCACGCGCCGCCACCAGTGGCGCCGAACCAGTACTCGTTGGGGCGCGCATCGCTGCCGCCGACGGCGATCGAACGGCCGCCACGCAGCGGGCCGATGCTGCGCCAGCGCATGCCGCTGTACAGGCTGGCGTCGACCGCGGGCGCGGTCTGCGCCGCCGTGACGGGCGCCACCGGGGTCCAGGACGACAGCGCGATCGCAACCGCGCCTGCCAGCAGGATGATCTTCCGAGGGGTAGCCATGGTGTGCTCCATGAAGGACGACACTTTCAGTCAGTTTTCGAGTGTAGCCTGATCCCGGGCGAGCAGCGCGACGCCCACCGCGTTCAGGAGCAGGATGCGCACGCGCCGCACCAGCGCGAGCGTCACGCCCGCGGATGCGCCCAATCCCAGCAGTTGAGAGACGGATCCCGAGCCCATCTCGTCGATGCCGAGCCGGTAGGGGATGAACTTGAAGGCGACCGTGATGAAGCGTCCGGTCGTCTCCATCAGGAACGCCTCGATGAGCGTGGTGCCCTCTCCTCCGGGGATCATGCGAAGGACCAGCCAGACCTCCGCTACGGCCGCCGCGTGGAACAGGACCTCCCAGGCGGCCACGTGGGCCAGCCGAGCGGTCGGCCAATGAACCACGTCGTAGATGCTCTGCTCGAGCGCCGTGAGCGCGTCGGGGGAGGCTGGGCGGCGGAGGAGCCGGCCCACCAGCGGCGCCAGCCGTGACAGCACCGCCGGCCGCGTCCGGAACACCCACAGGGCCACGAGACCCCCGACCAGCGCGGCGACGACGATGCCCTCCCCCACCTGCTCGAGGACCGGCGGGACATCGGCACGCTGCAGCATCACCCAGACGCCGCCAAGCAGCATCGCGGCCACCGACGCCGTGTAGAAGCCGTTCTCGACGGCGACGGACGACAAGCTCGCGGCGGTCGACACGTGCCGCCGTCCCATCACTACCTTGGCGGGCTCGCTGGCCAGCACGCCGAGCGGCGTGAGGTTGCCGAGCGCATCGCCCGCCAGGATGGCGACCAGCGCCGCGCGGAACGGGATGCCCCTGTCGTGCTGTGCGCGCGAGCACAGCGTCCACGCGCGTGCGCGGACCGCCATGCGTGCGGCGCCGAGGAGCACCACGACGAGAATCCAGGACCCGAGGCTTCGGAAGCTGTTGACGACGCTGTCCCAGCCGGCCTGCCGGACGCTGACCACGAGCAGCGCCAGGCCCGCGGCCGCGACGGCCAGGCTGAGCAGCGACCTTCGGTGTCTGGGAAGGAGGCCGGAATCGGTCACGGGGTCCCGTAAAGGACAAAGGCCCGCGGGTCGCGCGGGCCTTTGCAGCGGATGGTGGTCGGGGCGACTGGATTCGAACCAGCGACCTCTCGGTCCCGAACCGAGCGCTCTACCAAGCTGAGCCACGCCCCGACGGCAAGTGTGCAGTCTATCACAGCGAACGCGGACCGTGCCCGGCTTTCTCGAGTTGCTTACAGTTCTTGTCACTCATACGACAGTAAATGACAACAGAGGCTATTACATGGCGAGTCAACGGGTGTCGTCACGCGCAGTTTTGTGTATCTAGCGACATTAATGGGTTGGCCCGGAAGTTGCCCATTGACGCCGGCGAGAAGCCGTCATGCTGCTGTGGCTCGAAGGGAACCCCACCAAGGGGCATCGACGGCGGAAATCCTGGCACCTGCGCCGCTGGAGTCGCGTGATGAAAACCGTCTTGAGAGCCGTGGTGAGTCGTTTGTTTCTGGTCCTGTGCATCCTGGCGACGAGCGCCCAGGCACAGGCGCAGTCGGTGCAGGCGTCGGTGGCGCAGGATGTCGTGCCGGCCGGCGAGGGGGTCACCGTGACCGTCGTTGGGCCGCCGGGACAGTTCTACGCGCTGGGCGGAAGTGCGATGGGCGCGGGCCTGACGCATGGAGGGGTCGCGCTTCCCCTTGGTCCCGACGCGGTCGTTCTGGCGATGGGCGTGATCGACGGGACCGGCCAGGTGGCGGTCCGGGTCACGCCGCCGTTTCGGGGGACCGTGCTCGACCGCTATTACGTGGCCGCGGTCACATCGACGAACTCGTCGTTCGCGCCGGTGCTCGGCTCGGCGGGTCTGGTAATTCGAAACGGTGACCTGCTGGGAGGCGTTATCGGCACCAGCGGTCCCGCGGGCCCGGCAGGACCGCAGGGTGAACAGGGACCGGCAGGGCCCGCGGGGCCGCAGGGTGAGCAGGGTCCGGCTGGGCCCGCGGGGCCGGCTGGCCCGCAGGGGCTGGCAGGGCCACAGGGAGATCCTGGACCGGCGGGTCCGGTGGGGTCGGCGGGTGCGGACGGCGCGCAGGGACCACAGGGACTGCAGGGGCCGGCAGGGCCGCAGGGCGATCCGGGCCCGGCTGGACCGGCGGGTCCGGTGGGGCCGGCGGGCGCGGATGGCGCGCAGGGTCCCGCGGGACCGCAGGGACCGGCCGGGCCGCAGGGAGATCCTGGGCCGGCGGGGCCGGCGGGTGCGCACGGCGCGCAGGGCCCACAGGGACTGCAGGGTCCGGCTGGGCCGCAGGGGCCGGTGGGGCCGCAGGGAGATCCGGGTTCGGCTGGTCCGGTTGGGCCGGCGGGTGCGGACGGTGCGCAGGGGCCTGCGGGTCCGGCGGGGCCGGCGGGTGCAGACGGCGCGCAGG
>JBFWQE010000179.1:0-10793 GCA_050249615.1 Vicinamibacterales bacterium
GGAGCTCGGGCGTGAAGTCGATCAGGGCGTCCTCGGTCAGCTCCTGGATCTCGAGCGGCTTCGGCCTGGTCGGGAACGGTTGTGTGGGGGACAGGATCTCCCCCGGCAGATCGGACGCGGCCACCGCGCGCTCCTCGATGGGCCAGATGGGCTTGCCGGTCTCGCGATTGAACACGTACGCGAAGCCCTGCTTCGTCGTCTCGACCACGATGGGCGTGCGGCGCCCGTCGATGGTCACGTCCATGAGCACCGGCGCCTGCGGGTTGTCGAAGTTCCAGATGTCGTGGTGCACCATCTGGAAGTGCCAGACGCGCCTGCCGGTCTTGACGTCCAGCGCGAGGAGGCTCGTGCCGAACAGGTTGTCGCCCGGGCGGAAGCCGCCGAAGAAGTCGATCGTCGGCGGATTCGTCGGGATGTAGACGAGGCCGCGCTCGGGATCCGCCGTCATGGGCGCCCAGGACGACACGTCGCCCGTGCGCTTCCACGCGTCGTTCTTCCAGGTGTCGTGCCCGAACTCGCCCGGGCGGGGGATGACGTGGAACTTCCACATCGGCTTCCCGGTGCGGGCCTCGTAGGCCACGATGTCGCCCGGGATGTTCTCCTCGCGCGTCTGGTAGTACCCCTGCTCGTGCACGTTGCCGACGACGACCACACCGTTGACGACGATGGGCGGGGAGGAGGTGGAGAGGTTGCCCAGGTCGCGCGGGATGCCGTGGTCCGGGTCGTACTTGTAGCCGGACGTGAGCCACGGTTCCCAGTCCTTCACCAGGTCGGGCAGCATGTCCACCACTCCCGATCGGGGGAAGCCCGGCAGCGGCACCGGCGTGCCCCAGTTCTCGAGGTGCTCGCCAGTCTTCGCGTCCAGCGCGTGCAGGAAGAAGGCCGGCGACGTGTAGAAGATGACCCTGCGACTGCCGACCTCGGCGTAGGCGACGCCCTTGCCGTAGTTATTGCGCATGCCGCGGTCGTACCGGGTGGTGTGCGGCTCGCGGTAGGTCCAGAGAGTCTCGCCCGTCGCGGGGTCGATGGCGACCACCGTGCGGCGCTGGCCGGCCACCGTGTAGAGCAGGCCGTCCACGTAGAGGGGCGTGGAGCGGAAGAGGACGTCCGCCGCGGGGCCGAAGTTGTCGCCCCGCCAGGTCCAGGCCACCTCGAGCCGCTCGAAGTTGGACGCATCGATCTGATCGAGGGGCGAATACCGCGTGTGCGCCACGTCGCCGCCGATGTAGTGCCACTCGCCCGCGGGTGTCGCGGGCAGCTGTGCCGCCCCGCGCGGCGCGGCCAGCAGCGCGAGCGCGGCCGCGAGGCCCCATCGGGACGCGGCGAACCGGAACGGCACGGGCGGGCGACTCATGCGTCCTCCTCCGCGCCGGCACGTGGGCGGGCGCGTTGGCCGGATTATGCCCTAACCGCGGCGGTTCCCGCGCCGCGCTGTCAGTCGTCAGGTGACGGTCGTGCGGGAAACGCGCTCAGTACGGCTCGGCCACGTACGATCGCCCCGACCGCGGGCCCCGCGGATGGGGGCTCGTGTTCAGGAAAGTCACCGGCATGGTCGCGCAGCCGTCGCAACGCTGGACGTGGAAGTGCAGGTGGGGCTGGCTGCTGGATCCGCTGTCACCGCTCAGTCCAATCACGTGGCCGCGCTCCACCCGCCCGCCGACGCCAACGAGGACGCCTCCCGTGGTCAGGTGCACGTAGCCGGCAATCGTGCCATCGTCGTGCAGGATGTTGACGTAGTTCTCCTCGCCGGCCCGCCGGGTGCCATCCGGGTAGCGCGACTCGACGAGCAGCACGCGGCCCGCGCGGGACGCCACCACCGGGGTGCCGATGGGCATCAGGATGTCGTAGGCGTACTCGACCAGCGTCCCGGCGCCGTGCGAGCCGGCGCCGCAGTTGCCTTGGTCGACCACGAACGCCAGGCCAATCGGCCACGGCAGCACGTACAGCGACGAGGCCTGATCCGGGTACGGGCCGGCGCAGTCGAGGCCGGTAGGGCCGGTCGTCCCACTCCTGCAGGCCGCCAGGCCGACGACGATGGTGAGGACGAGCGACGCGCGCATGGAAGAGACGCCGGGCGCCGGCGCCCGACGCGATCAGTCTAGGCACGAACCGTCCGGCCCCGCGCGAACGGGGCCCGAAGTCACCGGGACGGCGGATGGGACGGCTTGATCCAGGACGCCGGAACCGACGACAATCCTGCACCTCACCGGAGGACATGCGATGAACCCCATCTGCACCCGTTTCGCGACGCTGGCCTGCGCCGCGTCGTTCGCCGTCGCCTTCACGGTCCCGGCCCCCGCCCAGCAGGCGCCGCGCGGGGCGTCCGGCCCGCCGGAGCACGCGAAGGTGACGCCCATCAACAACCTGCCGAACCCCTACGAGACGGTGCGCAACTGGGGGACGCTGCCCGACGGCCGCAAGTGGGGCTCGGTGAGCGCCATCAACGTGGACGTCGACGGCAAGCACATCTGGGCGGGCGATCGCTGCGGCGCCAACTCGTGCGCCGGGTCGAAGGTGGATCCCATCGTCAAGCTGGATCCGAGCGGCAAGGTGGTGAAGAGCTTCGGCGCCGGGCAGATCCTCTGGCCGCACGGCATGGACGTGGACAAGCAGGGGAACGTCTGGGTCGTGGACGCGCGCTCGGCCACCGATGCCGAGTTGAAGCAGTTTCCCGACGCCGCCGGCAAGGGGCACACCGTCACCAAGTTCAGCCCCGACGGCAAGGTGCTGATGGTGCTGGGCACGCCCGGCAAGGCCGGCGACCCGCCGGAGGCCTTCACCGAGCCCAACGACGTCGTCATCGGACCCGACGGCAGCATCTACGTGGCCGAGGCGCACAACGCCCAGTTCCTGGACCAGAACCCGCCAAACGGTATCGGCCGCATCTCGAAGTTCTCGGCCGACGGCACGTTCATCAAGAGCTTCGGCTCGTACGGCTACGGGCCGGGCCAGTTCCGCGGGCCGCACTCGCTGGCGTTCGACTCCAAGGGCCGCCTCTTCGTCGCGGACCGCGGCAACCGCCGCATCCAGATCTTCGACCAGGAAGGCAAGCACCTCGACACCTGGTACCAGTTCAGCCGCATCAGCGGCCTGGCCATCACCGCGGACGACACGCTCTACGCCATCGACTCCGAGTCGGACGACAACTACAACCCGGGCTGGCGCAAGGGCCTGCGCGTGGGGAGCGCACGCACGGGCGAGGTGTGGTACTTCGTGCCCGAGCACGTCTCGAAGCAGGCATCGGGGATGGGCGGCTACGGGTCGATGGGCGAAGGCGTCACGGTGGACGCGCAAGGCAACGTGTATGCCGGGGAAGTGGGCCCGGTCCAGGGGCTGACGAAGTTCATCCCGCGCCTGAAGCGGTGACTCCGCGCTATCATTGATAGCATGTCCCAGCTCATCGTCAGGAACCTGTCTCCACGGCTGGTCCTGCGGCTCAAGAAGCGCGCGGCCGAGCGCGGCCGGTCGGCGGAGGCCGAGCACCGCGCCATCCTCGAGGCCGCACTTGGGGCCAACGGCGCCGGGCGGGATTTCAAGGACTTCCTGCTCGACATGCCCGCAGCGCCAGGGCTGCGGCTGCGGCGCTCGAAGGACCGTGGTCGCAAGGTGTCGGTGTGACCTTCCTGCTCGACACCAACGTGATCTCGGACCTGCGCCGGGCCGGACCGCGGGGCGCGCGCCTGCGGCGGTGGTTCGGCGACCAGCGTCCCGAGGCGCTCTTCCTGAGCGTCCTGACGATCGGGGAAATCCGGCAGGGCATCGAGCAGTTGCGCCGGCGTGATCGGCCGCAGGCCGACCGCCTGGGGCTCTGGCTGGACGAACTCGGGCGCCACTACGCCGATCGCCTGTTGCCGGTGGACCAGGCGGTTGCCGAGGAGTGGGGGCGGCTCCGCGCCCGGCGATCCGTCCCGGTGATTGATGCGCTGATGGCGGCCACGGCCCGGGTGGACGGTCTCACCCTGGTGACCCGAAACGAGAAGGACGTGGCCGGGCTCGACGTGCCGACGCTGGACCCGGCCGCCCGGGACTAGCGCCCCTCGTACTCCTTCAGGAACCCCTCGAACTCGCGCAGGTGCTCCTGCTCGTCGGTCAGGATGGTGATGGCCATGTCCTGGGTGACGTAGTCCACGCCGTCGCACTCCTTGATGAGCCGGTTGTAGTGCTCGATGGCCCCGAGCTCGGCAGCGATCACCCCCTTGATCACGCTCACCACGTCGGTGGTCTTCTTCGGCGGTTGCAGGTATCGCTGGCCCGCCTTGAACCCTGCGCTCCCCGGGACAATGCCCGAGAGCGTCTTGATGCGGCGCGCGAACTGCTGCGCGTGAGTGAGCTCTTCCGGAATGTCGGCGGCGAGGCTCTTCTTGATTCCCTCGGCCATGACGCCGTCGAGGTTGTTCGAGGCGCTGATGTAGTTCATCACCGTCTCGATCTCCATCCAGTAGGCGGTCTCGAGGAGCGCCAGGATCTTCTCGCGCTTCTTCTTGTCGCTGATGATCGGCATACCCGCATCCTAGCATCGGCGAGCCCCCCGTGGCCGCCCGCCGCCGCAAGGGCAGTGATACGCTGTCGGGCAGACGCATGCCGATGCGCGCGGTTCCGCCGCACCTCATCGTGGCGCTGGTGGCGCTCGCCGCGCTTGGCGCGGGCTGCGCCGCGAAGATCAACCCCGTCCAGGTCGAGGCGGCGCGCACGGCCGCCCGCGTGAAGACCGCCCTGGTCAACGACCCGCTCGTCGGGACGCGGCCCATCGCCGTCGTCGTGGACGAGGAGGGCGTCGCGCAGCTGTCCGGGCGCGTGGGAAGCGCGGACGAGGCCAATCGCGCGGTCGAGCTGGCGCGCGCGGTGCCCGGCGTCACCCGCGTCGTCACGCGCCTGCTGGTGGGAACGGATCCGCCGGCCCCCGTGGACGCGGCCGCCGGCCCCGGCGCGGACGTCGAGCCGCTGCCGCCCCTGCGCGGCCCGGCGCTGGAGTTCGAGGAGCTCGAGGACGATCGCACGCTGCTGGCCGTCGGGATGGCCCTGATGTTCAGCAACGACGAGGGCGACACCGACACGCGGACCAAGCTCTGGCCGATCGCGAGGCTGGGGTCCGGGGCCGGGCTGGGGCCGGCGCTCGGCTTCGACTGGTACGACGTCACGCCGCCCGCCCCGCAGGGGGGCGCTGGCGACGTCGGGCGTCTGCGCATCCGTCCCGTCATGGCCGGGCTCCGCTACAGCGTGCCGATGGGCCGCGTCTCGATCGTGCCGTCCCTGGTGGGCGGCATTGCCTTCAACAGCCTCGAGGTGGCCGACACCGGCGTCGCGGAGCAGCTGGCCGTGGACGTGGCCAACAGCTTCGTCTGGCGGGCCGCCGTGTCGCTCTGGCTGGAGACCGGCCGCCGCAGCGCGCTCCACGCGTCCATCGGCCGCGTGATGACCAGCCCGCAATTCACGGTCGTCGAACAGGGCCGCCTGCGGCGCCGGGGGGCCAGCGCGGATGCGACGGTGATGCTCGTCGGCGTGGCGTACAAGCTCTTCTAGCGCGCGCAGGGAGGTGACGGTGATCGTGTCCTGGCTCGAAGGCGTGGCGCGCGCGGCGCGCTTCGCGGGCCGCGTGCTCGTGGAGGCCGTGCGGCCCCCGTTCGAGGGCCGCGAGACGCTGCGGCATCTCTACGAGCTGGGCGTGCGATCCGTGCCGCTCATCGGCACGGCGGGATTCGCCGTCGGCGTGGTGCTCTCGATGCACACGCGGTCGTCGATGGCGCGGTTCGGCGCCGAGGCGCTCATCCCCGCGGGCCTGGCCATCGTGCTCATCCGGGAGACCGGGCCGCTCGTGTCGGGCCTCCTGCTCTCGGGCCGCATCGGCGCCGGCATCGGCGCCGAGCTGGGCGCCATGAAGGTCACCGAGCAGATCGACGCGCTCGAGGCCGTGGCCGTGGACTCGTTCCGCTATCTCGTCGTGACCCGCGTCGTGGCGTGCATCATCGCGCTGCCGCTGCTCACCACGCTGATGAACTTCACGGGCATGCTGGGCGGCTGGGTCGCGGAGTCGATCATCACGGGGATGCCCATCGGCACCTACTTCCGCCAGGCCTTCCAGCCCATCCAGTTCTCGGACCTCATCCCCGCCACGCTCAAGACCACCGTGTTCGGGTTCATCATCGCCACCGTGGCGTCGTACCTCGGCGTCAACACGACGCGCGGCACGGAAGGCGTCGGGCAGGCCTCGACACGCAGCGTCGTCGCTTCGTCCATCCTGCTCATCGCGACCAACGTGCTGCTGGTCCGCCTCATCCAGTTCGTCTACCCGTAGCGATGGCGACGGACGCGACGCCCGCCGTGGAACTGCGGCACGTGACGAAGCGATTCGGGGAACGCGCCGTGCTGGACGACCTCAGTCTCGTCGTCCCCGCCGGGCGCGCGGTGTGCGTGCTCGGGCGAAGCGGCACCGGGAAGAGCGTCATGCTGAAGCACATCATCGGGCTGATGCGGCCGGACGAGGGCCTCGTGCTCGTGGAGGGTGAGGACGTCACGCGGATGCCCCCGCGCGATCTGGCGCGCGTGCGCCAGCGCATGGGCATGCTCTTCCAGCACGCCGCGCTCTTCGACTCGATCACGGTGGGGGAGAACGTCGCGTTCCCGCTGCGCCGCCACTCGAAGCTGCCGGCGCGCGAGATCCGGGAGAGGGCCGAGGCGCTGCTGGCGGACGTCGGCCTGGCGGGCGAGTACGAGAAGATGCCGGCGGAGCTCTCCGGCGGCATGCGCAAGCGCGCCGGGCTGGCGCGGGCCCTCGCGCTCGAGCCGGCCATCCTGCTGGCCGACGAGCCGAGCACGGGCCTCGATCCCGTCACGTCCGGCGAGATCGACCGGCTGCTGGTCGAGCTGCGCGACCGCACGGGCGCGACCCTGATTGTCGTCACGCACAACATCCCGAGCGCGCGCGTGATCGGCGACGAGCTGGTCTTCCTGCACGAGGGCCGGATCGCCGCGCAGGGCACGGCGGGGGAGCTGGACCACTCGGACATCCCGCTCGTGCGGCAGTTCATGCAGGCCGAGGGGGCCGGGTAGGACGGGGCGGAGGCGTTATGGGGATGACGAAACAAGCCTGGGTGGGCGTGTTCGTGCTGGGGGCGATCGCGCTGTTCGGCGCCGGCCTGTTCATGATTGGCGACCGGCGGCTCCTCTTCACCGGCCACTTCGAGGTGTCCACCACCTTCGCGAAGGTGACGGGCCTCGAGGTGGGCACGCGCGTGCGGCTCGCGGGCCTGGACGCGGGTGAGGTGCTGGAGATCCGCGTGCCGCCCGTGCCCTCCGAGCGCTTCCTCGTAAGGATGCGCGTCCGCGAGGACGTGCGGGCGCTCGTCCGGACCGATTCGGCCTGCACCATCCAGACCGACGGCCTCGTCGGGAACGCCTTCGTCCAGGTGAGCCCCGGGACCGACGGGGCGCCGCTGGCCCGCGAGGGCGACCTGCTGCCCGGGGTGGATCCGATCGAGCTGGCCGACGTCCTGCGCGAAGGGCGGGAAACCATCCAGTTGATCAACAGCCGCGTGGTGTCGCTCACCGACGACGTGTCGGGGACGCTGACCTCGCTCACCAGGACCATGGACACGACCCGGGAGGTGATTGCCACCGCTGGCCGCCGGGTCGACGAGTTCGGCGCCACCGGCAACGAGGTGATCGCCGACGTCCGGCACACGGTGGGGGACGTGCGCGCGCTCGTGGAGCGCACGCGCGCGGGGGAGGGCACGGTCGGGCGCCTGCTCACCGACACGGCCTTCTACGATCGCCTGCGGCAGGTGGCCGACGACGCGGCGGGCACGGCCGCCGCGCTGCGCGAGACCTCCGAGACCGCCCGGACAGCTGTCCACGACTTCACCGCCGCGGACGGCGCCGGCGCACGAATCACGCAGACCATCCGCAACACGCTGGCCTCCATCGAGGAAGTGACCAACGATCTGGCGGAGGGTACCGAGGCGCTGAAGCGCAACTTCCTGTTCCGGGGGTTCTTCCGCGACCGCGGCTTCTTCGATCTCGATGCGATGTCGCGCGAGGCCTACCAGGCGGGCCTGCTCGAGCGCGACAACCGGACAGCGATGCGCATCTGGCTGGACGCCGCGGTCCTGTTCGAAACCGATCCGGAGGGAGGCGAGCGGCTCACCGCGGACGGCCGCCGCCGGCTCGACCAGGCGATGGCGCAGCTGGTACGGTATCCGCGCGACAGCCCGCTGGTGGTCGAGGGCTACGCGCGCGCGGGCGACGCGGACACCTACGTCCGGTCCTCGGAGCGCGCGACGGCGGTCCGCGAGTACCTCCTGCGACGTTTCCGGCGCTCGACGACGCTCACCGACACGATGCCGCTCGGGAGCGCCGCGTCGGGCAGCCCCCGCGGCGACGACACGTGGGAAGGCGTCGCGCTGGCGATGTTCGTCAGCAACGACGTCTTCCGCGGCCGGCGCTGAGCGGCCGCGCGACTCGGTGGTCACTGGGAGAAATCGATGAACGAGACGGCCCAACAGTACATCGCGCGCATCACCGGCCACGTGGGCGACCAGGACCCCTGGGGCCTGCTGGCCCAGGCGCCGGAACGCCTGCGCTCGCTGGTGGAGGGCGTGCCGCCCGCGGTCCTGGCGTGGAAGCCGACCCCCGATCGGTGGTCCATTACCGAGATTGCGGCCCATCTGGCCGATGCGGAGATCGTGGCCGCCTGGCGCATCCGTTCGGTGCTGGCGCAGGACGGCGTGCCGCTGCAGCCCTTCGACCAGAACGACTGGGTGTCGGCGTTCCGCTACGAGCTCACGCCGGTGGACGAGTCCTTGGCGGTCTTCGGCACGCTCAGGCAGGCCACGCTGCGCCTGCTCCGGCAGGTGGATCCCGCGAGGCACCAGCACACCGGCATGCACGCCGAGCGTGGGCCCGAGTCCATCACGCACCTCGTGCGCCTCTACGCGGGGCACGACCTCAATCACTTTGCGCAGATCGAGCAGCGGCTCGGCGACGCGCGGCGCGCCGGGGGCTGAGGGCCCGGCTGAGCACGTGCGACCGACGACCCGTCTACGGCTGTGATCCCAACACGCTCATGGCGACGGTCGTCGTCCGCATGATGCCAGTCCCCCGAGTCCCCACTGCGGCCGGTCGTCCCTGCGTTCTTCGGTAAGTACCGCTCCCCCGGCCGTGCGTGTCATCTCGGCGCGTGCGGCGTTGTTCCTCTCGATCATTTCGGGTCGTGATGCAGTGCTTCGTGTCCAGACTGGTCGATCGCGTCAGTCGACTCGTCGATTCGTGGACGAGTGCTGGATGACCGCCGCCTCGGCCCAGATGGCCGGCATCGTTCTCGGGACGGTGACTGACGGCCGGGCACGCCCGAGGAGGGGGCCAGTGTGACCCTGGTGTTCCAGGGCGGTCTGTCGCGCTCGGACGAGACCCTGGAGATGGATCCCAACCACGGCGAATCGCACTATGGGCTGGGCATGGGGCACCTCAATCAGGGCCGCATGCCCGAAGCGGCGCAGGAGCTGGAACTCTACCTCGCCCGCGAGCCGGGCGGCCGCTTCGCCGATCGGGCGATTGCGCTGCTGCCGCAGATCAAGAAGCCGGGCGCGTCGCCGGCTCCCGCATCGCGTCGTGCACGACGCGGCCGCCGACGATGGTCATCAGGACGCTGGCGTCACGGAGCTGCGGCTCGGGGCAGGTGAGGGGATCCTCGGACAGCACGACCAGGTCCGCCAGCTTGCCGGCCTCGAGCGAGCCCTTGTCGGCCTCTTCCATCATCAGCCACGCGTTGCCCATCGTGGCCATGCGGAGCGCCTCCTCGCGTGTCACCCGCTGATCCGCGCCCATCACGCCGCCCGTGATCGTGTCGCGCGTGACGAAGTGGTAGAGGGTCCAGAGCGGGGGATAGGGCACCACCGGCGCATCGGTGCCTGACGACAGAGGCAGGCCGGCATCCAGGTACCGGCGCACCGGCGTCGTCATTGCCGCCCGCTCGGCGCCCCAGTAGCGCACCAGGCTCGGCCCCGCGAGATACAGGTGGTTCTGCACCGCCAGCGCGAGCCCCATGGCCTGGATGCGCGGCAGGTGGTCGGGGCGCCCGATGAACGCGTGCTCGATGGACCACCGCCGGCCGATCAGCGGCCGATCGGCGTGCGCGCGCTCGTAGGCGTCCAGCACGAGGTCCATCGCGGCATCACCCACGGCGTGCGTCGCCACGCGCCAGCCGCGCTCGTTCAGCAGCCGCACGACGCCGATGAACCGCTCGCGGTCCACCGTCTGCAGCCCGTGGAACGTGCCGCGCTCGCCCCAGGGCTCTTCGTACGCCTCGCGCATCAGGCCACCTTCGAAGCCGCCGTCCACGGCGAGCTTGATGCCACCGACGCGCACCCACGCGTCGCCCTCATCGGGTCCGATGCCCGCGGCATCGAGGGCCGCGGCCACCGCCGCCCGGTCCCCGCCCGGCCTGAGCAGCGCGTTCACGCGCATGGTGAGCGTGCCGCGACGCCGCATCTCCTGGAGCAGCCGATAGTCGTCCGGCGGGATTCCGGGGTGCCTTACCGTGGTGAGGCCGGCGGCGTGAAGCGTTCGGTAGTCGGCGGCGCGCTCGGCCATGAGCTCCTCGCGCGAGCGCGCGGGCGGAGGCGGCAGCTTGACGAGCGCTCGGGCGGTGTCCACCAGCTCGCCGTTGAGGCGCCCGTCGGCGTAGCGGGTGAGGCGCCCGCCCTCGGGCTCCGGCGTCCGCTCGTCGATGTTCCATCTCCGCAGGGCGGCGGAGTTGACGATGAATTCGTGGCCGCCGCGTACCAGGACCACCGGAGGGG
>JBFWQE010000180.1:0-10689 GCA_050249615.1 Vicinamibacterales bacterium
TGGTGCAGCATCCCCGCGTGCGGGAAGTCGCCGTCGTCGGGGTCACGGATGCGGCGGGGCTGGCCAAGCCCTTCGCGTTCGTCGTGGCGGACGCACCCACGCCGGAGCTGGCCGGAGAGCTGCAGGCCTTCGCGAAGGGCCGCCTGGAACCCTACAAGTACCCGCGCGAGGTGGTCTTTCTCGAATCGCTTCCCCGCACGCACCTCGGAAAGGTCGATCGGGGAAAGCTGGCGGCACGCCAGCGGTGAGACCGCGCGCCGGCGAGCGAGAGGTGCGCTATCCTTGAGGTGCCTGCCTGGCGTCCATCGGGAGAGCACCATGTTCCTCGCCAGAATCGTCACGGTTCTCGGCGTCGTCGCGGCCCTGGGCCTGACGGCGCTGCCCGCCAGCGCGGATCAGGGCCGCGGCCGGGGCTCCTCACAGCGTGGTGCTGTGCGGGCTCCACGCGCCGGTCACGCGCCGCCGCCGGCCTATCGCGGCTCGTACCGGGTGTATCCGGCGCCGCGGTACTACGGGATCGGCCCTCGCTACTACGGGCCGCGTGTCGTCTTTCCGCGCCCCTATTACGCGTTCCGACCGCGCGTCAGCATCGGCTTGGGCATATGGGCCGGCTTCCCCGTGCCGTTCCCGGCGTGGGCGTACGCGTCCCCCTACCCGGCGCCTCCTTACCCTGCGTATCCGGCGGGCTATCCCGCCCCATACCCCTATCCCGTGCCCTATCCGGCGCCCTATCCGTCGCCTTACCCGTCGCCGTATCAGACGCCCTCAGGCGCAACGGGCTCCGCGGCCCAGGCACCGGCGGGACAGGTAGCCGTCACCCCGGGCACTGAGGCTTACGGCGGCGTGAGCCTCGACATCACGCCGGCAGACGCGGAGATCTACGTGGATGGCGGCTATGCGGGCCCGGCGGGCGACTTCGGTCCGCAGGCCCAGCCGCTGACGCTGGCCGTCGGCGTCCACCGAATCGAAGTGCGGGCGCCGGGGTACCGGACCCTGGTATTCGACGTCACCATCAGTTCCGGTTACGTCGTCCCCTACCAGGGGGTGCTGCAGCCCGGGCTGTAGCCGGCCGGAATCGCTCCAGGAGCGCGCGAGGCCACGTATAATCGGCCGCACCTGCGGATCGGGACCCTTCGGGCCCGGCGCGCTCACCTGGAGGGTAGTCGATGTCGAAGGATGTGAAGGGTCGCCGAAAACTGATGTCCGGCCTGGGTGTGACCGCGGCCGCGGTCGCGCTGGGCGCTCGAACCAGCAACGCCCAGGCGGCGCCCGCGGCGTTCCAGCCGGCCCGGCACGCCCAGGACGACTGGATGGACTCGCTGCCCGGCAAGCATCGTGTGATCCTCGACATCACCAGTCCCGCGGGGATGCCGGAAGGCATCCGGTTCGCCGGCAACCTGTTCACCGGGCACAAGGTGGGCTACGGCATGGAAGATGCCGAGCTGGCCATCATCATGGTGCTGAGGCACGGCGCCACGGCGTACGGCTACACTGACGCGATCTGGGGCAAGTACGGGAAGGCCATGGGCGGCCGTGATGCCGCGTCGCCGCCAACCGCCAATCAGTACGACACCGGCGACCGCAAGCAGCTCTCGGGCCTCGCGAAGCGCGGCGTACACTTCGTGATCTGCGGCTCGGCCAGCCAGGGCATCGCGCGGCGCATCGCGGGCGCAGGCGGTGACGCCGAGGCGACGATGAAGGAGATGACCGCCAACATGATTCCGAACAGCCACATCATCGTCGGCGTCGCGGGTGTCGTGCCGACCGCCCACGCACAGGAGCGTGGCTACAGCTACCTGTACGTGGGATGATCTCGAGGTCTCGAGGTCTCGAGGTCTTGAAGTCTTGCGGTCTTGTGGTCTCGAGGGCCTCGGGCTCTCGAGTGCCTCGTTCGTGGGTGGTCCCTGACCGGATACCGTCGACTCGCAACGTTCGCCAAGGAGGTCCCCATGCATCTCACTGACCCAACCCCGCGTCGTGGTTTTCTCGCGCGTCTGGCCGCCGCCACGGCCGCGCTCACGGCCTCGGGCGTCGGCGGCGCCCGGGAGGCGTCCGCGGCGCAGGCATCCGAGGCCTGGCTGAACGAGGTCAAGGGCACGCACCGCTGTCTGTTCGACTTCCCGCGGCACAACAACGGATGGGGGCTGGTGCACGTCCTGAACTACCTGAACACCTATTCGGCAGCCTACAAGACGGGCGCGGGGCAGGTGGGCGCCGTGGGCACGTTCTATGGCATCGGCGCCGGGTCGAGCATCGCGCTGGGCTTCAACGACGCGATGTGGGCCAAGTATGGGCTCGGGGAGTACCACGGGCTGAAGGATGCCAGCGGCAAGCCGTACACCCGCAACGTCTTCCACCGGCCCACCAAGGCCGACGCCCACCTGCTGGCGCAGGCCATTCAGATTCCCAACCTCGGCCCGCTCGGCGACCTCATCATGGGCGCCGGCGTGGAGAGCCTGCAGAAGATGGGCACGAAGTTCCTGATGTGCGCCAACGCGCTCGGGGCCTGGACGCTCGAGCTCGAGGCGCGCGGCAAGGGCACGGCGGCCGCCATCGACAAAGACCTGCGCGCCAACCTGCTGCCGGGCGTGACCATCGTTCCGGCCATGGTCATCGCCATCGAGCAGGCCCAGGCCGCCGGCATTCGGTACAACCGGCAGTGAACCACTCCACAGGCACGACGGATCACAGGAGGTAGAGATGAAGAAGTACATCGGCGCCGTGGCGGCCCTCGCGCTGGCCGCTCCGCTGGCCGGCGCCGCCCAGACGCCCTCGGTGGACGAGCAGATCGCCGCCGCCGTCCAGATCCTTCCCGAGGACCTGCGCGCGGGCGCCACGGTCGTCACCTACGACCGGACGACGGGCGAGCGCAAGGTGCTGCGCCAGGGCACGAACTTCCTGGAGTGCCAGCCGAAGGCCCCGGATGGCCACGAGCGCTGCTACCACAAGATGTTCGCGCCGCGCCGCGATCTCCAGGCAAAGCTGGAGGCCCAGAAGAAGTCGGAGAAGGAGATTGCCGAGGCGATGGCGGCGGCCGTGAAGGCCGGGACCATCCCGCCGTCGCCGCCGGCCATGATGTCGTACCGCAACTACGACAAGACGGACCGCATCCAGAAGCTGTGGGTGATGTCGCTGCCCAACCGGACGCCGGAGAGCGTGGGTGTCTCCACGGCGCCGCAGCGCGACAACGCGCTCAAGGGCGAGGGCCTGCCGTGGATGATGCAGCCGGGCGGCCCCGGCGCGCACATCATGATCCCCATCAACCCGAAGCCGAAGGTCTCGAAGATCACCGACGAGGCGCCGGACCGCATCACGCAGGCCACGCTGCCGCTGCCGGAGGACCTGCGCGCGGGGGCGACGGTGTACGAGTACGACAAGGCCACCGGTGAGCGCAAGGTGCTGAGGCCGGGCACGAACCACGTCGAGTGCATGCCGCGCGGCGAGGACGGGTTCACCTGGTGCTTCAGCACGACGACATCGAAGCGCCGCGACTACTCCGCCAAGCTCCGGGCGCAGGGGATGGACGCCAAGGCCGTCCAAACCGCGATGGCCGAGGCGACGAAGAACGGGACGATTCCCGAGGCGCCGTTCGGTGTGATGTCGTACCGGTTGTATGGAAAGCGGGATCGGATCCAGCTGCTGTGGGTGCTGTCGGTACCGGGCGCCACGTCGGAGTCGATTGGCGTCTCGACCGTGAGCCAGCGCGAGAACGCGCTGGAGGGGCATGGCCAGCCGTGGCTGATGCTCGCCGGCACGCCCGGCGCGCACATCATGATCCCCATCAACAAGTAGGCCGTTGAGCTCGTCTCCCGGGGAACCCGCCCGCCTGGTCGACACCAGGCTCGTGCACGCGCACGGCATCGCCGCGCTCGTCACCCTGCTGGTCTCGGCCACCTTCGGCATCATCGTCGCGCTCCAGCTCCTCTGGCCCGAGCTGGGGCGCGACACCGCGTGGCTCAGCTGGGGCCGCCTGCGCTATGCCCACACGCAGGGCATCATGCTCGGCTGGCTGGGCAACGCCTTCCTCGCGTTCCTCTATCACGGCGTCCCCATCCTGACGGGCCGCCCGGTCACGAGCCGTACGCTGGGGGCGTGGATCTTCGGCCTCTGGAACTTCGCGGTGATGGTCCCGGGGTGGCTGCTGGTGCTCGCCGGCATCAGCCAGCCGCTCGAGTGGGCCGAGTTCCCCCTGGTGGTGGATGTGTTCGTCGTGCTGGCCCTCCTGCTCGCCGCCGTGCAGTTCGTGCCGTGCTTCTTCGCGCGCGGGCTCGAGTCGCTCTACGTCTCCAGCTGGTACATCCTCGGCGGGCTGGTGTTCACGCTGCTGTCCTACCCGATGGGCAACATCGTGCCCGAGGTGGTGGCCGGCGCGAGCGGCGCGGCCTTCAGCGGGCTGTGGATCCACGACGCAGTGGGCCTGTTCGTCACGCCGATGGCGCTGGCCATCATCTACTTCGTCATCCCCGCGGCCTCGCGCCGGCCCATCTACAGCCATTTCCTGTCGATGCTCGGGTTCTGGCTGCTGTTCTTCCTCTACCCGCTGAACGGGACGCACCACTACGTGTTCTCCGTGATCCCGATGGCCGCGCAGATCGGCGCGATCACCGCCTCGGCGCTGCTCGGTGTCGACGTGCTCATCGTGGTGACGAACCTGTTCCTCTCGATGCGGGGCTCAGGGCTGGTGCCGCGTGACCTCGGCCTGCGGTTCGTCGGCATGAGCACGTTCTTCTACCTGGTGGTCAGCGTGCAGGGCGCCTCGCAGGCGCAGATGGCCGTGAACCAGGCGGTGCACTTCACCGACTGGGTGGTGGGCCACTCGCACCTGGCCATGCTCGGCTTCGCGAGCTTCGCGGCGGCCGGCGGCCTCGTGCACGCGTGGCAGCGCATTTCGTGGGCGCGCTACAACGCGCGCGCGATCAGCTGGGCGTTCTGGCTGATGACGGCCGGCATGGTGATCATGTTCGTGGACCTCACCATCGCGGGCCTGGTGCAGGGCCGGTTGTGGGTCGACGGCGCGCCGTGGATCGAGTCGGTGCAGGCGACGCGGCCATACTGGGTGATCCGGGCGCTCACGGGCATACCGCTCGCGGGCGCGTTCATCGCCCTGCTGGTCGGGCTCACCACGGGCCCGCGCGGCGCGGGCCTGCGCGAAGTGGAGGCCGGCATCGGCGCCGAGCCGGTTGAAGAGATTGCACCACGCCTGACGCCCGCAGCCGCGGCGGAGGCGTCGTGAGCGGGCATCCCCAGCGCGCCCTGCGCATGTCGTACGTGGTGGCCAGCGTGGCGGGCGTGACGTTCTTCGTCATGTCCGTGGCCCTGCTCGGCTGGTGGCCTAAGCGCGTGCTGGACGAGCAGACGCGCACCATGGGTCCGGAGTACGTGCTGCCCCTCAGCGAGAGCGCGCGCCGCGGCCGCGTGGTCTACAGCCGCGAGGGCTGCGCCTACTGCCACACGCAGCAGATCCGCTACCTGCACAGCGACATGTCCCGCTTCGGCGCGCCGACCCTGGCGTGGGAGACGCGCCTCGACTATCCGCACCTCTGGGGCACGCGGCGGATCGGGCCGGACCTCACCCGCACCGCCTTCACGCGTTCCACCGACTGGCACTTCGCCCACCTCTTCTCGCCGCGCGCGGTCGTGCCCGCCTCGGTCATGCCGGGTTATCCCTCGCTCTTCGACGGCGCGCCGGATCGGCCTCGCCAGGAGGCGCGCGACCTGGTCGCGTACCTCGAGACGCTGGGCCGCGCGCGCGAGCTGGCCGCGCCCGAGGGCGAGGCGCGCGCCCGCGAGGCCTGCAACTGCCCGGATGACGAGATGGCGATGATGGCCTTCGAGGGCGCACTCAACACGCATCCGGCCCGGGCGCGGCGCACGCAGGAGGCGCCCGCCCTGCCGCGAAGCGCCGACCTCGATCGTGGCCGGCAGCTCTTCGGCGAGCACTGCGCCACATGCCATGGCGCCACCGGCCAGGGCGACGGGCCGGGCGTCCGCGGGCTCCGGCCGGCGCCGGCCAGGCTCGCCGACCATGAGTACTCGACCGACCGCCTCGCCGCCGTGCTGTGGAACGGCGTGTGGGGCACGGCCATGCCCGCCTGGCGCGACCACGCGACCGCGGACCTGGCCGCCATCGCCGAGGCGGTGCGCGCGCTCGGCACGCCCCAGCCCAACCCGCCGGTCCCCGACGCCATCGTCGAGCTCGGCGCCCGCGTCTTCCGCGAGAACTGCGTGCAGTGCCACGGCGACGAGGGCCTCGGCAACGGCCCCGCCGCGGACGAGCTGCCGATGGCACCCACCAACTTCCACCGCCAGCGGCCCAGCCTCGACCATGCCATCCGCGTGCTGCGCAGCGGCATCGACGGCACGCCCATGGCGCCGTGGACGGCGCGGCTGTCGGACGCGGAGCTCATCGCGGTCGCCCATCACGTGCGCGGCTACTATGAAGGACCGTCCGCGGCGCCCGGAGGGATCCGCCGATGATCACCGACATCATCGTCATCGCGTCGGTTGCGTTCACGGTTGCGTTCGTGGTGGCGTGGCTGGCGTCGCCCGGCCTGCGCGCCTGGATCGAGCGGCCGAAGCATCGCTTCCAGGATGCGGTGCGGGAGTATGATCGAACGGAGCGACGGACCCGTGAAGCCGGGGGAGGACACGCCGCGTGACTGAACGTGACCAGCGACCCGAGTCGGGCGGCCTGACGGCCATCGTCCTGGCCTGCTGCGCCGTGGGCGCCGTGGCCGTCGGCGTCGCGTTCTACGGTCCACCCCTCTCCCTCTCGGGATCGTCCGGGGCTTCCGCCTCCGCGAACGCTTCGGCGGACAAGTCAGCCCCGCCGGCGCCGACCTCCGCGAGTGCCCCGGCGTCACCCTCAGCCCTGCGCGCGAAGGGCCCCGACTACGCCACCGAGGAGTACGGCCGCCAGCTCGTCGCGCACACGGCCGAGCTGATGGGGCCCGACCATCCGGATCCGGAACGCCGCATGATCGGCAGCCGCCTGAACTGCGGCTCGTGCCACCTCGGCACGGGCACCGAGCCGGGCACGCTCAACCTGCTGCAGACCTTCGAGCACTACCCGCGCTTCTCGGGCCGCGCCGGCACGATGACCGACATCGAGGACCGCATCAACGAGTGCATGCAGCGGAGCATGAACGGCACGCCGCTGCCGATGGACAGCCCGGAGATGATTGCCATCGCCGCCTACCTGCGCGGGCTGGGCACGCAGTACCAGGCGATGGGCGCGTCGCGGCGCAGGGCCGAGGAACCGCCGCCGTTCAAGACGCCGCAGAGAGCGGCGAGCGTGGAGAACGGTGGAAAGGTGTTCGAATCGCGCTGCGCCATCTGCCACGGCAAGGATGGCCAGGGGCTCCTGGCCACAGGCGACAAGATCAAGGGCTATCTCTTCCCGCCGCTCTGGGGCCCCGACAGCTTCAACGACGGCGCGGGAATGCACCGCGTGCTGACGGCCTCCCGCTTCATCAAGGCGCGGATGCCGCTCGGCGAGCCGACCCTCACCGACGACGAGGCCTTCGACGTGGCCGCGTTCATCAACGACCAGCCCCGGCCGCAGATGGCCAATCTCGAGAAGGACTACCCCGACCCGGCGGCGAAGCCCGTGGACAACCCGTACGGCCCGTTCGCGGACGACTTCCCGGTCGAGCAGCACCGCTTCGGCCCCTTCCAGCCGATCGAGGACCACTACAAGGCGCGCAAGAAGACGAAGTAGGTGTGGCCGCCCAGACGACGTCTGTCGTCCGCGCGCACGTCGGGCTCAGCGTGCTGTATGCCTTGAGCCGCGCTGCCCTGGCGCTGGCCGGGCTCCCCTTCCGCTTCGACCTCGACTGGATGTGGCTGGCCGATCCGGCGGACCTCCGGGATCGGTTGTTCGAGACGCTGTTCTACTTCCACGCGTTCCCGCCCGGGATGGACCTGCTGACGGGCATGCTGCTCGAGCTGGGCGGTGCCCGGCCGGAGCGGCTGGCCATGTGGCTCTTCTGGGCCCTCGGCCTCGTTCTGGTGAATGCGCTCTTCGCACTGGGGCGCGCGGCCGGGCTCTCCACGCGCGCCGCGTTCGGCCTCGCCCTGGCGTTCGCGTTGTCGCCGCCGGCCATCTACTTCGAGCACCTCTACCTCTATGAGTGGCCGGTCGCCACGATGTTGTGCCTGGCCGCCGCCGCGTTCCACTGCGCCGTGCGAAACGGCTCGACCGCGGCGTGGGCGGCGTTCTTCACGCTGTGCGCGGCCATCGGCCTCACGCGCAGTACCTTCCACCTGGCGTGGTTCGCGCTGATGATCGGAGCGGCGCTGTGGGCCGCCGACCGTCCGCGACGGGGGCGAGCCCTTGCCGCAGCCGCGCTGCCTTCGGCGGCGGTGCTCTCGCTCTATCTGAAGAACCTGCTCGTGTTCGGCACGTTTGCCGCGTCCAGCTTCGGGCCGGCGAGCTTCCATCTCGTCACCGTGGATCGCCTGCCGCGCGACGTGCGCGACCAGTGGATTCGGGACGGCAGGCTATCGCCATTCGCGGCGGTGAGTGCGTATGCGCCGCCTCGGGAGTATGCGCGCTTCTTCGCGACACCGGATCGTCCGGGGTGGCCGCCACAGGTCACGCGCCTCGAGCACGTGGCGGTGCACGCGCCCAACTTCAACCACTGGTGGCTGATCGAGGTGCACCGGGCCCGCAGCGCGGACGTCCGGCGCTACTTTCGCGAGCGGTGGTTCGAGTACCCGAGCACCGTCCTGGCAGGGCTCCAGGACTACTTCGGGCCATCCACCTCGTGGCATCCGCGTGCGGGGCTGCCTGGCGCCCCTCATGCCGGGCATCGTGAAGTGCTGGGCGCCTGGGAGACGGCGTACAACCGCGTGATGCACACGCTGCCGGTTGCGCCGGTGGGCGTGTACGCGGCGCTGCCTGTCGTGTGGATGTGGACGATATGGCGCGCCCGGGCCCTGGCCCGGTCGGGCGTTCGCGGCGAACGCGCGCGGGGCGCCGTGCTCGCGTTCCTGGCGTTCCAGGTGCTCTACGTCACCGCCGCCAGCACGATGCTCACCTTCCTGGAGTCAGCGCGCTACCGGTTCCAGATCGAGCCCGCCATCTGGGTGCTGGCGACCTGCGCGATGGCCGATCTCTGGCGCGCACGGCAGCGAGTGTCACCACCGGGGCAGAATTTGCATCCTTAGGCACGGAAGGTGCCTTCATGTCGATTCGTCTGGCCCTGCCCCGGCAGGTGTGGGTCGTGGTGTTCGCACTTGGCCTCGGGGGAGCCTTGGCCTGGGTCGCCACCCGGAGCGGCCCGCTTGCGCCGGTCCGCGTGACCGTCACCGAGGCCGCCACGGGCTCGGTGTCGCCGGCCCTCTTCGGCATCGGCACGGTCGAAGCGCGACGCCGCTACTTCATCGGCCCCACGGCCGCGGGCCGTGTGCGACGCGTCATGGCCGATGTTGGCGATTCGGTGACCGCCGGGCAGCTGCTGGCCGAGATGGAGCCCGTGGACCTCGACACGCGGATGGCCTCGACACTGGCGGCCGCCGACCGCGGCCGAAGCCTCGTGGCCGCGGCCGAGGCCCAGGTGCGGGATGCGACGAGCCGCCACGACCTGGCGGTCACGGACGCACGCAGGGCCGCCGATCTCCTGCGCGGCGGCGTCGTCAGCCAGAGCGTCCTGGACACCGCGCACAAGGAGCAGCGGTCCGCGGAGGCCGCACTGGCCGCCGCGGAGGCCAGCCTGGCTGGGGCCCGGCGCGACCTCGCCCGGCTGGACGCCGAGCTCGGAGGCGCCCGCCAGCAGCGCGCCAACATCCGCCTGTTCGCCCCCGTTGACGGGCTGGTCACCTCCCGGGACGCCGAGCCGGGGTCAACGGTCATTGCCGGTCAGGCCGTGCTGACAATGCACGACCCGGCCAGCCTGTGGCTCAACGTGCGCTTCGATCAGGGCCGCTCGGCGGGCCTCGCCGCCGGGCTTCCAGCCGAGATCGTCCGCCGCGCGGATCCGCTGCGCCGGCTCACAGGCCGGGTGATTCGCGTCGAGCCGGTGAGCGACAGTGTCACCGAGGAGCGGATGGCGAAAGTGGCGCTCGAGGAGCCCCCTCCCGACCTCTCCGCCGGTGAGCTCGCCGAGGTGACGTTGCGCCTCCCCGATATCGCCGGCGCCGTGGTCGTGCCGAACGCCAGCCTCCGGCAGCGCGGCACCGAGATTGGCGTCTGGCGCCTGGTGGACGGGCGCCTCGAGTTCGCTCCCATCACGACCGGCGCGGAGGGCCTCGACGGCACGGTGCAGGTCCTCGCGGGTGTGAAGCCCGGCGACCGCCTCGTCCTCCACAGCGAGAGAGACCTCGACGACGACGCGCGCATCACAGTGGTGCCCGCCCTCGAGGGAGCGGGCCGATGATCAGCCTCGCCGGGAGGGACATCCTCCACTCGTGGGGCCGCTTCGTGCTGACCGGTGTGGGCCTGGGCCTCCTGATCGGCGTCACCTTCACCATGGCGGGCGTCTATCGCGGCATGGTGGACGATGCCAAGGTGTTGCTCAACAACAGCGGGGCCGACCTGTGGGTCGTGCAGAAGGACACGCTGGGCCCGTACGCCGAGCCCTCGAGCCTGCACGACGACGTGTATCGCGACATCCTCGGCATGCCTGGGGTGGCACGGGCGGCCAACGTGACGTATCTCACGATGCAGGCGCGCGTGGGCGACCGGGA
>JBFWQE010000181.1:0-10674 GCA_050249615.1 Vicinamibacterales bacterium
ACCTGACCGCACCCGCCCGCACCCGTTCGCACCCGCCCGCACCTGTCCGCACCCGCCCGCACCCGCCCGCACCCTGGTGAACTACCATCTCTCTCCATGCTCGGCGTCGTCGCCCTCGTCCTCGTCCTGGTGCTGTTGCTCGTCGTCAGCCTCTACAACCGCCTGATTCGACTGCGGAACGGCACCGACAACGCGTTCGCCACCGTGGACGTCCAATTGAAGCAGCGCTGCGATCTCATCCCGAAGGTCGTGGACGCCGTGCGCGGCTACATGACGCACGAGCGCGGCGTGCTCGAGCGGCTCACGGAACTGCGGGCGCGGGCGACCGCGGCCGGCACGCCCGCGGCCGAACGCGTGGCGCTCGACGCGCAGATGGGAGGCCTGCTGCGGGGCCTGGTGGCCCGCGTCGAGGCCTACCCGGACCTCAAGGCCAGTGACACCGTGCTGATGCTGCAGCGGTCGCTGAACGAGATCGAAGCGCAGATTGCCGCCGCGCGGCGCAGCTACAACGCGGCGGTGACCGCCTACAACACGGGCATCGAGACCGTGCCGGCCAACCTCGTGGCCGGGATGCTCGGCTTCACGCGGCGCCCGCTCTTCGCGGCCACCGCGGATGAGCGCGCCGTTCCCGAGATCGGGAGCCTGGCCCGATGAGCCTCGATCCCGCCGCCATCGAGCACCTGTACGACACGGTGCTCGCGCCGAGACTGTCCGAGCTCGAGGGCCTGCGGCACCAGGTCAAGGGGATTATCACGAAGGCCGCGCTGACCCTCGCGGCGCCGTTCCTCCTGTTCTGGTTCGGCGGCCTCATCGAGCTGCTGCTGCCTGCCGGGCTCGGCTTCCTGGCCTCCATCCTGAGCATCGTCCTCGTCTTCGCCGCCGTCCTCTACATCGGCATCCGTCATCTCATACCGGGTCTCACCGCGTACCTGAACTACCGCCAGCGCTTCAAGCACGAGGTCGTGGCCGAGATCTTCAAGATCGCGTGCCCGACGGCCGCCTACGATCCCAACCGCGGTATCCCCGAAGCGGTGTTCGACGAGCCCGGGCTGTTCGCCACGCGCGGTTCGTACAAATCGGACGACCTGGTGCGCGGCACCATCGGCGACACGCCCTTCGAGGCCGCGGAGGTCGGACGGCAGTACTCCACCGGCGGCAAGAACAGCACGACATACATCGTCTTCAAGGGCCTGTTCTTCCACATCGACTTCAACAAGAAGGTCCGCGGCACCACGATCGTCGTGCCCGAGTCGGCGCCGTCCTACCGCCTCGGGGATCACGGGGCGCTCCAGGAAGTGTCGCTCGAGGACCCGGACTTCGAGCGCGCGTTCGCCGTGTACTCGGACGATCAGGTGGAGGCGCGCTACATCCTGACGCCTGCGATGATGGAGCGGCTGCTGTCGCTTCGCGCGCGCGCGGGAAAGCCCGTCTACATGGCCTTCAAGAACCACCGGGTGTACCTCGGCATCCACTTCGACCGCTCGCTGTTCGAGCCGGGGATCGCATCCACCACCTCCCGCGAGGCCATCGTGGAGATGGCCGGGCTCTTCGCGCTGGCCGACACCATCGTCCGCGAGCTGGACCTGAACACGCGCATCTGGACGAAGGACGTGGACGCGTCGCTGCTGCAGGGCTCGACGGAGGCGCCGCCCGATCCGCTCGACGCGGTGGCCGCCCAGGCACGCACGGGCACGCTCACCACGGAGCAGCTGTGGACGGCGGCCCTGGCGGCCGCGGGCTCTTCGGGCGCCGTCGACGAGAGGCCCGTGACGCGTCCCGAAGGCACGTCCATCGCCATCGAGCGGGCGCCGGGCTCGCTCACCGTGGTCTACGGCGGCGCGGTCACGATGATCGTACTCCTCATGCTGTGGGCCGCCAGCGTGCTCCTCAGCATCAGCGCCGCGCGGGCGTTCGTGATGTCCATGTCCGATTCGATGGGCATGGGACCGCTGCTCGGCGTTGCCGAGGCGCTGCCGCCGATTCCGCTGGTCGACGACTACACGGGCTCGTTGCCCCTCGTCTGGCTGCTGGGCGCCGCCATCCCCGGGAGCCTGCTCGGCCTCGGCTGGATGTCCCGCGTCCGCCGTGTGAAGATCGGCCCCGACGCGGTTCACATCTCCCGCGGCCTGCGCCCCTGGCCCCGCCGCTATCCACGACCGCCGTACGAGAAGGTGATCGTTCTCGAACGCGCGGTGTACATCGGCAAGAACGAGGGAATGAACCTCGTGAATCCCTCAGCCTCGCCGATGCTGAAGGCCGACGAGGCCCGCTGGGTGGCCTGCGAGATGCGCCAGGCCCTCAGGGAGACCGCCGCCTCCGAACGGTGAGCGGCGCTGCCGCCCCGCTCAAGCCGCCCCGGCCTCGCCGGCCGGGGCATGGCTGATCAGATGCACCGTGCGTGTCGGGAATGCAAACGCCGTCCCCGCCTGTTCCACCACCTGCATGAACCCGAGCAGCACCTCCTGGCGGCACTGCTGGAAGTCCCCCCAGGTCGGCACGGCGAACCACGCCATGATCTCGATGTCCAGGGAGCTGGCCCCGAACTCCTTGAACCTCACCACCATGGCGTCGGGCCAGATCTTCGGGTGCTCGCGCAGCACCCGCTCGAACCCGTCCAGCACCTGCTGCATCTGCTCGCGGGTGGTCCCGTACTCCACGCCGATGGTCGTGGCCAGGCGCATGCGATCCCGTACGGCGAACGACTCGAGCCGCTGGTCGGCGAGCTTGCCGTTGGGGATGCTGATGAGCGTGCGGTCGAGGGTGCGGAAGCGCGTGGACCGGAGGCCGATGTCCTCCACGGTTCCGACGAAGTCCTCGACCTTCACGAAATCCCCAACGCGGAACGGCTGGTCCACGGCGAGCGCCATCGATCCGAACAGGTTCTCCACCGTCTTCTGCGCGCCAAACGCCAGGGCCAGGCCGCCGATACCGAGGCCGGCGAGCAGCGTCGTCACCGGATAGCCGAAGGCGGCGAGGAGGGCCAGGCTCCCAAGCGCCGCAATGGCGCCCTTGGCGAGGTTCGAGCCGATGGTGAGCAGGTGGCGCGCCGACGGGCTCTCGGCGGCCCACGGCCGCGACAACGTGAACTCGATGAACACGTTCACCGAGCGCCAGAGGCCCCAGAAGATCGTCGCCACCCACGCGCCCCGGACCACCTGCACGATGACGCGCTCGCCGGCGTCGGGCAGGCCTATGGAGTGCCCGAGCGCGGCGAAGAGGGCGAGCGTCCAGGCCACCCCGATGGGAGAGCCGAGGCTGTCGAAGAGCCTGTCGTCCCAGGCGGTGCTGGTGCCCCTCGACACGCGCCGCAGCAGGCCCCTGGTGATGGCGCCGAGCAGCCGGCCGCCCCACCACGCGACGGCGAGCGCGGCGGCCAGTGCGATCCACTGCCACCACATGATGTCGAACGGGCCCGAGGCCGTGAGGGATCCGAGATGCGACCGAACGAGCCAGTCGGTGACCCAGCGGCTGATGGCGCTGGCGTCGATGCGGGCGACGTCAGCGCCGGATGGCTGTGCGGTCAGCAGGTCCATGATCCTCCAAACACATCACGAACCTCGGGGCCGCTGCAAGCTCAGGCGGGATGGCACGGCCGATCGGACTCGCGGCAGTCACTGCGCACGGGAGGCGCCTCGCGGGGCGCCATCCGGCACCACCAGCACCAGCGCGCCGCCCAGGGCGACGACGACGCCGATGGCGACGAGGCCCGCCGCGAACCCGCCCGTCGCATCACGAAGATAGCCGATACCGTACGGCCCGACGAAGCCGCCGATGTTGCCTACCGCGTTGATGAGGGCAATGCCGGCCGCGGCGCCGACGCCGTGCACGAACGACGTCGCCAGCGTCCAGAAGGGGCCGAACATCGACGCCAGCCCCAGCATGGCCATCGACAGCAGGACGAGCGAGGGCACGAGCCCCTGGACGAACGCGGTGGCCACCAACGCCGCGCCGGCCACGACCGCTCCCCCGGCGACGTGCCACCGCCGCTCGCCCGTGCGATCCGAATGGCGTGAGGTCACCACCATGCCCCCGGCGCCCGCCAGGTACGGAACCGCGCTCAGCAGTCCAATCTGGAACGGGGTGCCCGCGAAGGCGGCCTGCAGAATCTGCGGCAGGAAGAAGCCGAACGCGTAAAGCGCCGCGGGCACGACGAAGTAGACCAGCGCCAGCACCCACAGCCACGGATGACGCAGCGCCTCGCTCACACCGTGCGCGCGCTCCTCCTGGCTCGAGGCCTCGGCGGCAAGCGCGGCCCCCAGCGCCGCGCGTTCACCGGGCGAGAGCCAGGGAGCCTCGTCCGGCGTCTCCTTCAGCACCCGCAGCACGACCAGCCCCATGCCCGCCGCGGGCAGGCCCTCGAGCAGGAACATCCACTGCCAGCCTGCAAGGCCGCCAAGGCCATCGAGGGTCAACAGCGCGCCCGAGACGGGCCCGCCGACAATGCCGGCCGTGACCACGGCGGTCATGAACGTCGCCACGGTCCGCGCCCGCTCGCGCGCGGGCACCCAGCGCGTGAGGTAGTAGATGATGCCGGGAAAGAACCCCGCCTCCGCCGCACCCAGCAGGAACCGCAGCGCGTAGAACGTCGGCGCGTCGCGGACGAACATCATCGCCGCCGAGATCAGCCCCCACGAGATCATGATGCGCGCGATCCACCGCCGCGCGCCGACCTTCGCCAGGATGACGTTGCTCGGGATCTCGAAGGCCGTGTAGCTGACGAAGAAGATGCCGGCCCCGAAGCCGTACACGGCCGCCGAGAAGCCGAGCGCCGCGTTCATCTGCAGCGCGGCGAAGCCCACGTTGATGCGATCGAGATACGCGAAGATGTAGCAGAGGAACAGGAACGGAACGAGGCGCCGCCGCACCTTCGCGGCGGCGGACTCGAGCGGGCTGTCGCTCATGCGCGGGCAAGCCGCGCCGTCACGGCGTCACCGTCACCTTGACCAGCCCGAACGTCCAGCAGCAGACCTCGCCGCCTCCGCCGTCCCCGGAGTAGTCGTTCGCGACGACGTGCAAAACGTACTCGCCCGGCAGGCTGAACCGCGCATTCACGGTGGCCGTGCCGCGGAACGGCTGGTTCATCTGGCCGCCTTCCAGCACCTCCATCTTCGGGTTGGCCTTGTCGAAGGTCACATCCCCCGGGCCGCGGAACTTGGACCACGTGAGCTCCACCGGCGGTGGCGGGTTCTTCATCGGGGCGTTCGACCCGCTAGAGTACTTCGCGTCGTCGGTGACCCAGGCCGTCAGGGCGAGTGCGGCCTTCACCCCGGTGGTGCGGACAGCGGCGCGATTTAGCGTGGCCACGGGCCCCTGCAGCGCGGGCCCCTGCTCCTCCAGGCGCAGCTGCGGCGGCTTGTTGCCGACCGCGACGTCCGTGAACGGGCTGACGACGTAGTCGGGGTGCAGGCGGAGGGGAATCACGGTGGACTGGCCATTGGCCACGATGGTCCAAGCCAGGCGGTCCTTCGGCGTGAACGACGCCGGCACGCGGACGAGGAACATGCCGGTCTTCCTGCCGGGCTCGAAGTGCGTGGGCTGGCCCAGGTCCGGCCCGCCCGGCTCGATGCGGTTGTTCGGGCCGATGGGCACGTCGATGGCGCGCGACATGTTGCGATTGAGGTAGCCGACCAGGAAGTTGTGCGTACCGTCCTGGTCGTCGAACCACCCCTCGAAGGCGCCGGTGATGCTGGCGCCGAACTGGCGCGGCGGCTCGCTCGGGAGCTGCTGGCCCGCCCGCAGTGCGCCGCCGGCCAGCACGCCGCTCGCCACGGCCAGTGCCGCGCACAACTTCGCCATGAACTGTCGGTCACGCAACATGGTTCGTCCCTCGGAGAAGGGATGGGCGATCCGAACACGGGCGCGGGCGGGGGACCGGGCGCCAGCGCCCCCGGGCGACGCGGAGCCGCCGCCCGGGGCCCATCCAGGTGCGTTACTGCTGGTGGTTCCGCTCGGCGGTGCTCGTCGAGGCCTTCGCCTTCCGCTCGGCCAGGACCGCGTTGTACTCGTCGTCGGTCAGGTACACCACGTTCATCCACGCGTGGGCCATCTCGTCCACCGTGCGGTCGCCGTAGCCCACCCACTGATCCGGGTCGGGGTTGAACGGGTTGTTCTTCGTGTTGTCGTACCAGGCGCTCACCTGGATGACCGTCCCCTTCGGGAACACCGGGGCGGCGTCGTCCTCGTAGATGTAGTTGGTCATCCAGTTGAAGTTGAAGTCGCCGACGTAGCTGATGATCTCGCGGCTGCCGTCCGGCTTGATCGCCTCCACCTTCATCGCCTTCCCGCGCAGGTGGAAGTGCGGCTGGAAGTTGGTGATGAGCGTGTTCTCCTTCAGCACCGTGAAGCCTTCGGTGTGGGAGATCGAGTTGGGCGGGATGTCGAGGAAGCCGCGCGTGCGGAGGCCCGTGAAGCCGATGAGGTAGCTGCGCTTCCTCGGCTCCTGGCCCTTCGGGTAGAACCACAGCGCGATCTCGGAGCCGCCGGTGATGTCCTCGCCGGCCGCGTGGAGGTGCTGGTCCCACGAGATCTTCTCGCCCGGGACGATCAGCTTGCCCGTGCCCTCTCGGAAGAGGTCGTAGCCCTTGCCGATGGCCCACTCCATCAGCTGCGGGCGGCGATTCACCAGGTCCTCGCGCGTGAGCGGGCCGGTGGGGCCGTTGGCGGTGCCCGTATTCACCGCGTCGGGATCGTCGTTGAGCACGAGGTACGCGATGGAGTGGTGCAGGATCCTGCGGCTGGCCAGGTTCGACGGGCGAATCTCGACCATCTTCACCCAGCGCGGCTCGGAGATCGGGATGTCGCTCATCGGCCGGAACCAGACGTCCTGGTGCCTGGCCGGCATCGTGTAGTCGGGCGACTTGATCACCAGGTCCGGTTCGCCGAAGCCGTCCATCACGCCCTGCCACATGTTCTCGGCGACGAGCTTCTTCGGCGGGGGCAGGTCGCGCGGGTCACCCTCGGGCGCGCCGGCGTCCACCCAGCGGACGATGGTTTCGATCTGGGCGTCGGTGAGAGACATGTCGTTCTTGAAGTGCTGCACGCCCACCGACTTGTCGATGTGCCACGGCGGCATCTGGCGGCGCATCACGCGGTCCTTGATGGATCGGGCCCAGGGCCGCGCCTCCTTGTAGGTGATGAGCGACATCGGCGCGATGGAGTTCGGCTGATGGCACGACTGGCACCTGGCCTGGAAGATGGGCGCCACGTCCTTGGAGAAGGTCGCGGGAGCGGGGGCGGTCTGGGCGGCCGAGGCGGACGCCAGGCCGGCAAGCGCCCCCATCGCGACGAGTCCGACCCTCACCCCCCGCACGAGTTCACGGCCAACCATGTTCCGCCTCCTTGGGCAATCCCGGGTTGTCTGGGCGGGGATTCTAGCCCAACTGGGCCGGGAGGGGGAGAGGGCCCCCGCATATAATCCGCGAGTGTGCGCCGCGACCAGACTTTCGGCGGACCTCCTCCACAGGTCCTGCCGTCCGGACGACATCCCGTTCAACACCACCGCCGAGGTCCACCGGATCCCGGGCGTCGTCGGCCAGGACCGGGCGGTCCAGGCCCTGCGCTTCGGGATCGGGATGCGCCGTCACGGGTACAACCTCTTCGCCATCGGACCCCCGGGAGTTGGGAAGCAGACCCTGCTCCGCCAGTTCCTCGGCGACCAGGCCGCCCGCGAGCCCGTGCCGGCGGACTGGTGCTACGTGCACGACTTCACGAACCCGGCGCGCCCGCGCGCGCTGGAGCTGCCCCCGGGCATGGGCGTCCGCCTGCAGCGCGACATGGCCGGCGCCGTGGCCGAGCTGCGCGTCGTGATGCGCTCCACGTTCGAGAGCGAGGAGTACCGCACGCGCAAGCAGCAGATCATCGGGCGCTTCAAGGAGCGCCAGGAGCGGGCCATGACCGGCGTGCAGGAGCGGGCGCGGCGGCGGGACATCGAGGTCCTGCAGACGGGCATGGGCATCGCCGTCGCGCCGGTCCACGACGGCGCCGCCATCGATCCGGAATCGTTCCAGAGGCTCCCGGCGAAGGAGCGCGAGCGCTACCAGGCCGCCATGGAAGAGGTCGGCGCCGAGCTGCAGGAGCTGCTGCGGAAGTTCCACCAGTGGGGGCGCGAGCACTACGAGGAGCTGAAGGCCCTCGACCGCGAGATGGCCGCGGCTTCGGCCCGCCACGTCCTGGGCGCGGTGCGCCGCACCTACCGGGACCTGCCCGAGGTCGTGGACCACCTCGCGCAGGTCGAGGAAGACGTCGTGGACAACGCGGACAACTTCCTGGACGGCGGGCAGGAAGGCGTCGAGGCCGCACTCAAGCGCGCGCTGAAGCCCGAGCTGGCCAACGGGCCCTCGTTCCGCCGCTATCAGATCAACGTGCTCGTGGATCGCACCGGCCTCGACGGCGCGCCGGTGATCTACGAGGACAACCCGACGCACGCGAACCTCATCGGCGCCATCGAGCACGAGACGCAGTTCGGCGCGCTCATCACCAATTTCACGCTCATCAAGGCCGGGGCGCTGCACCGCGCCATCGGCGGCTACCTCGTGCTCGACGCACTGAAGGTGCTCCAGCAGCCCTTCGCCTGGGAGGCGCTGAAGCGCATGATCCGCTCGGGTGAGATCCGCATCGAATCGCTCGGCCAGGCGATTGGTCTCGTGCCCACGGTGTCGCTCGAGCCGGTCCCCATCCCGCTCGGCCCGACGAAGCTCGTGCTCACGGGCGAGCGCATGCTCTATTACCTGCTGTCCGCCCTCGACCCCGAATTCCTCGAGCTGTTCAAGGTCCTCGTGGACTTCGAGGAGACGATGGATCGGAGGCCCGAGACCGAGTCGACCTACGCGAGCCTCGTGGCCACGCTCGTCTCGCAGGAGAAGCTCCGCCCATTCGAACGCGGCGCGGTGGCGCGCGTCATCGACCACGCGGCGCGATCCGCGGGCGACGCGGAGAAGCTCTCCGTCCAGATGCGCGGGATTCTCGACCTGCTGCGCGAGTCGGACTACTGGGCCGCCAGCGCCGGCCGTGACGTCGCCACCGCGGCCGACGTGCAGCAGGCCCTCGACGCGCAGCGTCTCCGATCCGGCCGCGTGCGCGAGCGCCTGCAGGAGGCCATCCGGCGCGACGACATCCTCGTGACGACCTCCGGCGAGGCGGTCGGCCAGGTGAACGGGCTCTCCGTGTTCCAGATCGGCGAGCACGCCTTCGGCCACCCCACCCGCCTCACCGCCCGCGTGCGCCTCGGCAAGGGCGAGGTCGTCGACATCGAGCGCGAGGTCAAGCTGGGCGGCCCCCTCCACTCCAAGGGCGTGCTCATTCTCGCGGGCTTCCTCGGATCGCGGTACGCGACGAAAGCGCCCCTGTCGCTGTCGGGGACCATCGTGTTCGAGCAGTCGTATGCCGGCGTCGAGGGCGACAGCGCGTCGCTGGCCGAGCTCTGCACGCTGCTCTCGGCGCTGGCCGAGCTGCCGGTGCGGCAATCGCTGGCGGTGACCGGGTCGATCAACCAGCACGGCCAGGTGCAGGCCATCGGCGGCGTGAACGAGAAGATCGAGGGGTTCTTCGACATCTGCCAGCAGCGCGGCCTCACCGGCGAGCAGGGCGTCATCGTCCCGAAGAGCAACGTGAAGAACCTGATGCTGCGCCAGGACGTCGTCGAGGCCGTCGCGGCCGGCCGCTTCCACGTGCACGCCGTCGAGGAGGTGGACGATGCGCTGGAACTGCTGACCGGCACGACGGCAGGCGCGCGGGATGGCGCCGGCAGCTTCCCCGAGGGCAGCGTCAACGCGCGCGTCGAGGCGCGGCTGATGGGATTTGCGGAGGCCGCGCGCGCGTTCGTCAAGGGTGTGACTTAGGTTCTCAGGTTCTCGGGTTCTCGGGTTCTCGGGTTCTCGGGTTCTCGGGTTCTCGGGTTCTCGGGTTCTCGGGTTCTCAGGTTCTCGAGTTCTGGGGTTCTGGGGTTCTGGGGTTCCGGGGCTTCCCCGAACGGAGCGTCGAGGCTTCAGCCTCCGCGGGCGCCTGATGGGGCGTCGATGTTCTTCAGGGCCCGGGCCGACGCTGGCCGTTCGCGTCCTCCTGCCACGCTCGCGCGCCAGCGGGCCATCTTACGGCAACCGCGATAGGGCGCCGGTCATGCGGAGGACCCGCCGCTTTGCGCCCCATCGCCCAGGGGCCTCGGCAAAGCGGCCCGCCAGGCGATGGCCGCACGCGCGGCACCGGCCCTCCTCGTCGAGGTGCCAGGCGGTAATCTCATAGCCGTCCCGGCCGATCACCATCGCGCCGCAGCCGCCGCAATACGTGGACTGCCCTTCCTCGTCCGGAACGTTCCCGGTGTACACGTGCCGCAGCCCGGCGGCCTTCGCCTGCTCGCGGGCGCGCCGCAAAGTGGCGAGCGGCGTGGGCGGGAGGTCCGTCATCCTGAAGTCCGGATGGAACGCGGTGAAGTGGAGCGGCACCTCGGGGCCGAGGTGCTCCGCCACCCATCCGCAGAGCCGCGCGATCTCGTCCTCCGAATCGTTCTGCCCGGGGATGATCAGCGTCGTGACCTCGAGCCATACGCGCGTCTCCCGGGCCAGCCATTCAAGCGTGTCGAGGAACGGTGCGAGATGCGCGAAGCAGACCTTGTCGTAGAAGCGCTCGGTGAACCCCTTGAGATCGATGTTCGCCGCGTCGATGTGGCGGAAGAACTCGGCG
>JBFWQE010000182.1:0-10483 GCA_050249615.1 Vicinamibacterales bacterium
TTGGGGCTTGGGGCTTGGGGCTTGGGGTACGGAGCGCCGGGACCTCAGTCCCGGCGTCACCTCCCGGCGTCGCGCGCTAATCCAGATCCCGCAGCTCGTCGTCGAGGCGCGAGCCGAGCGTGGTGTCCTCATCGATCATCCCCGCCTCACCCGCCACCTTCGGCTGGCTCGACCAGCGAATGGCGGCAAACCCGGCGCCGAGCAGGCCGACCAGGCCCAGCACGTACGGCAGCAGCCACGCCACGCGTCCCATGCCCTGATCCGGCGGCGAGCTGAGGACGTGATTGCCGCCCTGCTCCGACACGTAGTGCGCCAGGACCTCGGCCTCGGTCTTCCCTTCCTTCAGCATCGTCGTCACGTCGGCCTTGACGAGCGCGCAGTGGCCGCACGAGCACTCGCCCACCGGCAGCTTCGAGCAGCCGCCGCACCAGCAGGCCAGCTTCTTCGTGACGTCCTTGACCTCCTTCGAGAACACCTGGAGCCGGGAGTCGGTGGGGCTGTCCACGTGCTGTGCCCGCGCCAGCCCCGGTGCGAGCAGCAGCGCCAGGATCAGCATCGTCGCCGTCGCCGCCTCCGCCGGCATGCGGCTGGTCGCGAAGCTGATGGCGCGCTCCGGCAGCAGCGCGATGCCCGTACCGATGGCCAGGATGCCGAAGCCGAACCAGATCCAGTTCACGAGCGGGTTGATGTGCACCTCGACGCTGGCGGTCTGGTCCTGCAGCTCGAAGGCCGGCATGACGATGTAGAGGTCTTCGGCAAAGGTGCGGCGGATACCCACCTCCGTGGTCGGCTCCTCCTCGTGCTTCCGGTAGTACCACTTCGCCGGGTACATCTTTCCCAGGTCCGCGCCGTCGGTGTCGCGCACGCTCACGTGCGCGGTCACCATCTGCTTCTGCCCGTCGTCGGTGACGCGGATGGCGTCCAGGTGGAGGATGTAGTTCCCGACCGTGGCTTCCTCACCGGGCTTGAGCAGCAGCTGCTCGTCGCGGCTGAATCCCTCACCCGCGAAGCCCAGGAAGATGAGGACGATGCCCAGGTGGACGATGTAGCCGCCGTAGCGGCGCTTGTTGCGGCCCACCAGGCCAATCATCGCGGTGAGGATGTCTGTGCCCGTCATCCCACGCCGCACGCTGGCGCCGCGGTAGAACTCCTGCGCGATGGTGCCGAAGACGAACCCGCAGAGGGCGAAGCAGATGCCCGAGCTCCACACGCGGACACCCATCGCCACCATCGCCACCGCGACGACGAGGCCGAGACCCACCGGGAACAGGAACTGGTCAACGAGGTTCTTGACGGTGGACTTGCGCCACGCCAGCAGCGGCCCCACGCCGGTGAGGAACAGCAGCGCCAGGCCGATGGGCGTCATCCACCGGTTGAAGAACGGCGGTCCCACCGTGAGGCGCTCGCCGTTGATGGCTTCGGTGATGGTCGGGAACATCGTGGCGAACAGCACGAAGAACGCGGAGAACAGGAGGATCCAGTTGTTCGCCAGGAACGCGGCCTCGCGCGAGACCCACGAGTCCAGCTCGTGGCGCGCCTGCAGGAGCGGCAGCCGGTAGATGACCCAGCCGAAGGCGAACACCGAGACGATGCCCATGAACGAGAGGAACAACCGCGCGAGCGCCGGGTCGTCACCGAAGGCGTGCACCGACTGGACAACCCCCGACCGCGTCATGAACGTGCCGAAGATGGTCAGCAGGAACGTGACGATGACGAGGGTGACGTTCCAGACGCGGAGCATGCCGCGCCGTTCCTGCACCATCACGGAGTGCAGGAACGCGGTGGCGGTGAACCACGGCAGCAGGCCCGCGTTCTCCACCGGGTCCCAGCCCCAGAAGCCGCCCCAGCCCAGTTCTTCGTACGCCCAGATCATCCCGAGCGTGAGCCCGAGCGACAGGAAGAACCACGAGAACATCGTCCAGCGTCGCACGGCGCGCAGCCACGAGTCGTCCAGCAGGCCGGTGATGAGCGCCGCCATGCCGAAGGCGAACGGGATGGTGAGGCCCACGAAGCCCAGGTACATGGTCGGCGGGTGAATGGCCATGTAGAAGTTCTGGAGCAGCGGGTTCAGGCCGCGGCCGTCCGTCGGGCTCTGCGTGAGGTAGGTGTCGAACGGGTTGTTGTGGATGATCATCAGGAAGAGGAAGAACATCTCCACCGCGCTGATGACGGCCACGACGTAGGGAATGAGCTCGCGGTGCCGGTCCCGGTTCACCTTCACCGCCACCGACCCGAAGAGCGAGAGCAGGAACACCCAGAACATCACCGAGCCGTCCAGCCCGCCCCAGTAGGACGTGATCTTGTAGAACAGGGGCTGGACGCTGTCGGAGTAGCGCTGGACGTAGCGGATGGAATAGTCGCCCGCCACGAACGCGTAGATGATGACGCCGCTCGCGACGGTCATCAGCGCGGCGACGGTATAGAACGCCCCGATGCCGCTCTCGACCAGCCGCGTGTTGCGCCGCCGCGCCCCCGCGACGGAGGCCGCCAGCGCGTAGGCGGCGATGATGAAGGTGACGAGCAGGAGGAACGAACCTAGTGAGGCCATAGGGTCCTAGCGGAAAGTGAAAAGCGAAAAGAGAAAGGAGAAAAGCGGGACCGGGAGGAACTGAGAAGCGAAGCGTTCGGAGACGCCGCTTCTCACTTTTCTCTTCTCACTTCTCTCTTGGACTTCCCTCACTCCGTCCCGGAGGGTCCCCCGGGCTTGGCCTCGTACTTCGACGGGCACTTCGCCATCACTCCGTTCGGCGCGACGGTGAAGCCCTCGGCAGAGAGGGTTCCCTTCAGCACCACCTCGGCCTCGCCCTTGAAGGTGTCGGGCACGACGCCGGTGTAGGTGGCGTCCACGACGTGGCCGTTGCTCTGGACCTTGAACTTGTAGTCCAGGCTGTTCTTGCGCTTCAGGATGGAATCCGGCACGACGTAGCCGTGCAGCTGCAGCTTCTTGCCATACCACTCCGACGGCTGCGTCATCACCTCGTCCACGTGCTTGTAGTACTCGGTGGCTTCGCCCATCGTCGAGTACAGCAACCCGCCGAACGACAGCGCGAGAACGAGGCTCGTGAGACCGACCTTGATGGCTTTGTGGCTCATGGTTGGGACCTGACCGCTCCTCGCCCCTCAGGATAGCGCATCAGCAGGTGGTAAACCAGCGAGACCGGCAGGCCGACGACGTTGGTGTAGGAGCCCTCGAGGCGGGTGACGAACCGCCCGGCGCGGCCCTGGACCGCGTAGGCGCCGGCCTTGTCGCGCCATTCGTCGGTGGCGACGTACTGGTCGATGTCTTCGGATGTCATCGGGGCGAACTCGACCGTGGTGGCGGCCACGTCCACGGCCGAGATGCCCGGGCCCACGAGGGCCACGCCGGTCAGCACCTGGTGGGCACGCCCGGCCAGCCGCGCGAGCATGGCCCGCGCTTCGTCCGGGTCACCGGCCTTGGCCAGGATGGTCCCGTCGACGACCACGGTCGTGTCGGCCCCGAGCACCAGCCGCCCGGGGTTCAGCCGCGCCACCGCCTCGGCCTTCTCTCGCGCCACTCTCCTGACATAGTCCGCGGGGACCTCGCCGGGAAGGGGTGCCTCGTCCACTTCCGCCGGCCGGGCCTCGAAGCGGATGCCCGCTGCTGTCAGCAGTTGTGCCCTGCGCGGTGAAGCGGAGGCTAGGAGCAAGGTACTCATTGGTGATTGATGATTGCCAATCGGGCGATTCATTGCGCGATTGGCGATTCGGGCATTGGGCATTGGATTGGCGATTGTCGGATCGGGCGATTGGGGCATTCGGCATCACGCCGCGGGCCGATCAGCGTGATCCCCCACTGCGCCATTGCGCCAATGCCCCAATCATCAATCCCAATGCCCCACTCCACCAATCACCAAATCACCCAATGAATCGCTCAATCACCAATCGGCAATCGCCAATGGGCATGCGCCAGGATGTTATCCTCAGCAGATGGTCCCTGCGCACCGCATCATCCCGCGCATCCTGGCGCAGGTCGTCCGCCCGGCGCCCCTTTGTCAGGAGAAGGTGGAGTTCGCCTGGCGCGCCTCGGTCGGCCCGGCGGTCGGCCGCGCGACCCGCGTGCGCATCGACGAGCACGGCGTGCTCGTCGTCACGGCGCAGGACGCGCAGTGGCGGCGCGAAGTGGAGCGATCCCTCGGACTCATTCAATCCCGGCTCGACGCGCTCCTCGGGCCGGACGCATTCATCAGAGTGGAGATCATCAGTCATGGCTGAAGCGGTCATCGTCAGCGCCGTACGCCTGCCCACCGGCAAGTTCCTGGGCAGCCTGAAGGACTTTTCCGCCCCCGCCCTCGGGGCCATGGTCGTCGCCGAGGCGGTGAAGCGCGCGGGCATCGACCCGGCGTCGGTGGACGAGTGCATCATGGGCAACGTCGTGTCGGGCGGCGAGGGCCAGGCGCCCGCGCGCCAGGCGGCGCTCAAGGGCGGGCTGTCCGAACACGTCGCCGCCCTCACCATCAACAAGGTGTGCGGCTCGGGCCTCAAGGCCGTGATGCTGGCCCACCAGGGCATCCAGACCGGCGACATCGAGATCGCAGTGGCCGGCGGCATGGAGTCGATGAGCAACGCCCCGTACCTGCTGCCCCGCGTCCGCGAAGGCCTGCGCATGGGCCACGGCCAGGTCATCGACTCGATGATCCACGACGGCCTCTGGTGCCCCTTCGAGAACTGGCACATGGGTAACGCCGGTGAAACCGTGGCCGAGACCTACAAGGTGACGCGCGACGAGCAGGATCGATACTCGGTGGAAAGCCACAAGAAGGCTGCCGCCGCGCACGCCGCCGGCGCGTTCAAGGACGAGATGCTGCCCGTCTCCATTCCCCAGAAGAAGGGCGACCCGCTGGTGTTCGATCGCGATGAGTCGGTGCGCGCCGACACGACGGCGGAAGCGCTGCGCGCGCTGAAGCCCGCGTTCAAGAAGGACGGCAGCGTGACGGCCGGCAACGCGCCGCCGGTGAACGACGGCGCCGCGGCCCTGGTGGTGATGAGCGCGGACCGTGCGAAGACCCTCGGCGTGACGCCGATGGCCCGCATCGTCGCGCAGGCGACGAGCGGGCTCGCGCCGAAGATGCTGCTGATGACGCCGGTCGAGGCCACGCGCAAGGTGCTGAGGAAGGCGGGCTGGTCGATGGGCGACGTGGACCTGCTCGAACTGAACGAGGCCTTTGCGGTGCAGGCGGTGGCGGTGATGCGCGAGCTCGGCGTGGAGCCGGCGCGCGTGAACGTCAACGGCGGCGCCGTGGCGCTCGGCCACGCCATCGGGTCCTCCGGCGCGCGCATCCTCACCACCCTGCTCTACGCGCTTCGCGCTCGCGGAGGCCAGCGCGGGGTCGCGACGCTCTGCCTGGGCGGAGGGAATGGCGTCGCCCTCGCTGTGGAGCTGGTGTAGCCGCGCGCGCCGGCGCCCATTGGCGATTGCCGATTGGCGATTGAGCGATTCATTGGGCGATTGACGATTGGGGCATTGGGGCATTGGTGATTGGGGCATTGGGTGATTGCGGGATTGCCGCAATCGCTCAATCCCTCAGTCGCCAATCCATTGCTCGATGTCGCAATCGTCAATCGCCCGTTGAATCGCCCGATTGGCAATTGGCAATCATCAATGAGCAGCGCGCCCGCGCGCCCGCCTCCACCAGGCCGCGAGCACGGCGAGCGGCCCCAGGATCAGCAACTCCCATGACACGGCCGCGATGTTGTGCGTCCAGAAGTTGGGCAGCCACGTGCGCCGCGAGATGGCCTCGAACACGTAGGCGTGCGCGAAGTAGAACTCGCTCGTGAGGGGCCAGAGCGCCATCACGCCCAGCGGCGGCGTGTCGTCGGAGCCCAGCCAGTCGAACAGCACGTGCGACGCCCACGCCAGCGCGATGACCAGGGCCAGCCGTGGCGCGCGGCCGCGGCTCCAGGCCAGCACCACCAGCCCGGCCAGCACGGCAGCGCCCAGGCTGTGGGTCTCCATGCTGTGGCGGGACCATAGGAAGTCGACGTCGGGAAGGACGGCAGCCGCGGTGGCGGCCAGCAGCACGCTCCGACTCCCGACTCCCGACTCCCGCCCCCCCACCAGCCCCACGATCAACCCTCCCAACGCGTGTCCCACCGGGCTCGGCATTCCCCCACCGTACGCAGAAGCGTGCAACCGGGTCAAACCGCACGCGCGCAGGACCTGCGCCGTGGTGCTGTCGAGGCGAAAGTAATCGGGCGCTGCAACCTGTTGATACTGAACCCTTAGGGCGTGCCACCTACACGCATTTTCGCTTGACTTTCGCTTGGCCCGTTTCTAGGATCACTGCTGGCCGGAAAGGAACCCCATACACATGGCAATCGACGAACGACAGGAACGGATCAAGGCCCTCGACGTGGCCGTCGGCCAGATCGAAAAGCAGTTCGGCAAGGGCGCCATCATGCGCCTCGGGCAGCGCAACACCATTTCGCCCGTGGAAGCCATCTCAACCGGCGCCATCAGCATCGACTACGCGCTCGGCATCGGCGGCCTCCCGCGCGGCCGTGTCACCGAAATCTTCGGGCCGGAGTCATCCGGCAAGACCACCCTGGCCCTGCAGGTCATCGCCGAGGCGCAGAAGGGCGGCGGCCTGGCGGCGTTCGTGGACGCCGAGCACGCGCTGGACGCGGAGTATGCGCGCAAGCTCGGGGTGGACATCGACAACCTCCTCGTCTCGCAGCCCGACAACGGCGAGCAGGCCCTGGAGATCGTCGAGGTCCTCATCCGATCCGGCAGCGTGGACGTGGTGGTGGTGGACTCGGTGGCCGCGCTCGTCCCCCGCGCCGAAATCGAGGGCGAGATGGGCGAGGCGCAGATGGGCCTGCAGGCGCGCCTCATGTCGCAGGCGCTGCGCAAGCTCACCGGCGCCATCTCGAAGTCGAAGACCGTCCTCATCTTCATCAACCAGCTCCGCGAGAAGATCGGCGTCATGTTCGGCAACCCCGAAACCACGACGGGCGGCCGCGCGCTGAAGTTCTACGCCTCGGTGCGCATCGACATCCGGCGCATCGGCGCCATCAAGGATGGCGACAACGTCATCGGCGGGCGCACGCGCGTCAAGGTCGTCAAGAACAAGATGGCCCCGCCCTTCCGCGAGGCCGAGTTCGACATCGTCTACGGCGAGGGCGTCTCGCGCGAGGGGGACCTGCTGGATCTCGCGGTCGAGAAGAAGATCGTCGAGAAGAGCGGCGCGTGGTTCGCCTACGGCGGCGAGCGCCTCGGCCAGGGCCGCGAGAACGTCAAGGCGTTCCTCAAGGAGCATCCGGACATCCGCCAGGCCATCGACGACAAGGTGCGTCGCGAACTGGGCATGGTGCGCGAGGCCGAGCCCGCGACGGTGTAGCTCGTTCAAGACGCTGACGAGCCGCACGGACGCGCGGCTCGTCCTCGCGGCGGCATCATGGAGCGCCGGGGCTTCGGCTCCGGCGTTTTCCCGTTTCCCGGCTCCCGACTCCCGACGCGCTTGGACACCACCCTCTTCACCCTCGTGAACGCCAGCCACGTGCCGTGGCTGGACGACGTCATGCTGCTGGCCAGCTCGATCGGCCGCGCGGGGTTCGTGTGGTGGGTCACCGGGCTCATCGCGATGGTGATTCCCCGCTACCGCATGGCGGCGTGGAGGCTGTTCATCGCCGTGGCCATGGCGTACGTGCTGGTGGACGGTGTCATCAAGCCAGTCATCGGCCGGGATCGCCCCTTCGAGGTCGTGGCCGGCGCGCGCCTCATCGATCAGCGGCCCGTCACGAGTTCCTTCCCGTCGGGACACACCGCGGCGGCCTTCGCGGGGGCGCTGGCGGCGGGGCGCTTGTTCCCCCGCGCGCGCATCGCGTGGTGGCTGCTCGCCGGTGGCATCGCGCTCTCGCGCGTCTACGTCGGCGCCCACTGGCCCACTGACGTCCTCTCGGGGGCCGCCCTCGGCCTGGCCGTCGGCTGGTGGGTGCTCGGTGGCCGCCCGGTCCGCCCAAGGGGCTATCCTGAGAGTGATGTCGCAGGACCTGACCAACGGCGGTCGTCGGCCTGACGGCGCCGGAGCCCCATCTCCTGCAGCGACGGACGCCACCGACGCGCGCCCCCTCGCCCGTCCGGATCCGCTGAACGATGCCGTGGCCACGAAGCTGGAGGAAGTGGCGGCGCTGCTGCACGACCAGCGCGCGAATCCCTTTCGCGTCCGCGCCTATCGGCGCGGCGCGGATGCCGTCCGCCGCCTGCCGGAGCCCGTCTCGCGCGTCCTGGATGCCGAGGGCATGGAAGGGCTCGAGCGCCTCCCGGACATCGGCGACACCCTCGCCCGCACCATCCGCGACATCGTCCGGTTCGGCTACTCGCCGATGCTCGCGCGGCTGCGAGGCGACGTGGATCCCGTGCGGCTGCTCGCCTCGGTTCCCGGCATTGGCCGGAAGCTAGCGAATCGGCTGCACGACGAGCTGGGTCTGGAAACGCTGGAGGGGCTGGAGGCCGCGGCGTACGACGGGCGGCTCGAGACGCTGGCGGGCTTTGGCGCCAAGCGCCTGGCCGGTGTCCGCGCCGTGCTGGCGCAGCGGCTCGGGCGCGTCCGCGTGCCGGCATCCGGGTTGGAGGCGCCGTCCGTGGCCGAGTTGCTGGACGTGGATCGCGAGTACCGGGAGGGCGCGGAAGCCGACGTCCTGCCCCGCATCGCGCCCAAACGCTTCAATCCCGGCGGGCGCCGCTGGCTGCCCATCCTGCACACCAGCCGGGGTGAGCATCACTTCACGGCGCTCTTCTCGAACACGGAACGCGCGCACCGCCTGGGAACGACGGGCGACTGGGTGGTGATCTACGGGGACCGGGGCCGGACCGATGGCCAGTGGACGGTCGTGACCGCGCAGGGTGGCCCCCTGCGCGGTCGGCGGGTGGTGAGGGGGCGCGAGGACGAATGCGCCCGCTATTACGTCCGCGCCCTCGGCTGACGGAGCGGCTTGCGGCGGGAGGCCTCGGTCTTCGGGGCGCCGCGGCGCCGGCGCACGTAGTCCTGGAGCTGGCGGCGAGCCGTCTCGAAGCCCTCGCGCACGGCGACCTTGGCGTACTTGTGGCCGGCGGCGTCGGCCTCGTCCTGCTTGTGCGTCCGCTCCACTTCGCGCGCGCGCAGGTCCGGCCTCAGGCTGGACACGTGCGTGACGACGATGCGCTCGCCGGGCACCGAGACCTCGATACGGACGCGCCAGCGCTTGCCTTCACGATGGTGGCGCGCCACCTGCTCGACGAGCACCTGCGCGCCGATGATCTCCGGGATGAGCGTCTCGAGCTTGGCGAGCCGCTTGCGGATGTCGGTCTCGAGCGCGGCAGGGGTCCGTATCTTGCGGAAGGTGACGGTGGGTTCGATTTCCATGGCTGGCCTCCAGCGTGCGGGGACTGTTCGCTTGCGGCCCCGGGAATCCGGCAGGTACCGGATGTATCAGCAATGATCGTGCCTCGCGCATCGGTCGTGAATCCGCGAGACTGGGCCCGGGCTCGAGCAAGCAGTCTCGACATCCCGGCATCCCTATTGTGGCACCGTTCGTGCTCCGTCGGACCAGAGGAGAACCGATCATGGCCTTCACGCTCAGCAGTCCCGCATTCGCCAACGGCGCCCCCGTGCCGGCGCGCTTCACGTGTGACGGTGACGACCTCTCACCGGCGCTGCACTGGGCGCACGCGCCGGGTGGCACGGCGGCGTTCGCCCTGGTGATGGACGATCCCGACGCACCGTCCGGCACGTTCACGCACTGGTTGCTGTGCGACATCCCGGCGACCGCAGGGGGCCTCGACGAGGGGTTCGCGGCGGGCGGGATGGGCGTGTCCGGGAGCAACGACTTCGGGCGCCTCGGCTACGGCGGGCCGTGCCCGCCGAAGGGGCACGGTGTGCACCACTACCGGTTCCACCTGCACGCGCTCGACCGGGCCCTCGGGTTGAAGCCGGGCTTCTCGCGGCACGACATCGATGCGGCGATCAAGACGCACGTGCTGGAAACGGCGACGTTGATGGGGACGTACGATCGCCGACGCCGATGAGACCGCAGGTGCGACGCAGATGCGACGCAGATGCGCCGCAGATGTGCCGCAGATGCGCCGCAGATGTGCCGCAGAGGCGCCGCAGATGACGCAGAGGCGCCGCAGATGACGCAGATGACGCAGAGGCGCAGAGGCGCAGAGGGCGCAGAGGGTTCCGGGGGGCACGATGCGGCAGATGGCCCTGCCCGATGGAGCCCGATGGAGATTCGCCCTGCCCGATCAGGCCCCGCGTCCTTCCTGCCCTTGGGGTCCCGTGGAGACGGCCGTGGTATACTCGCAGGTCTCCACCGACGGCCAGGTAGCTCAGTTGGTAGAGCACGTGACTGAAAATCACGGTGTCGGCGGTTCGATCCCGTCCCTGGCCACCAAGCTAACCACAACAAAACAAAGAGGTTACAAGATTCATTGACGTCTGGGGTGCGTTCAGGCTAGTCCCTGATGTAACCCAGGTGTAACCGT
>JBFWQE010000183.1:0-10371 GCA_050249615.1 Vicinamibacterales bacterium
CGGTCAGGTTCGGCCGCTGCATCAGGAAGAACGCGGCGCCGAGGTTATTCGAGTTTCTCGCCGGAGCGATCGGGAAACCGCTCTCGAACGCGATGATCGACGAGATGGTGATGTCGCCGAGGATGGCGGCAGCGGCCCCGCTGCTGGCCCAGCGCTTGCCCTCACCGAACGGCAGCTGGACGATGGGCGAAAGCACCAGCTTGTGCGGCACGTCGAGGATGCTGGTGGCGTACTCGGCGCCCAGGTCATACGCGTTCTGCGCATTGCCGTTGACGGCCGAATAGGTGTTGGTTTCAGCGTAGAAGTTGTCCTTCAGGCGCGACCACGTGTAGTTGATGCGGCCGCCCCATCCGTTGCTCATGCGCTTCTCGAACTTGAAGATGGCCGCGTGGTACTGGCTGCGGCCAGCGGTGTGCTGGCGCATCCAGACGTCGAGGTACTGCGGGAACGGCCGCAGCAGCTGTGCCCGCGAGATCGTCGGGCTGTTCACGTTCACGCCTTGGCCCTGGGGCAGGCCGTAGAACGGGTTCGGCACCTGCTGCTGCAGCGCGGAGCCCAGCGACAGGAAGTTCGGATCCAGCTGGTTGATGTTCACCGTGGCGTCGTTGGCGCCGCCGAGGCTCGTGTCGCGAATCGTGGAGCCCGAGTACTCGAAGCCGACGGCCATGTTGCCCGGCAGCTCACGGTTGATGTCGAACGAGTACTGGTGGACGTAGGGGGCCTTGCGATCCTGATCGACGAACTCGATCCGGCGGCCGACGCCTTCGAGGTAGCCCAGCGAATTCCCGCGCGGCTGCACGACGCCGCTCGGGAACGGGTTGGTCAGCGACGTGGTCGGGAAGAACTGCCCCTGCTGGATGAAGGTGTCCTGGCTGTAGCCGACCTGGCCGTAGTTGGCCGCGCCGACGAACTGGTAGGGCCAGGGCGCCCAGTAGAGCCCGTAGCCGCCGCGCATGACGGTCTTCGGGTTGGCCGAGTACACCACGCCGAAGCGCGGCGAGATCTTGATCGGCGGCACGTCGCCCTGCTCGGTCGGCGCGCCGTTCACGCCGGCGTACATCAGGCCGCCGCGCATCGGCTGCCCGGTCAGCGGGTTGACGATGTTGCCGACAGCGCCGCCGGGATTCACCTCGCGGTCGAAGCCCACGGTGAAGCGGTCCTCCGCTTCCCGGAGACCGCTCTCGTACTCGAAGCGGATGCCGCCGTTCAGCGTCAGCTTGGAGTTCACGCGGAAGTCGTCCTGGAGGTAGCCGCCCCAGTAGCGCAGGTAGTAGTCGGCCGGCGCCGACACCAGGATGCGGCTGAGGTTGTCCGGGTCGCCCGAGGGATAGCCGAGCAGCAGGGCCGCCATGCCGTTACCGGAGGGGTTCGCCCCGTTCACGCCGTTCACGTTCGGGTTGGCCGACGTGTAGCGGCGGTCGAAGTTGAAGTTGCCCGCGCCGCCCGAGAACGACTGCGTGTCGATGCCGATGGTCCGGAAGTCGCCGCCGAGCTTGACGGTGTGGCGCCCGATGAGCCGCGACAGCGTCGCGTTGGCGCTCCACGAGTAGAGGTTGCGGTCGGACGGGTCGATCGCACCCATCTGCCAGTAGTCGGTCGTGTTCACGCGCGGGAACTTCTTCGTCTGGATGGCGCTGCTGAAGGCCGGATCGAAGCCGAGCGTCGCCGGGTCGAAGTCCACCGAGAGCGTGTCGTCGTCGCGGAACTGCGTCCAGCCGTAGCGGAGCGTCAGCACGGTGTTGCTGCTGGGCAGCCACGTGTTGTTGAGCGCCAGGACGTGGACGCGCCGGCGCAGGACGTAGTCGCTGTTGTCGATGAACGCGTTGGCTTCCTTCTGGGGCACCACTTCGTTCGCGCAGGGCTCGTCCGTCTTGTTGTACAGATAGAAGCCCGACAGCGACACCTTGTCGTTGATCCGGTGATCCACCTTGCCCGTGTACATCATCGCCCGGTCTTCGATGATCGGCTGGCTCTCGAAGTTCGTCAGGCCGTTGCTGCGATCGATCTGCGGGTCCGGCAGGTAGCTGAGCATCGCGCGGGCCACCGGGTTGATGCGGTTGGCCGGGATGATGTTGCCGGGGAACGGCGTGCGCCCCTGGCCCGTCGTCGGATCGCCCGTCAGCGGATCGTAGATGACCACCAGGTTCCCGTTCGCGTCGGTGGACTGCGAGAAGTCACCGTTCTTCTCGCGTGCGGTCGGCAGGCGAACCTGCGCGTTGCGCGTCGTCAGCGAGCCGTAGCCTTCCATCCCGAACCAGAAGAAGGTGCGGTTGCGGAGGATGGGGCCGCCGAACCCGCCGCCGGCTGTGTGGAAGTAGGTGTCGGCCAGCGGCACGCCCGCCTTCTCCGAGAAGTAGTTGTTGGCCGCGCCCCACCGCGGGCGGGTCTGATAGAAGCCGCTGCCCGCGAAGCTGTTCGTGCCCGAGCGCGTCGCGACGTTGAACGTGCCGCCACCGGTGCGGCCCGTCTCGGCGTCGTACTGGTGCACCTGCACGGCGACGTCGTCCAGGGCCTCGATGGTGGGGTTGGCTGACGCGCGGTTGCGGATGTCGCCCACCGGCACGCCGTCAATCAGGTAGTTGTTGCCGCGGCGGGTGCCGCCGCCCAGCGACAGGAGCGACGCGTTGGTCTGGTCCTGCTGCCGGTTGAACTGCGGGTCGCCCGAGGCCACCACGGTGGGCAGCGTCACGGCGAAGAGGAACGCCGACCGGCCGCCGCTCGGCAGCGTCGAAAGCTGCTCGGTGCTGATGACGCCGCCGCCCGTCGCGTTCGACGTGTCGATGAGCGGGGCCGCACCGGTGACCGTGATGGTTTCCTGCAGCTGGCCGACTTCGAGCGTGATGTCCAGGGTGACGAACTGCTGGGCGGCAATGCGAAGCCCCGTGTTCTCGAAGGTCTTGAAGCCCGCGAGCTCGGCTCTCACCGTGTAAGTGCCCGGGGGCACGGCAGCGAAGTTGTACTGCCCTTCCTCGTTCGATACCGCATCACGGCTGGCGCCCGTGCCCTCGTTCAAGAGGCTGACGGTCACGCCGGGAATCACGCCGTTGGCATCTCTGACTGCGCCACGCAGACCGCCGGTAAACGTCTGCGCGGCCGCAGTGCTCACGGCCACCAGCACCGCAAGCACAACGACCAAGTACTTCAAGGGGCTTCTCATTCTTGTTCCTCCACCAGCGCCGGTGCGCGGCACCCTTGCCACGACAGGCAAAACGACGCGCCCAAAGTTGCGGGTGGCAGCCGCCCGCACAGGGACCATCGCAAAGGGCTCGTCCAAGAACAACGTGCCGCCGCGGAGTCTATGGCGTAAGGCGTTGCTTTGGCAAGGGGGCAAACCTGCAAATTTTCGTTCAAGGAATTGGATCGGTGACGGCCCCCAGGCTGGCCGAACCCACCAGCTGTGCATATTTGGCAAGGACGCCACGCGTGTAGCGCAGGCGCGGTGCTCGCCACGTCCGGCGCCGCATCGCCAGCACGCGGGCGGCCACGTCGAGCGTCACCGTCCGCGCCACCGCGTCGATGACGATCCGATCGCCGGTCCTCACGAGCGCGAGCGGACCGCCCAGGGCGGCTTCCGGTGTGATGTGCCCCACGACGAAGCCATGCGTCCCTCCGCTGAACCGGCCGTCCGTGATGAGCGCCACCTCGGCCCCGAGACCGCGGCCCATGATGGCGCTGGTGGGGGCCAGCATCTCGCGCATCCCCGGCCCACCGCGCGGGCCCTCGTAGCGGATGACGATCACGTCGCCGCTGCGGATGCGGCCCGCGAGGATCGCCTCCAGCGCGCGCTCCTCGCGATCGAACACCCGCGCGCGGCCCTCGAAGCGCTCGCCCTCCTTCCCGCTGATCTTCGCCACGGCGCCCTCCGGCGCCAGGTTGCCGCGGAGGATGACCAGGTGGCTGTCCGTCTTGACCGGCGCTGCGAAGTCCATCACCACCCGCTGGCCGGCCGGGTAGTCGGGCACGCCCGCCAGGTTCTCGGCCAGCGTGCGGCCCGTCACCGTCATTTCGCCACCGTGCAGCAGGCCACGATCGAGCAGCCGCTTCAGAAGCGGGGTGAGGCCGCCGATCCGCACCAGTTCGGCCATGCCGTGCCTACCGCTCGGCTTCAGATCGGCCAGGACCGGCACGCGTCGGCCGATGCGCGTGAAGTCGTCGATCGTGAGCCGCACCGCCGCGGCGTGTGCGATGGCGAGCAGGTGCAGGACCGCGTTGGTGGATCCGCCCAGCGCGATGACCGTGGTGATGGCGTTCTCGAAGGCGCGCTTCGTCAGGATGTCGCGCGGGCGCAGGTTGCGCCGCAGCAGCTCCACGACTGCGGCGCCCGCGCGCTCGGCGTCGGCCTTCTTCTCGTCGGAAACCGCCGCCTGCGCCGAGCTGTTGGGCAGGCTCAGCCCCAGGGCTTCAATCGCGCAGGCCATCGTGTTGGCGGTGTACATGCCGCCGCACGACCCCGCTCCCGGGCAGGCGTGCTGCTCCAGGTCGGCCAGCTCCGCGTCGGACAGCGTCCCCGCGGCGTGCTTCCCCACGGCCTCGAAGACCGAGACGATGTCCACCGGTTGCCCGTGCCAGACACCGGGCATGATCGTCCCGCCGTAGACGAACACGGCCGGGCGATTGAGCCGCGCCATGGCCATCACCATGGCCGGCATGTTCTTGTCGCAGCCGCCGATGGCCACCAGGCCATCGAAGCCCTCGGCGCCCGTCACCGTCTCGATGGAGTCGGCAATCACCTCGCGCGAGACCAGCGAGTACTTCATGCCCTCGGTGCCCATCGAGATGCCGTCCGACACGGTGATGGTGCCGAACATCACGGGCTTGCCGCCCGCGGCCGCCACGCCGTCGGAGGCCCGCTGCGCCAGGACGTCGAGGTGCACGTTGCAGGGCGTCACCTGGCTCCACGCCGAGCAGACGCCCACCTGCGGCTTGGTGAAGTCCTCGCGCGTGAAGCCAACGGCGTGCAGCATCGCGCGTCCCGGCGCGCGGGAGGGCCCGTCGAGGACGAGGGCGGAGTGGGGGCGCGGGGACGGGGTGGAACGGCGGTGCTTTGACGGCGGCACGCGCAAGAGCCTAGCAGGTTGCCGAAAAGGTCAGCAACCTGAAGGCACAAGGCAAGAGGCAGAAGGCGCCGCCGGCCATCGATGGGATGCCGCGCGACCGCGAGATCGGTTACCCTCTCGGTGCACCGTTCACAGGAGGCTCCCGATGATTGCGCTCAAGCACGTCATGGTTCCAACGGATTTCAGCGAGACGTCCGACGTCGCACTGAAGTACGGCAAGGCCTTCGCGGCGGCGTTTGGCGCCACGTTGCACGTCGTTCACGTCATCGAGGAGCCCTACGGCCAGCCGTGGGCGGTGGAAGCCTACGGGTTCTCGCTGGCCGCCCTGCAGGACGAGTGGATCAAGGAAGCCAAGGGCCGGATGGAGAAGATCCTGACCGACGAGGAGCGCGCGTCGCTCAAGGCGGTCACCACCACGGTGCTCGGCCACCCCGTCATGGAGATCCTGCGCTACGCGAAGGACCACGACGTCGACCTCATCGTGATGGGCACCCACGGCCGTGGCCCGCTGGGCAAGGTCGTCATGGGCAGCGTCGCCGAGCGCCTGGTTCGCAAGTCGCCGTGCCCCGTCCTGACGGTGCGATCCGAAGAGCGGGAGTTCGTCGAGTAGTCGATCACGTCGGGAGTCGGGAGTCGGGGGCGGGAGACGGGGGACGGGAGTCGGGAGCCGGGAGCCGACAGCGACGACCCGCACCCGTTCGCACCCGCCCGCACCCGTTCGCACCCGCCCGCACCCGTTCGCACCCGCCCGCACCTGCTCGCACCCGTTCGCCCCCGCCCGCACCCGTTCGCACCCGTTCGCACCCGTTGTACCCTCTGGCATGCCCGTTCGCCTCGACGTCTGGCTGGACGTCGCCTGCCTGTTCAAGACGCGCTCGGAAGCGCAGAAGGCGTGTCGTCTGGGCAAGGTGCGTGTGAACGGCACGCCCGCCAAGGCCCATCGTGACGTGAAGGCCGGCGACGAGCTGGAAATCTCGCGCCCGCTGGGCCGTCGGCAGACCATCGTGGTGCTCGGCGTGGCCGACACCCACATCCCGAAGGCCGAAGCGCGCGCCCTCTACGAGGACCGGACGCCGCCGCCAACGGTCGAAGAGGTGGAGATGCGGAAGCTCGAGCGCCTCTACCGGGCGACCGCCATGACGACCGGGCGGCCGACGCGAGACGATCGCCGCGCCCGCCGTCGCCTGACCGGCAAGGACTGAGCGCCGGTCCCGTCGCGCCTCCCGTCGCAACTCGGTTCCCGACTCCCGACTCCCGACTCCCGACGCGATCTTCTGGCATGATCGCGGGATGGCCGTCCCCACCTCATCCGCCGGCGCCCGCGCACGCCTCGTGTTCCTCCTCGTCGCCGGGCTGCTCTTCTTCGGGCTGCCGGCGGCGTTGTCCCTGGCGGCCGACTGGCACTGGTTTGCAGAGCTCGGGTACCTGCCGGTCCTCACGCTCTCGATCACCGCCGAGGTGCTCGTCGGCGCGCTGGCCTTCGGGCTCGCTGCCGCCTGGCTCGTGCTGAACCTCCGCCAGGCGTGGCAATCGCTGTCGGAGGAGCCCGTCGCCTTCACCACGCGGGAGGGATTCACGGTGGCGCTGCCCACGCGGTCCCAGCTCCGACCGCTGGCAGTGCTGGTCGCGCTGGTGGGCGCGTTTCTCGTCGCCTCGTACGCCGGCAACCAGTGGCTGACCATCCTCACCTGGTGGCATCAGGTGCCGTTCGGCGCGGCGGACCCGATCCTCGGGCACGACGCGGCCTTCTACGTCTACACGCTGCCGTTCCTCGAGCTGCTGCGCAATCTCGGCCTGGCGCTCGTGCTGCTGGCCGCCATCGGGAGCGCCGTGCTCTACGCGATGGCCGGACAGCTGGCGATGACCCCGTTCGGTCCGCGTCTCGGCGCCCGCGTGTGGCCGCACCTCTCCTGGCTCGTGGCGGCGCTCTTCGTTGTCCTCGCGCTCGGCGCCTGGCTCAGCCGGTTGCAGTACCTGGTGCTGACGTCCGGGATCATCCAGGGCGCCAGCTACGCCGATGTCGAGGCCCGGATGCCGGCGGCCCTCGTCCTCGGAATCGCGGCGCTGGCCGGCGCCGGCCTGGCCGCCACCGCGGCTCTCACCGGCCGGACGCGGCTGCTGGTCGGCGCAGCCCTCCTCTACGGCGCGGTCCTCTTCGGCGGGCAGGCGTACGCGGGCCTGATCCAGCGGTTCGTCGTCGCCCCCAACGAGCAGGCGCGCGAGGCGCCGTACATCGAGCACAACATCGCGGCCACGCGCCGCGCCTTCGCCCTCGACCAGGTCGAGGAGCGCGAGCTCTCCGGCGACGCCGAGCTCACACGCGACGACATCGCGCGCAACCGCCCGACGCTGGACAACGTGCGGTTGTGGGACCACCAGCAGCTGCTCGAGACCTTCGGGCAGATCCAGGAGATCCGCACCTATTACGACTTCATCGCCGTCGACAACGACCGCTACGAGATCGGCGGGCAGACGCGGCAGGTGATGCTCTCGGCGCGCGAGCTCAACCCGGCGGCCCTGCCGAACCGCACCTGGATCAACGAGCGGCTCGTCTTCACCCACGGCCACGGCCTCACGCTGGGGCCAGTGAACCAGGTGACCAGCGAGGGGCTGCCGGTGCTGTTCGTGCAGGACCTGCCGCCGGTCACCACGGTGGACATCAACGTCAGCGAGCCCAGCATCTATTTCGGCGAGCTGTCGAACGAATACGTCATCGCGCGGACCCGCGCGCGCGAGTTCCACTACCCCAAGGGCGACGACAACGTGTTCGTGGACTACGCCGGCTCCGGGGGCGTGGTGCTCGACTCGCTGCTGAAGAAGCTGCTCTTCGCGGTCTACTTCCGCTCGTACCAGATCCTGCTGAGCGACGACATCACGAGCGAGAGCCGCCTGATCTTCGATCGGCAGATCCGACGGCGCGTCTCGAAGATCGCGCCCTTCCTGGTCTATGACGACGACCCGTACCTCGTGGTGAGCGAGGGGCGGCTGTTCTGGATCCAGGATGCGTACACGGTGACGGCGCGCTACCCGTACTCCAGCGAGGCCTCGCGAGGCGTGAACTACATCCGGAACTCGGTGAAGGTGGTCGTCGACGCCTACAACGGCACCACCACCTTCTACCTGGCCGAGCCGGACGACCCGCTGGTGCGAACGTTGCAGGGCGTGTTCCCCAGCCTGTTCCGCCCGCTCGACGAGATGTCACCGGACCTGAGGCGTCACGTCCGCTATCCCGAGGGCATCTTCAACCTGCAGGCGTCCGTGTACTCCACGTACCACATGACGAGCCCGGCGATCTTCTACAACAAGGAGGACCAGTGGGAGGTGCCGGCCATCGATCGCGGCTCCGAGTCCGTCCGCATGCAGCCGTACTACACCGTGATGACGCTTCCCGGGGAGCGGCAGGCGGAGTTCATCCAGATGCTGCCGTTCACGCCGCGGCGGCGCGACAACCTGGCATCGTGGATGGTCGCCCGGAGCGACGGCGAGCACTACGGCAAGATCGTGGTCTTCCAGTTCCCGAAGCAGAAGCTCATCTTCGGCCCCCGACAGGTCGTGGCGCGGATCAACCAGGACCAGGTCATCTCGCCGCAGATCACGCTCTGGAGCCAGCAGGGGTCCGAGGTCATCCAGGGCACCTTGATGGTGATCCCCATCGAGGAGTCGCTCATCTACGTGCGCCCGCTCTACCTGCGCGCGCAGGCCGGCCGCATTCCCGAGTTGACGCGTGTGATCGTGGCGTACCAGAACCGCATCGTGATGGACCGGACGCTGGATGCGGCGATCACGCAGCTCTTCGGCGCGCCCGACGGCGCCGCCCCCAGGGCGCGCCCGCTGGCGACCGGGGCCGAGGAGCCCGAGGTTTCGCCCTCGGATGCTCCAGCGCCATCGCCGTCGCTGCAGCAGCTGTCGGACGAGGCGCGCCGCGCCTACGAAGCGGCGCTTGCCGCCCAGCGCTCGGGTGACTGGGCGAAGTACGGCGAGGAGATCAAGCGGCTGGGCGAGATCCTGGGGAGGATGAAGCAGCCGTAGGGGGCGCGGCTGCGCCGCGTGGGCGGCCCTACGGGCCGTGGGCCGAGTGGGCGCGGCTGCGCCGCGTAGGCGCGCCTTCGGCGCGTGGGCGGCGCGTCGCGCCGTGGGCGCGCGGCTGCGCCGCGTAGGCGGCCCTGCGGGCCGTGGGTGCGCCTCCCGGCGCGTAGGCGGCGCGGGGCGCCGTCAGCCTCCCCACCGCGCGCGAGAGCGGCCCACCCGCAAGCGCGGCCTACCGAGCGCCGCAAGGCCCACCGCGCGAGAGCGCGGCCCCCCGTGGCGCGGCTGCGCCGCGTAGGCGGCCCTGCGGGCCGTGGGTGCGCCTCCCGGCGCGTAGGCTTGCGCGGGGCGCCGTCGGCCTCCCCACTGCGCGCGAGCGCGGCCTACCCGCAAGCGGCCTACCGAGCACCGCAAGGCCCACCGCGCGAGAGCGCGGCCCCCCGTGGCGCGGCTGTGCCGCGTAGGCGGCCCTACGGGCCGTGGGCGCGCCTCTCGGCGCGTAGGCGGCGCGGGGCGCCGTCGGCCTCCCCACCGCGCGCGAGCGCGGCCCACCCCGTGGGCGCGCCTCTCGGCGCGTAAGGGGCGCGGGGCGTCGTCAGACTTCCCTCCCGCGCGCGGCGCCTCGTGGGCGCAGCCCGTTGGCATGGCGACCGCCTTGCTGTGTGCAAGGAGGTTTCATGGCCCTTGCACACCACAATCTGGTCGTGTGGCAGCGCGCTGACGATTTGTTCATCGAGCTCCATCTGCTGACCCGTCAGCGGTTTCCCGGCTTCGAGCGCTTCGAGCTCGGCAGCCAGGTGAGACGCGCAGCGTACTCGGTGCCCGCCAACCTGGTTGAAGGGATTGCGCGCACCCATCCTCGCGAATCGCTCAGATTCTTCGACATGGCGTCGTCGTCATTGAGCGAAGTCGGCTACGGCATTCACGCCGCGACCAGGCTGGGTTATTTCAACGTCGACGAGTCGAACGCGCTCGAGGCCAAGGTGCGGCTGGTCGCGGCACCGCTGAAGGGCCTCGTGGCTCGATACCAGGCAGGGGGGCGCCTCCAACGGGCCAGGCAGCTTGGGACAGACTAGCTGGCTGGCCCTGCGGGCTGTGGGCGCGGCTGCGCCGCGTGGGCGGCGCGTCGCGCCGGGGGCGACACCCGACCGAGCGCAGCGCGGCCCACCGCGCGTGAGCGCGGCCCCTACCGAGAGCGCGGCCCCCACCCCCACTCCGCTATCATGGCGTAATGGCGCTCGTCGACGCCCACGCCCGGCCGCTCAAGAACCTCCGCCTCTCGGTGACC
>JBFWQE010000184.1:0-10300 GCA_050249615.1 Vicinamibacterales bacterium
CCCGGAGCCGGCGGTGAGGACCATCGAGAAGACCGACACCATCCCGCATCGGACCGGCAGTCCGGGAGTCTACGGCGACGGGATTGCCGAGGTGTATTTCGACAATCTGAAGGTGTACAAGAACCAGTAGGGGCTTGGGGCTTGGGGCTTGGGCCTTGGGGCTGAGAGCCTGTGAACCCGAGAACCTGAGAACCCGAGAACCCGAGAACCTGAGAACCTGAGAACCTGAGAAGCACCATGCGCCTGATGTTCGCTTTCGTCCTGGTCGCCTCCACCTCGGTGGCGCTCTCCGCTGATTGGCCCATGTGGGGCGGGACGCCGGCGCGCAACATGGTGTCCACCATGGCCGGCGCGCCGACCGAGTGGGACGTGAAGACCGGCAGGAACGTGAAGTGGGTGGCCGATCTCGGCTCACAGTCCTACGGCAACCCGACAGTGGGTGGCGGGGTCGTGCTGATCGGCACGAACAACGAGCTGGGCCGGGACCCGCAGCAGGTGGGCGACCGCGGCGTGGTGATGGCGTTCCGCGAGGCGAACGGGGAGTTCCTCTGGCAGGCGACGTTCGAGAAGCTGTCGTCGGGACGGGCCAACGACTGGCCGTTCCAGGGCATTGCCAGCTCGCCGCTCATCCTGGACGGCGTCGCCTACTTCGTGTCGAACCGCGGCCAGGTGATCGCCGCGGACCTGGACGGCTTCCACGACGGCTCGAACGACGGCGCGATCAAGGACGAGAAGCTGACCGGCAAGACGGATCCGGACTTCATCTGGATCTTCGACATGATGGAGGAGGTCGGCTCGTTCCCGCACAACCTCTCGAACTCGTCGCCCGTGGCGCACGGCAACCTGCTGTTCGTCAGCACCTCGAACGGGCAGGACGAGAGCCACGTGAACATCCCGTCGCCGAAGGCGCCGGCCATCATCGCGCTGGACCGTTCCACCGGGAAGCTGGTCTGGGAGGACAACTCCGTGGAAGACCGCATCCTGCACGGGCAGTGGTCCACGCCGGCCGTGGGGGAGATCGGCGGCGTGCTGCAGGTGGTCCACGCACAGGGGGACGGCTGGGTGCGCGGCTACGAGGCGCTCACCGGCAAGAAGCTGTGGGAGTTCGACACCAACCCGAAGGACTCGGTCTGGCCGAAGACGCGGAACGAGGTCATCAGCACGCCGGTCATCTACGAGGACGTCGTCTACATCTCGAACGGCCAGGATCCGGAGCACGGCGAGGGCGTGGGGCACGCCTATGCGATTGACGCCACCAAACGGGGTGACATCACCGAGAGCGGGCGCATCTGGCACTTCGACAAGATCCGCCGGTCCATCTCCACGGCCGCCATCAAGGACGGGCTCATCTACCTGGCGGATTTCAGCGGGTTCTTCCACTGCCTGGACCTGAAGACCGGTCAGCTCTACTGGACGCACGACATGTTCGCCGCCATCTGGAGCTCTCCGATGATCGTCGGCGACAAGGTCTACCTCGGCGACGAGGACGGCGACGTCGTCGTCGTGGAGCATGGCAAGACGCTCAAGGTGATCGCCGAGCACAACATGGGGAGCGCGGTGTACTCGACAGTGGTGCCGGCCAACGGCGCCTTGTTCGTGATGAACCGGAACCAGCTGTACGCGCTGCAGCAGGGCGTGCAGCTGCAGAAGCCGAGCGCGGCCCGCTGACGGGATCCTCGGGCTCTCGGGTTCTCGGGGTTCTCGGGTTCTTGGGGTTCTCGGGTCTTTGCGGGTCTCCTCTCGGATTTCGTGTCCTTCGTGTGCCCGTGATCTCCGACGTATGAACCGCCGGGACGTTCTCGTTGCCCTTGCCGCCTTTGGAGTCACGCCTGCGTGGCTGCGCGCGCAGGCCACGGGTGTCGCGCGCGCACCGGCGGATGCGTGGCCGCACTTCCGGGGCACGCCGTCGCTCACCGGCGTCTCGGCCACGACCATCGCGCCGGAGCCGAGGCTGGCATGGGCCTGGGAGGGGGGCGAGGCCATCGACTCGAGCGCGGCCATCGTGGAGGGCGTCGTGTACATCGGGGCCGGCACGGGTGAGCTGCTCGCGCTGGGCCTGGCAGACGGCAAGCTGCGCTGGCGGTACAAGGCCGGGGAGTCCATCGGGGAGTCGTCGCCGGCGGTGGCCGGCGGTCGCGTGTTCATCGGCGACCTCGACGGCGTCCTCCACGCGGTGCACGCCGGCGACGGCAAGCCCGCCTGGACCTACAAGACGAAGTCGGAAATCAAGTCGTCGCCCGTGGTCGTGGGCGACGCCGTGCTGATGGGGTCGTACGACGGCTCGCTCTACGCGCTCGGCGCCGCGGACGGGAAGCTTCGCTGGTCGTTCGCCACCGACAACTACGTGCACGGTGTGCCGTGCGTGGTGAGCGGCGTGGCCCACTTCGCCGGGTGCGACGAGGTGTTCCACGCGGTCGGCCTCGCCGACGGCAAGGAAGCGTGGCGAACATCGGCGACCGCCTACACCGGCGCCTCGGTGTGCATCGTGGACGACGTGGCCTACTACGGCACGTTCGACAACCAGGTGATTGCGCTGGATCTCGCGAAGAAAGCCGTGCGATGGCGCTACGAGCACCCGGACCGCAAGTTCCCCTTCTACTCGTCCGCGGCGTTCGTCGACGGGACCGTGGTGCTGGGGGGGCGCGACCGCATGCTGCACGCGCTGGACGCCGGCTCTGGCCGGGCGAAGTGGACCTACATGACCCGTGCGCGGATAGACTCGTCGCCGGCCATCGCCGGCTCGCGCGCCTTCGTCGGCTCGAGCGACGGGCGTCTTTACGCGATCGATCTCGCGAGCGGAAAGGTGGAGTGGGAGCACGAGGAGGGCGCGGCGCTCACCAGCTCGCCGGCCCTCGCCTCCGGGCGGATCGTGATCGGGACGACGGAGGGACGGGTTCTCTGCTTCGCGTAGGGACCGCCCCCCTGCTCGCGGCCCGCCTTTGCCGAACTCTTCGGCGGCAGGCGTGTTCCCGACTCCCGGTTCCCGACTCCCGACGAGTTACTTGAACTCGACGTTAATCGTCGGGCCGTCGATCTTGATGCCCTTGACGTCCTTCAGGTAGGGTTTCACTTCCGACAACGACGCGCCGGGCCCCACCTTGCCCTGCAGGACCTGCAGCTTCTCCTGATCCTGGAACAGCAACCCGAGGTCCATCTCCATCAGCGTGAGACGCGAGCCGTTCACGTACTCCGCGTTGGTCTTCACGATGGATCCCATGACCTCGAGGTCGATCGCGACCTTGAAGCCCTCGAACATGCTCTTCACCATGTTCATGACGGCGGGGTCCGACATGTTGGGGCCGCCCTGCGGCATCTCGGGCTTGGCGGCGCCGGCGGGCTTGTCCTGGATCTGGACGGTCAGCAGCGACGTCGCGCCGTTCCGCGTGAGCGTGAACTTCACCGGGTTCTCGACTGGCGGCGGCCCGGAGGAGAAGGCGCCAGTGGTGCTGCCGCTCATGCCCGGATCCTGGCTCACCTGCACCTGGTTGATATCGTCGAAGGCGAAGACGGCCTTCACGCCCTCGAACGTGCCCGACTTGGCGGGCTCGGCCGAGACCAGTCGGACGCCCTTGCCCATGCGCTCGGCCGTGCGCTTCAGGTCGGCCTCGTTCACGGGATTGGACGACTGCCCGGGCGCCGTCATGCCCGGCATCATCGCCTTCATCGCGCCCGAGTTCACCAGCGTGGTCTGTTCGACCGTGCCGCTGCCATCGGGTTTGATCTTGATGAGTGTCGCGCTGTTGATGCAGCCGGCGAGGGTGATCGACGCCGCGATGAGCAGCAGGGAACGGACAGTGCGCATGTAACCTCCAGGTCAGGGGCGCGTGCCGTCCATCATACCTATACTGGTGGCCATGGGGCGCGAGGGGGAGGGACGGACGGCGCTGGTCACCGGCGCCTCGGCGGGCATCGGGCAGGCCTTCGCTGAGCTGCTCGCCGGGCGGGGGTACGGGCTGGTGCTCACCGCGCGGCGGGTCGATCGGCTCGAGGACCTGGCCGCCGCCCTGAGGCAGCGGCATCGCGTCCCCGTGCACGTGATCGCCGCCGACCTGGCCGACCCGTCCGCCCCGGCCGCCATCATCGCGGACTTGCAGGGGCGGGCCCTCCAGGTGGACCTGCTCGTGAACAACGCGGGCTACGGGCTTCCCGGCCGCTTCGACCGGCCCGCCTGGGCGGAGCACGAGCGGTTCCTGCGGGTGATGGTGGGCGCGGTCTGCGAGCTCACCTATCGCCTGCTGCCCGGAATGATCGAGCGGCGCTGGGGCCGCATCATCAACGTGGCGTCGCTGGCGGGGCACCTGCCGGCGCCGGCCGGGCACACCCTCTACGCGGCGACCAAGTCGTTCCTGATTCGCTTCTCCGAGGCGCTGCACGCCGAGCGCGCCCGCGAAGGCGTCCACACGACGGCGCTCTGCCCCGGCTTCACCTACAGCGAGTTCCACGACGTCACGGGGACGCGCGCGCAGGTGAGCCGGATGCCTGGCGTCCTCTGGATGGAGGCCCCCGCGGTGGCCGCGCAGGGTTACGGTGCCGTGATGCGCGGCGAGCCGGTTTTCATTCCCGGCCGAGTGAACCGGGGAATTGCATGGCTGTCCCGGGTCCTGCCGCAGGGGATGGCCCGGACGCTGATCGCGCGGTCGGGGAAGGGATTCCGGAACACGGACTGACCGCAGATACCGCAGATTGGCGCAGATTCGGTCTGGAGGTCGCCTGCCTTGGACGCCCGCGGCCGAATGGCCGGGTTCTCGACTGACCGCGCGCCTGCTCCGAGCCTGCGCGATCTGCGCCCTCTAGCGTCATCTGCGGCCCCGCCTATCCGCGGCCTCCGCGTCACCTGCGTCATCTGCGTCATCTGCGGCCTCTGCGGCTTCTGCGGCTTCTGCGGCTTCTGCGCCATCTGCGGCCTCCGCGTCATCTGCGTCATCTGCGGCCTCTGCGGCTTCTGCGGCCTCTGCGGCCTCCGCGTCATCTGCGTCCGAACTTACCGGCCCGGCCATCGTCTAAGACGGCGGGATCCATCCATGCTTCAGGACATCCGCTACGCTCTTCGCTGGCTTGCCCGGAGTCCCGGGTTTGCCCTTGTCGCCATCCTCTCCATCGGCCTCGGCGTCGGTGTCAACACCGCGATGTTCTCGCTGGTGGACACGCTGCTCTTCAAGCCCCTTCCGGTCAGCGACCCCGACAGCCTCGTCGATGTGTTCACGGTGGGCGGGGATGGCGACGAATACGCGACGTCGTCCTTCGCCGACTTCACCGATCTGAAGGCGCAGAACGACGTGTTCAGCGACATGACGGCGTACAGTCCCATGTTCGCGCCGCTCGCCCTCGGGGAGCGCTCCCGGCTGGTCATCGGGCAGATCGTCACCGGCAATCACTTCACCTTCTTCGGCGTCTCCCCGCACCTCGGCCGCCTGCTGGTACCCTCGGACGACGACCCCGGGGCCGCGCGCGTGGTGGTCATCTCCCACCGGATGTGGCAGAACGAGTTCGGTGGCGCACCGTCGGCCATCGGGCAGGCACTCACGCTTCGCGGCCTGGCGTACACCATCGTCGGGGTCACCCGGCCGGACTTCAACGGCGTGGTGCCGCTCCTCACACCGGAATTGTGGCTGCCGATGGCCCACGTCGAGGAAGTGGAGCCGGCGGGCATCACCGACGTCGTGCCGGGGCCGGGCCGCACGCGGCTCGAGCGGCGCGGCGTGCGGTGGATGTTCGTGAAGGGGCGCCTGAAGCCCGGCGTCACCGTCGAACAGGCGCACGCCAATGTCTCGGTCATCGGGCGCCAGCTTGCCGCCGCCCATCCGCAGACGAACAAGGACCGCCGCATGTCGGCGGTGCCGACCTCCGAGGTGCGGATGCTCGTGCCGCAGGCGAGCGGCGTGCTGTCGATCGGCGCCGCCGCGCTGATGTCGGTCGTCGGCCTCGTCCTCCTCATCGCCTGTGCCAACGTGGCGGGAATGCTGCTGGCGCGCGCCTCGGCGCGGCGCCGGGAGATCAGCGTGCGGCTGGCCATCGGCGCCAGCCGGGGCCGCCTGGTGCAGCAGCTGCTGATGGAAGGCCTGGTGCTCGGCAGCCTGGGCGCCACGGTCGCCATTGCGTGTGCCTGGGCGGTCATTCGCGCCCTCGCGTCCATCCAGCTGCCGCTGCCCGCGAATCTCGTCCTCGAGATCGGTCTCGACTGGCGCGTCATGCTGTTTGCCGTGGCTGCGGCCGGTCTCACCGGCGTGCTCGCGAGCCTGCTGCCGGCCCTCAAGGCCTCCGCACCCAGCCTCGTGACCGACCTTCGCGGCGAAGTGCCCGCCGGGCGCGTGGCCGGCCGACGCTTCGCGCTGCGCGACGTGCTGGTCGTGACCCAGGTGGCGTTCACCGCCGTCCTGCTCGTCGTGGCCGGATTGCTGCTCAGGAGCCTGGCGGAATCGCAGCGCGCGGACGTCGGGTTCAAGGTGGACGGGCTGGCGACCGTCTCGCTCGACACCGACATGGTCCGGTACTCGCCCGAACGAGGCGAGCAGTTCTGGAACGACGCCGTGGCACGTGTGCGCGCCATGCCGGGGGTCACAGCCGTGGCGACCGCCACGCCCAGCCTGCCATTCGAACTGAACTTCAACCAGGCCGAGCTGCAGGTGGACAGCCGCACCTACGCGGAGGGGCAGCGGGGTGAAACGATCGAGAACGTCGCGGTGTCGGCGGGATACGTCTCGACGCTGGGCCTGCGCGTGCTCGAGGGGCGCGACCTCAACGAGGCGGACCGCAAGGGGGCTCCCCTCGTCGCGCTCGTCAACGAGACAATGGCGCGACGCTACTGGCCGAACGAAAGCGCCGTGGGCCGCACGTTCACGAACGCCGTCACGAAGGACCGGTACACCATCGCCGGCGTCATCTCGAACCACAAGGTGCACAGCGTCCTCGAGCGGCCCGTGGCGATGGTCTACTTCGCGTCGGCACAGGATCCAGAGCGCTACAACTACCTGGTGGCGCGCACCGAGGGCAACGCCGGCCAGCTCCTGGCCGCCATCCGCCGCGACCTGCTGGCCATGGAACCCGGCCTCGTCTTCGTCGGTAACTCGACGATGACCGACAACCTGTCGATGAGCCTCATGCCTGCGCGTGTCGGGGCCATCCTGGCCGCATCGTTCGGCGCGCTGGGCACGTTGCTGGCCGCCATCGGGCTCTACGGCGTGATCGCGTTCTCGGTGGCGCGCCGCACGAAGGAGATCGGTCTCCGGATGGCGCTGGGCGCCAACCCCGGCACGGTGCTCGGCATGGTGATGCGGCAGGGCTTCGGCCTCACCGGGGTTGGCCTCGTGATCGGCGGCCTGCTGGCGGCTGGCGCCGCGTTCGGCCTGAGCGGCTTGCTCTACGGCATCACGCCGCTGGATCCGCTCGCCTGGGCTCTCGCGATCCTGACGATGCTGGCCGCGGCCGGGGCCGCCAACTTCGTCCCCGCCCGCCGGGCCATGCGGGTGGAGCCGATGAAGGCGCTCAGGGCGGAGTGAGCGAAGGGCGCGCCTCCGGCGCGTGGGCGCGGCTTCGTGGGCCTCGCTTCGCTCGGTAAGGGCACGCCTGCGGCGTGTGGGCTCTCACCGAAGGCCTACCGCCCGAAGAGCGGCCGACGGCGGGCAGCACCGCCACGGCGCGAACGCGCCGCCCACCGCCAGGCGCACGGCGCGAGCCTGCTCGCGCCGCTTATACTGTCCTCCGGCCTTTCCTGGAGGTACCCGTGAGATCTACCCGTCTTCGGTCGGTGTTGTCGGCCGCCTTCATTGCCGCGCTGGGCGTCGGCCTGGCCGCCCAGCAGATGCAGCCCACGCCGGCGCGTGGCAACCAGGGTGAAGGGCCGTTCGATCGGCTCGTCATCCGCGGCGTCACGATGATCGATGGCACCGGCGCCCAGCCGCGCGGGCCCATGGACATCGTCGTCCAGCAGAACCGCATCACCGAGGTGGCCAGCGTCGGCTTCCCGCAGGTGGCCATCAATCCCGAGCGGCGTCCGGCGAAGGGGACGAAGGAGATCGACGGCACGGGGCTCTACCTGATGCCGGGCTTCATCGACGCCCACGTCCACTGCGGGGGCGGGCAGGCCAACCTCCCGGACTACGTCTACAAGCTCTGGCTGATGCACGGCGTCACGACGGTGCGCGGCGTGCCCTGCGGGTCGATGGACTGGGACCTCGGCCAGCGCGACCTGTCCGCGAAGAACCAGATCGTCGCGCCGCGCATCTTCTCGTACCACCGCCCGTTCTCAGGTGAGGGCTGGGACCGCAGCAAGCCGCAGACGCCCGAGACGGCGCGCGAGTGGGTCCGCTGGGCGGCCGGCAAGGGCATAGACGGCCTGAAGCTCGGCGCGCACGATCCCGAGATCATGGCGGCGCTGCTGGACGAGGCGAAGAAGCACAACCTCGGCTCGACCGCGCACCTGGATCAGATGGGCGTGGTCCGCATGACGGCGCGCGACGCCTCGCGCCTCGGCCTGGGGACGATGACGCACTACTACGGGCTGTTCGAGAGCCTGCTGAAGGACTCGAGCATCCAGGCCTACCCGGTGAACCAGAACTACAACGACGAGCAGCACCGGTTCGGCCAGGTCGCGCGCCTGTGGGACAAGATCCACCCGCGGGGCAGCGATCCGTGGAACGCGCTCATCAAGGAATGGGTGGACCGCAAGTTCATCATCGACCCGACGATGACCATCTACTCGGCCGGCCGGGACGTGATGCGCATGCGCAACGCCGACTGGCACGATCAGTACACGATCCCGTCGCTGTGGGAGTTCTTCCAGCCGAACCGCGTTGCGCACGGCGCCTACTGGTTCAACTGGACGACGGAGGACGAGATCGCGTGGAAGAAGTTCTACCAGGTCTGGATGAGCTTCATCAACGACTTCAAGAACGCCGGCGGCCGCGTTACGACGGGCTCGGACTCGGGCTTCATCTACCAGACCTACGGCTTCGGCTACATCCTGGAGCTCGAGATGCTGCAGGAGGCCGGCTTCCACCCGCTGGAAGTGATCCGCTCCGCCACGCTCTACGGCGCCGAGGCGCTGCACGAGCCGAAGGGCAAGGCCATCGAGTTCGGCATCATCCGCCCGGGCCTCCTGGCCGACATGGTCCTCGTCGATCAGAACCCGCTCGAGAACTTCAAGACGCTGTACGCCACGGGTGCGGTGAGGGTGAACGACGCCAACGGCCGTGTCGAGCGCGTGGGCGGCGTCAAGTACACCATCAAGGACGGCATCGTCTACGACGCGAAGAAGCTGGCGGCGGACGTGGCGTCGATGGTGGCGGCCGCGAAAAAGAAACCGGCCACGACGTCGAACCAGCAGCCGTGATGGATCGTATCTAGCAGGCGGATACCAAGGGGCGGCCCCGGGGCCGCCCCTTTCTCGTGCGGCCGCTCATCATCCCTCATCCCCTTTTCAGAGATCCCGATGCGATTCCTGCTCCGTCTCGTTCTCGTGCTCCTGTTCCTGACCGCCCTTGCCGCGGCCGGCGGGCTCACCTATCTCTACGCGAAATACCCCGACGTGCCGCCGCCCTCGGCGACGTTCAAGGTCGAAGCCACCCCCGAGCGCGTCGAGCGCGGCCGGTATCTGGCCAATCACGTGGCCGTCTGCATGGACTGCCACACCGAGCGCGATTTCTCGAAGTCGGCAGGCCCCATCAGGCACGACCGTTTCGGCGCAGGCGGCGAGAAGTTCGACAACTTCAGTGCGGGTATCCCGGGTACGCTCTACTCCAAGAACATCACGCCGGCGGCCCTGTCCACCTGGACGGATGGCGAGCTGCTGCGGGCCGTCACCGAGGGCGTGTCGAAGGACGGCACGCCGCTGTTCCCGATGATGCCGTATCCCAACTACGGCCAGATGGCCGAGGACGACGTGACGGCGATCCTGGCCTACGTGCGGTCGCTGGCGCCGATCGAGAGCCACGTCCCCGAGCGGTCGCTCGATGTGCCGGTCAACTTCATCGTGCGGACCATCCCCCGCAAGGCCACGTTCGGCACGCGACCGTCGCCATCCGACAAGGTGGCCTACGGCGAGTATCTCGTCATGGCCGCCTCCTGCTCGGAGTGCCACACCCCGATGGACGGCCAGGGGCAGCCCCTGCCCGGGATGAGCTTTGCCGGGGGGAACGAGTTCCGGGATCCCGAGCTGGGGTATCGGGTGAGGGTGGCGAACATCACCCCCGACGCGGACACGGGCATTGGCGCGTGGACAGAGGAGCAGTTCATCAACAAGTTCAAGGGGTTCGAGATCGCCGACGATCACGTCCTCACCGATGCCGAACGGCGCCTGATCTCG
>JBFWQE010000185.1:0-10293 GCA_050249615.1 Vicinamibacterales bacterium
CGAGACCCCCCGCGCCCCCCCCCCCCCCCCCCCCCCCCCCCCCCCCCCCCCCCCACGCCCCTGTAGCGCCTGCGTGCCCGATGAGGTAGCGTGAGCAGGAGGAGAGTACCACTGCGCCGCGACCGGGCTCTGCCAATCGTCTTCTTCGTCCTCGTCGTTCTTCTCCCGGCGTCGGCCATTCCGGCGGCGGCGCGCGAGGCCCGGCCACGGACGCCCGCCGAGATCGAGCTTCGGCGATCCGAGGTAGCCGAGCGGCTCGCCATCCTGGAGCACGAGCTCGCGGCCCTCGAGTCGCTCCTGGCCGCGATGCCTGCCCGGATCGCGGAGGCGGACGCGGCCGCGGCACTCCGGCTGGAGGCGGAACGGCGCGAGATCGAGGCGCGGCGCGGCACGCTGGCGGATGAACGCGCGGCCCTGGAGCAGGAGCAGGGCGAACTCGCCGCGTTCCGGACGCGCACGGTCACGGGGCCGCTGCAGCCTGCGGATCCCCAGGGCCTGAGCCCGCTCGACCTGGGCGCGCAGACGGGCCAGGTGAGCTCGGGGCAGGCCTTCAATCCGGCCATCTCGGTCATCCCCGACATCGCGTACTACGCGGACAGCGTGGACGGCGAGGCCTTTGAGATGGTCGAGGGCGCCGACGGGTTCGGAGGGGGTCACGAGCATGAAGGCCCGTCCGGGGGCCATGGCCACCGGACGCTCGACCGCGGCTTCAACCTGCGCGAGATGGAGCTGGCCTTCTCAGGGGCGGTCGACCCGTACTTCGACGTGTGGGCCACCGTGGCGCTGGGCCCGGACGAGATCGAGGCCGAGGAGGTCTATGTCCAGACCCGCAAGTTCGTGCCCGGCCTCCAACTGCGCGTGGGCCGGTTCTTCAGCGGCGTCGGCCACATCAACAAGCAGCATCCGCACCAGTGGGACTTTCTCGATCAGGCCCTGCCACTCCAGGCCCTCTTCGGCGGGACGCTGGCGGAGACGGGCCTGCAGGTGACGTGGCTGCCGGACGTGCCGGTCTACACACTGCTCGGCTTCGAGGCCCTTCAGGGCGAGAACGAGCGGCTGTCGCACCAGGCGGGCGAGGAACACCCGGGCCTGTTCGAGGAGACGCCGGGACCGCGGCTCTTCACGGGCTTCCTGAAGGTGTCACCGGACGTGGGATACGCGCACGCGCTGCAGGGCGGCGTGTCGTTCGGTCGGAGCCGCAGCCACCAGGAGGTCGTCGAGGGCATCGAGGACGCCGTCGAGGAAGCCGTCGAGGGCGCAACATGGTTCATCGGTGCCGACTGGGTGTGGCGCTACGACTCGGCCCGGCCCCTCGGGCGGGGCGACCTGACAGTGCAGGGAGAGTATGTCTACCGGAAGAAGGACCTGTCGCCGATTGCGGCCGACGCGGCGTCCGTGGGCCGGTCGCGGGTCTCGGCGCAGGATGGCCTGTATGCGCAGGTCGTCTACGGGATCGCATCCCGGTGGACGCTGGCTGGCCGCATCGACGCGATGGGGCTCGTCAACCGGCTCGAAGCGGGTGACGCCATCATGGAGCACGGCGCCTCGTACCGCTACTCGGCCGCGGTGGCGTTCAACCCGACCGAGTTCTCGCGCGTGCGCGTGCAGTACAACGCCGGCCGGTTCCAGCGCGAGGGAACCGCCAGGTTCCACCAGGTGTTCGTGCAGTTCCAGATGAGCCTGGGCGTGCACGGCGCGCACAGATTCTAGGAGCGGACGGAACGGACCGATGATGAGGACGATGAGACAGGCCATCCTGACTGGCGTGCTGCTGGCGGCGGCGGCCCCTGCCGCTGCGGAGGTGCGGGTCGTGGCGACGACCTCGAGCATGGCCATGCTGGCGCGGGAGATCGGCGGTTCGGCCGTCAGCATCACGACCCTGGCGCCGCCCGATCGGGATCCGCACTACCTGCTGGCACGGCCGAGCATGATGGTGGCGCTTCGCCGTGCCGACCTGCTCGTGGCCGTGGGCGCCGAGCTCGAGGTGGGCTGGCTGCCCGCGGCCATCCAGGGAGCGTCGAACCCGAGGATCCTGGTGGGGCAGCCCGGCTACTTCGAGGGCGCCGCGCAGATCGAGCTCATCGAGACGGGACAGGTCGCCGACCGCTCGCGCGGCGACGTACACCCGTTGGGCAATCCGCACTACTACATGGACCCGCTGCGCATGGCCGCGGTCGGCCGTGCACTCGCGGCGCGGCTGGGCGCGCTCGACCCGCCGCGCAAGGACGAGTTCGCGAACAGGGCCGAGGCCTTCGCGAAGGCCGTGGACGAGCGGGCGGCCCGGTGGCGGCAGCAGGCGGCCGGCGCGCCAGGCGTGGTGCTGTACCACAAGGACGCCAACTACCTGGCGCTGTTCCTCGGCATCCCGGTGCTCGGTTACATCGAGCCGCTCCCGGGCATCCCGCCGACCGCCTCGCACCTGCGGGATCTCGTCGCGCGGCTCTCCGGGGCGAAGGGCGTCATCCTCTACAATAGCTACCACCCTTCGGAGGGGCCCGCATTCCTCAGCCGTCAACTCGGGTGGAAGAGCCGTCAGCTGCAGCTCGAGGTCCCGCTCGAGGCCACCGGCTCGATGTATCTGGATCACATCGAGCAGTGGGTGCAGGCGTGCACGGGGGCGACCCCCTGACGCCGCCGTCTCCGCCGCTTCTCGTGGTCCACGGCCTCATCGCCGGCTATGCCGGGCCGGTCGTCGGCCCGCTGTCCCTGGAAGTGCGTCGAGGCGAGATCGTCGGGCTGGCGGGCGCCAACGGCTCGGGCAAGACGACCGTGCTCGCCGCCATCATCGGGACGGCGCGCATCTTCGGCGGCGGCATCACGTGCGATCGGGGGGCCGGCGTGTCCGTGCTCCGCCAGTTCCCGGTGCACCTGCACGAGATGCCGATTACGGTGGCCGAGCTGCTGCACGTGACCACCTCGAACACCAATGACGTGCCGGCCCTGTTTCGACCGCTGCTGGGCACGCGCGTGGACCGCCTGAGCGGCGGGCAGTTCCAGCTCCTGCAGGCGTGGGCCTGCCTCGGATCGCCGGCCGCGCTCGTCCTGCTCGACGAGCCCACCAACAACATGGACCCTCAGGCCATCGCGGCGCTGGCCGACCTGCTCATCGCCTCGCGCGAGCGGGGCAAGGGCGTGCTGGTCATCAGCCACGAAGCCACGTTGCTCGACACGGTGTGCACGCGCATCGTGGAGGTCGCGCGTTGACGCTCGCGGCCCTGGCCGACCCCATCTTCCTGCTGCCGTTCCTGAACGGCCTGCTCCTGGCCATCGTCCTGCCCGTGGTGGGGGCGTACGCGAGGCTGCGCGGCGAGTGGCTCGCATCGCTCGGCATCGGGCAGGTGGCCGCCGCCGGCGTCGTGCTGGCAGCGTTCTTCGGACTGCCCGCCGCTGCGGGGGCGCTGCTCGTCGCGGTGCTGGCGGCGCCGGCGAAGACCCTGCTTGGCCGCCAGGACGGCGACGACACCTACGCGGTGATGCTGCTGGCGGGATGGAGCGTCGCGCTGCTGCTGGCCGCGAACACCGCCCACGGCGAGGACCTGTCCCGTGCCCTGCTGCAGGGCCAGATCTACTTCACCGGCCGCTCGCACCTGGTCGAGATCGCGATCGTGGTGCTGGCCGTGGCGGCCGTGCTCCCGATGGTGTCGTCGCGCCTGCTGCTCGGGCGCTTCTTCCCCGAACACTTCCTGGCCAACGGTGTCGCCAACCCGCGGCACGAGGTCGTGTTCGACGTCATGGTGGCCGCCACCCTGGCGGTCGCCGCCACGGTGGTCGGGGTGTTTGGCGCCTTCGCGCTCGTGTTCGTGCCGCCGTGGGCGGCGTTCCGGTTCGCGGGCGGGTGGCGCCGCACGGTCACCTGGTCCGCCGGGCTTGGGGCCGGCGCCTACGTGGTGTCGTTCGCGCTGGCGATCGCGCTCGATCAGCCGTACGGCCCGGTGCTGGTGGTGACACTGCTGGGCATGGCCGTCGCGCGAGGGTTGGGAAGGGATTGACGGGTGCGGGCGGGTGCGAACAGGTGCGGGCGGGTGCGAACGGGTGCGGGCGGGTGCGGACGGGTGCGAACAGGTGCGGGCGGGGCCTACAGCTCTTCGAGCGCCTTCGCGAGGGCGTCCGCGATCAGATCGGCGTCGGATTCGCTCAGCGGCATCGGGCCGCGGATCTTGATCACGTTGTGGAACGGGCCGTCTGTGCCCACCAGCACGCCGAGCTCACGCATGCGGACCACCACCGCCGAGGCCTCGTCCGTCGCGGGCTCCAGGGTGTCGCGGCTGCGCACCAGTTCCACACCCAGGAACAGGCCCGACCCGCGGACGTCTCCGACGATCGCGTGGCGAGGCTGCAGGTCGCCGAGGCGCGCCAGCAGGTGCCGGCCCACGTGGAGCGCGTGCGCCTGTAGCCCCTCTTCCCTCGTCGCGCGGAGGGTCGCCAGGCCGGCTGCGCAGGCGGCGGTGCTCCCGCCGAACGTGCTGAAGAATTCCATCCCGTTGTCGAAGCTCTCCGCGATGGCGCGTGTGGTGATCACTGCGCCCATCGGGTAGCCGTTGGCGATGGGTTTGCCCAGCACGACGATGTCCGGCACGACGCCGTGGGCTTCGAACGCCCAGAAGTGCGTGCCCAGCCGGCCGAAGCCGGTCTGGACCTCGTCGGCGATGCACACCCCGCCCGCCGCGCGGACCAGGCGGTAGACCTCGGGCAGGAAGCCCGGCGGCATGACGATCTGGCCGCCAACGCTGGGACACGTCTCCGCGATGTAGCCGCACACGCCGCGTCCCCGCGCCTGGATGACCTCGACGACGGCGCCGACCTCGCGCGCGTACTTTCCGCCCGCGTCGGGGTCGCTGGCCTTGTGCGCGCCGCGGTAGACGTCGGGGATGGGCGAGACGTGCACCCAGTCCGGCGCGCCCGTGCCCCCCGGCCCCGCATGTTTGTACGGGCTGATGTCGATGAGGGTGGTCGTGTGGCCGTGATACGCGGCGTCCATCACGACCATGTCCCGCTGGCCCGTGTGTGCGCGCGCGAGGCGCAGCGCCAGCTCGTTGGCCTCGCTGCCCGATGCGGTGAAGTAGCAGACCTCCAGCGACGCCGGGAACGTCGCGGCGAGCTCGTCGGCGTACTGCACCACGGTCTCGTGCAGGTAGCGCGTGTTGGTGTTGAGCGTGGCCAGCTGCGCCGCGACGGCGGCGGTGACGCGCGGGTGCGCGTGCCCGACGTGCGGGACGTTGTTGTAGCCGTCGATGTAGGTGCGTCCGGTCTCGTCGAACAGGTACTGCATCCAGCCACGCACGATCTGCAGTGGGTGGCCGCGGTACGACAGGCGCACGTTGCTTCCGAAGCGGCGCCGGCGGCGCTCGAGCAACACCCCGGTGGTGGCGTGCCGGGCGAAGCGCTCCGGCGGGATGCCCAGCATCAGGTTGGGATCCGGACAGAGCGCGAGCCACGTCCGCCGCTGGCTGGCCGGCGCCACGCCGTTGAAGTTGCACGGCACGTCGAGCATGTCCGTGATGACCTGCACGTGTACATGCGGCCACCAGTCGCCGTTCTCTGGCGGCGCGCCGATGGCGGCGAAGCGCTCGCCGGCCTTGACGGCCTTTCCGACGTGCAGCCCTGCGAGGCTCGCGCGCTCGAGGTGTCCGTACAGCGTGTAGAACGTCAGCGGTTCGCTGCCGGGGATGTCGTGGCGCAGGACGATGACGGGGCCGTAGTCGAGACGGGCCGCGGCATCCTCGAACCCATGGACCACGCCGTCGAAGGGCGCATAGAGAGGCGACCCCGCCGGCAGCGTCAGGTCGATGCCGATGTGCACGGTGCGCCGCTCGTCCGTGACGGCTCCGCCCGCGAAGGCATCCGCAGCGTAGATGACGCGGGCCTCGTCGTATCCGCCCGCGCCAAGGGTGGCGCCGGCCCCGCGGATGGCATCGAATACCCGCCGCGCAAGCGGCTCTGCGGCGTTGTCCGCCGGATTGCTCGCGATGAGCGGGCTGCCCGCGCTGAAGTCGAGGCCGAGAACCGCCGTCGTCCGGAGGTCGTGGCCGGTGAGGGGCGCGGCGTGGGGGCCGTTGGTGCGGAGCCATTCGACGATGCGAGGTGCATGAGGGACAGGTGCCAGGCCGCACGCGTCGCGCAGACGGTAGCGAGCGAGCCGTGGATGCACCGACAGCAGGGCGGGCAGCGCCTGGCGGATGGGGCCCTGGCTGATCCCGAGGTACTCCTGGTCCGGGCGCTCGGCCTGCTGGGCGGCCGCCACGCAGGCGCTGAGCGCCAGGCGGGTCAGCATCAGCCCGAAGAGCGCGGCCATCTCGTCCTCCGTGAGCGGGTGCTCCGCGTGGTAGCCCGCGGCCACCTGCGCGGCCGCGGCCAGCGGGTCGGGCTTGCCGAGCGCGGCGTACGCCATCGCGATGGCGACGTCGTTCACGAGATGGCTGACGACCATGTCGCCGAAGTCCACGATGCCGGTGACACGCTGCGCACGCGCATCGACCAGCACGTTGAAGTCGTTGACGTCGCCGTGAATGGCGCGCTGGCGGAACGAAGGGAGCAGTGGAGCGACTGTCTCCCGATGCACGGCGAGCACCCGCTCGATGAGGCCGCGAAGCCCTTCGTCCCGGACCAGAGGAAGGCGCGCCTCGATGGCCGCCGGCGCCGTGGCCAGGTCCCAGTGAAACGCCCGCTGCAGGGCCGGGTGCTCGAAGCCGGCCAGGGTTTTGTCCATGACCGCCACCGCGCGGCCCAGATCGCGCAGCAGTGCGTCGCTGTGTCGTGGCGTGTCTCCGAGCGGGGCGCCGTCCAGGCACGAAACGAGGCGCACGAAGTGCAGGTGGTAGCGGCCGATGTCGGCGCCTTCACGGGTCGGCACCAGCGACGGCACCAGGCCGGTCGGCGCCAGCCGCCGCATCACCTGGTTCTCGGCGTCCAGCATCTGCAGGGTCTCGGCGGCGTTGGCCACCTTCAGCACCGAGCGGCGGCCGTTGGGCCGCAGAAGGAGGAAGTTCTGGTCGCGCTCGCTGGGCAGCGCCGACGCACGGGTGCTCATCCCGTACAGATCGCGCGCCAGCCGTTCGGCCTCGTGCAGGCTGAGCCTCGGCGCGTGGGCGAGAGTTGTCATCGGGGAAGGCGCGGAGTACGGGGAGAGTCCCTGTCACAATTGTAAATCCACCGGCCGCGCGTGCGATGATGCGCGGCATGGCGGACATTTTCGACATCGGTGACAGGCTCGGGCCGACCAGGATCGTGCACGTCTCGGAGCCGTCGGCGGGGCTCAAGGGTGTGCTCGTCATCGACAACGTGGCCCGCGGGCCCGCCATCGGGGGGCTCCGCATGGCGGCCGACGTCAGCCTCGAGGAGTGCACGCGGCTCGCGCGCGCGATGACGCTCAAGAACGCGGCGGCCGGCCTGGCGCACGGCGGCGCCAAGTCGGTGCTGTGGGGCGACCCGCGCATGGCGCGGGCCGACAAGGAGCGGCTCCTCCGCAGCTTCGCCCACGCGCTCCGGAACGAACAGGACTACATCTTCGGGCCCGACATGGGCACGGACGAGTCCTGCATGGCGTGGATCAAGGACGAGATCGGCCGCTCCGTCGGGCTGCCCGCGGCCGTCGGCGGCATCCCGCTCGACGAGATCGGCGCCACCGGATGGGGCGTGCGCCACGCGGCGGAGGTGGCGGCGGCCCGCGCCGGCCTGTCGCTCCACGGCGCGCGGGTGGCCATCCAGGGCTTCGGCGCCGTGGGCATGCACGCCGCCAGGTTCCTCGCCGAGACCGGCGCCCGGCTCGTGGCCGCATCCGATACGCGCGGCACGCTGCACCTGCCGGATGGCATCGACGTGGCGCGGCTGATGGCAATCAAGAAGGGCGGCGGCGCCGTCACCGACTATCCGGACGGCCAGAAGCAGGACCGCGACGCCATCCTCGGCGTCGACTGCGACATCTGGATTCCGGCGGCACGTCCCGACGTGGTGCGCGAAGAGAACGTGCACCTCCTCAGGACGAAGCTCGTGCTGCAGGGCGCGAACATCCCGTTCACGCCCGGCGCCGAGCGCACGCTGCACGAGCGCGGCGTGGTCGTCGTCCCGGACTTCATCGCCAACGCCGGCGGCGTGATCTGCGCGGCCATGGAGTATCGCGGCGCCACTCAGTCGCAGGCCTTCGCCGCCATCGAGGAGAAGATCCGGTCCAACACCGAGGCCGTGCTCAAGGAGGCTGCGCGGGCACGGCAGCTCCCGAGAGACGCGGCCGTGGCGCTGGCCACCTCGCGCGTCACCGAGGCCATGGGGTACCGCCGCTTCGGCATGATGTGAGCGCGCGAACGCGCCCCCCGGATCTACTGCGCGCGGCGCGTGTAGAGCAGATCGTAGTTCACGCTCCACGTGCCGTCGGCGTTGAGGCGCTCCGAGAACTGGCGCACGCGGCCGGCGCCCAGATTGAAGAACGTCAGGCGTACGCGCAGGCGGACTGCCGGGTTCGACGGCGACGGCATCGAGCCATGGAACACCATGTTGTCGCCCTCGAGTTGCCCCCAATACTGGTGCAGGCCGCCCGCGTTGTCCACCCACGTCTGGTGCCACTGGCCGCGAGATCGATCGTAGATGTTGTAGCTCTGCCCGGTGTTCGTGACCGCGTTCCACTCTTCCAGCAGCACGCAGCCATCCTGAATCTTCGTGACGGTATTGCGTGCGGGCTTCTGTCCCGGCTTTTGCGGCGCGCCGTTCGGGACCACGTCCCAGTCGCCGACCCAGAAGTCGAACTGGCGATGTTCCGCGGCGCTGCAGTCCGGACGCGGAGGCGGCGCCGGGGCTGGCGCGCCCGCCGACTGGGCCTTCGCAAGCGCGAGCAGGGATGTGAGCAGCATGGGCGGAGTCTAGCGCCGGCTGTGCGCCAGGGACGAAGATCGTGACGAGCCGTGGAAGCACCGCGCGACCGGCGCGATAATGGCCGGATGATGCTGGCCGCCGCGCTCGTCCTCGTGCTCTCGCCCGCCGCGGGCGCCCCCGTCGCGCAGGAGACCGCCGCGCGTGCCGTGCTGGCCGCCACCCCCTGCGCCGATGCGGCGCTCGGCCAGCTCGCCGCCTGGCAAGCCGACCTCGATCACGCGCTGGCCGATCCGCCCGGGCCCGAGGGCACACGTCGCGCACGCGTGCCGACCCGTACGCTCGGCGTGTGGGTGCAGATTGCGGTGTCGCCTGCGCAAGAGGTGTGGCTGGAACGCGTCTCGGCCAACCTGCGCGAATCCCGCAGGTTCGGGCCTCGGTGTGAGGTCGTCGTCGTTTCCGAGGCGGCCGGCGCCGAACGCCGCGAGGACGGTTTCACCGACAGCGCCCTGGCCTCACGCCTGGCGCGAGGCGACGCTGGAGTGATTCTCGTCTGGTCCCCGCACATGCCGCTCTCGGTGGATCAGTACGAGGTGCTCGCGTCGGTGACGCGCGACATGGGGCTGGCCTTCGTCGCCGTGCTGGATCCGGTCGCCGACCCCGGCTACGCCCGCCGCGTCGCCAGGGAGCGCGGGCTTCCGGAGGCCGCGCTCCAGCCGCTGGCCGGCATCGAGCTGGCGTTTCGCGGCATGACCACGCACGCGCCCAGCGTGCAGGTGTTTGCGGATGGACGCCTGGTGGGACCGGTGCTCTACGGGTATCGTGCCGCCGACACCGCGCGGCTCGCGATACGAGGCGTGCTCGACGATCGCCCGCGGCCGATTCGCCCGCCGGACTGACTATCGGCGCCCCTCGGCCCCGCAGGCCGCCAGCAGTGTCGCCTTCCTGCCTTCGTCACCGGTGAACTTCGCGTGCACGAGGTTCTCGCACTGCGAGGCGGACAGGCTGGTGAACGCCCAGGGCGCCTCGCCAGGCTTGAACGGCTGCATCTCCGGCTGGCAGCTCTGGCGCCACAGCTCCCCGATCTGCTCCGCCGCATCGCGCTTGGCCGCGTCCGTGAAAAAGTTGGCGAAGAAGACCTCGCGGTCCGGGTTCACCACGCGGAAGTGGAACCGCTTCGGCTCGGTGCTGTTCTTCGGCGCGGAGTTCGCCACGTAGTACACCCGGCCATCCGGGAAGAACGCGGGGAAGTAGCTGCCGACGCCCTCTTTCGTGGACGTCGTGACACGTGCCAGTGGGCCGTGCCCGACGATGCGGCCCTCGGCATCGTGCACGAGATCTGCTACGACCACGTCGGTGATGGTGGGCGAAACCAGGCCGCCATTGACGAAGGGCGTCGGGTAGGCGTGCTTGCTGATGTGGAAGGTCACGCGGCGGCCGTCGAAGCTGAAGTCGGCCTTGCCGGCGGCGAACCCGAAATCCACGCGCCGCTCG
>JBFWQE010000186.1:0-10246 GCA_050249615.1 Vicinamibacterales bacterium
GGCCTGCACGAGGTCTTCAGGCCTGTTCGGGATTTCATGGCGGACGTGCCGCTGAACAACGGTCAGTACTCGGACCTCGCCGCGGTGGTGTCGCGTCCGGACGATGTGCTCGTGCTCGGGCAGAAGGACACGGCGGGCGGGCGCGCGCACGCGTGGGTGCAGAACCGGCGGCACACGTGGTGCGCCGTCGTGGGCGGTGTCGCGGAGTGCCCGTACGTGTGGGACAGCTCGCGGCTGTCCGGAACCGTCACGATTGGCGGGTTCGCTCCGGGCACCAGCTACCCGGTGCAGTGGGTGACGTTCGACACCGCCGGCGCTCCGACACCGCAGCCACCCGGGACTGTGACGGCCGACGCGGCGGGCAATCTGGTGCTTGCTCTGGATCAGCTGCCCGCGTCGGCGGCGGACGCTGCGGCCAAGATCGGCGCGTCGGTACCGCAGCCCGGTGTCCCCAGCGCGCCGCGCAACCTGAGAATCCAGCCATAGGGCCTCTGCCCGAGCTCCGGGTAGTCCCTTTGGGGGCAGACTTCTGTCGTCCGGAAAGTCGAGACCGAATCTTCCGCCTGTCTGGTCCCCGTTCGGGACCCATGGAAATCGAAACAGATTCCTGAACCTTCGGGCACTTTCATGAAGGGCGTCCGGGCACGGCGGTGGCGGCGATTTTGCCTATACTGGGCCGTCGTCCCCGTGACCCGAATCCCCGGTTCATGAAAGGTCCAGGAATCGTGAAAGCTCCCCTCATCGTCGCGACCGCACTGGTCATTGCCGCGGCCGCGGCCTCCCCGGCGCACGGGCAGGACGCCGGTTACGCCCTGCAGTTCGACGGAACCACCGACCAGGTCCGGCTCCACGCCACCAACAGCATGATGGCGGCCACGTGGCCGACGACGAAGACGGTCAGCCTGTGGGTGAATCCCACCGGCACGTCCACGTGCACGGCAAACGATCCGGGGGCGTGCGACGTGATCTTCGGCGATCGGCCGCGGACGTGGGGGATATCTCGCGGCCCGATCAACGGCGAGGACCGCATCTGGGTCTGGAACTATGACGGCAATGCCGATCGGGTCGGCGTTGAGTACACACCCGGTGAGTGGACGCAGATCACACTGGTACATGCGGAGGGCGTCCTGAGCGCGTACAAGGATGGCCTGTTCGTCGGCAGCGTCGCGAGTGGCCCGACCGCGCAGGGCGGCAACCAGGTGCTTCATTTCGGCGGGATCATCAACAACGCCTCGCGTAACTGGACGTTCGAGGGTGAGATCGACGAGGTCCAGATCTGGAATCTTGCCCGTGACGCGACGGAGATTGCCGACTCGATGAGCGGCCCGCTCGCGGGTTCGGAATCCGGGCTCGCGGCGTATTACCGGATGACCGATGGACCCGGGAGCACGTCGGTGACCGACGACAGCCCAGGCGACTGGACGGGTTCCCTGCTGGATGGCGGCAGCGGCGTCCCCGGAAACGGCCCCATCAACTGGGTGCCTTCCGGCGCGTTCAGCGCAGGGCCCATCGAGCCCAACACGCCCCCAGTGGCCTACTCCCAGGACGTCACGACCAGTGAGGACACGCCCGCGGCGGTCATGCTTGCCGGGTTCGACGCGGATGGCAATCCGCTCTCGTTCCGGGTGACGGTGCCGCCTGCGTACGGCGTCTTGACGGGCACCGCGCCAAATCTCACCTACGTCCCCGCGGCCAACGTCTATGGCACGGATGGCTTCGAGTTCGTCGCCAACGATGGATTCGCGGATTCGACGCCGGCAACGGTGAGCCTCACCGTGCTGCCCGTCAACGATGCGCCGGTCGCCGGCAACGACGGCGTCGTCACCGCCATCGAGACGGCGGTCACGATCGCGGTACTCGCCAACGACGCCGACGTCGACGGCGGCCTCCTGTCCATCACGGAGGTCACGCAGCCGCTCCACGGAACGGCGTCGAACCAGGTGGACCAGGTGATCTACACGCCGGAGGCCGGCTTCACGGGGGCGGACAGCTTCACGTATACCATCGCGGATGGCCAGGGTGGGTTCGGGACCGCCACCGTCACCGTGACTGTCACGCAGGCCGGCGCCGACCCCGGCGATGCGCTCAGCTTCGACGGCGTGAGCGATTTCGTGACGCTGTCGAAGACGGCCAACATGTTTGCCGCGGGATGGGAAGTGACCAAGACGGTGAGCCTCTGGGTGAAACCGACCGGAACGCCTTATTGCCTTTTCCCGAACCCGGCCTCGTGCGATGCCATTTTCGGCGACCGGCCCCGCTGGTGGGGTATCTCGCGGGGGGTGATAGGCGGACTCGACCGCATCTGGGTCTGGAACTTCGACGGGGCGCTGCAGGCCATCGCGATCCCGTACACGCCAGGCGAATGGCTGCACGTGGCACTGGTCCACGGCGGCGGGATGCTCTCGGCCTACCGGAACGGAGTGCTCGTCGGCTCCATGGCGAGTGGCGCGACGCAGCAGCCCAGCACGGGCGCGCTGCCAGTGCTCCAGCTCGGCGGGGTGATCAACAACGCGTCACGGAACTGGACGTTCGAGGGCGAGATCGACGAGGTTCAGCTCTGGAACACGGCGCGGACCACGGAGGAGATTCAGCAGGACATGAGCTGGCCCCTCACAGGTAACGAAGGCGGCCTCGCGGCGTATTACCGGATGACCGATGGCAGCGGTTCCATGCTGACCGACGACTCCGGGCATGGCTTCACGGGAACGTTGTGGGACGGCGGCACGTTCCTGCCACCGGATGGTCCCATCCAGTGGGTGCCCTCCGGTGCGTTCTCGGTGCTGCCTCCCCAGTAGCCGGACATCCCCGCGGGGCGCCCGACCGGCGGGCGCCCCAGGGCGCCTCCCTCGCATGCGATGAACCGACAGTACGGCGCGCTCAGCGGCGTGGCGATCTTCCTGATCGTCCTCAACCACGCCATTCATTTCGGACTGCAGGTCGCGCCGGTCGAGGGCGGCTGGTTCAAGGTCCTGGTCGTCCTCCAGGCCCTGGGTGCGTTCGCCGTGCCGGTGTTCCTGTTCGTATCGGGGGCGTTCCTGGCGTACGCCGCCAAGGAGTTCTCAGTCACCTTCGTCAGGAGCAGCCTCGAGCGGATTCTGTGGCCGTACATCGTCTGGTCGGCCGTTTTCTACGGGCTGATCGCGCTTGCCGCGGGCGAGCGGTATTCCGCGGCGGGGTACGTCAAGAACCTGCTGGTCGGCTATCCGTACCATTTCATCCCGCTCCTGGTGTTCTGGTACCTCGCCGCGCCGGCCGTCTCGTGGATCGGACGCCGACATGGTGCGCTGCTCCTGGCCGGAATCGGCACGTGGCAGGCGTGGCTGCTGGCGCTGCGGTTTCCCGCGATGCTGGGCGTGGACGGCTGGCCGCCCGCGTGGGCCACGGCAACGGTCCCGCCCGTGCTGTTCAACTCGATGGCCGACTGGGGCATCTATTTCCCGCTGGGCCTGGTCACGAGCCTGCACGGCGCTGCAATCAAGCCTCGCCTGGAACGGTGGCGTCCCGCCGCGGCGGCCGCCACCACCACGCTGTTCGGACTTGGGCTGCTGAACGCCTTCGGCGTCCTCGATGCGGGATGGGCCCGGCTCGTTGCGCCCGTGCCGTTGATGTTCATCCTGCCGACAATTGACCGAGGCTCCATCCCGCTCCTCTCGGCCTTCGAGTGGATTGGCCGGAGGAGCTACGGGATCTACCTGTCGCACTTCGTGGTCATCAACGGCATCGTGCTCGCTCTGGGGCGGGCAATCGCCGGCCTGAAGGTCCCCGCCCTTGTCGTCTATCCCACGCTCCTTCTGGCGACGCTTGGCCTGTCGCTCGTCCTCATGGAGGGCCTTTCCAGCACATCAGTGGGCCGGCGCCTATATCGGCATGTGTTCGGAATCATCGCCCCCGCGCGGACGCAACCGCGAACCGCATAGCCTGAGCATCAATCTTGCAGCACTGTAGCCGGCAGCGAGTGCTGCCGGCGTATCTTATTGTGCGCCAGAGTGTTATCGTGCATTGCGGGCGAGCACCCGCAGGTCGGATTAACCGATCCGAGGGAATTCTTACACGATTGTCGCTGGTACGACGCGCGACAGGGCAGGCGGGAGGTCCGTATGAGAGGGTTCGCGGGGGTCATCCTCGGCGCCTGGGTGATGGGGTTCGCAACGGAGGCCCGCGCTCAGGGCGTGATCGTCGATCACCATTCGGTGGCGCTGTTCGAACAGATCCCCGACCAGTACCTCCAGGCGGCCGCCAGCATGACCATGGTGTTCGTGAACCGATCCGTCGGCTCGAACATCAACGACGGCTTGACGTGCCTGGCGTACGAGTCCGACGCCGCCGCACCGAGCTCGTGCAAGCGGTACACGCACCCAGTGGCGGCCTTCTCGTCGCCGCAGAGCGAGGTGCAGTGGTCGCGCCCCGGCGGCCACGACCGGTCGAACTGGCGGTACTTCGGCTGGCCCGGCGGCGGCATCCCGCCGGAGATCTCCTGCGGCGTGGATTCGGCGTCGTGGTTCCAGAAGCTGGAGTGCTTCGTCCGATACGTGGATGCTAATCCCACGGCCTACCGTGTGTTTTCGTACATGAACAGCTACCTCGAAGTCGATGAGGCGAGCGACATCGCCAGCGCCACAACGGGCTACTTCGCGCGGCAGGCGAACCGGTTCGACATCGGCGATTTCGAGGCCATGGAGGCACGGCACCCGACGCGCATCTTCATCCACCACACCACCAGCCTGGCGCGGGGCATCGGCACCCAGGTCTCGACGACGTTCAACGATCAGATGAGGCAGTACGCGCGGGAACACAACAAGTTCCTGCTGGATGTCGCCGACATCGAGTCGCACGATCCATGGGGCAACTCCTGCTACGACAATCGCGACGGGGTGCAGTATTCCGTGGGCGGCGCCAGCGAGAACTATCCCAATGACGGGTTGAACCTGCCGGCCGTCTGCCAGCACTACACGCGAGAAACGGACGGCGGCCACCTGGGCAACCCGGACGTCGGCAAGATTCGCCTCGCCAAGGCGTTCTGGGTACTCATGGCCCGCATTGCCGGCTGGAACCCGGGAGGTGGAGGCGGCACGACGCCCGTGCCGCCCGCGCCGTCCAACCTGCGGATCGTGCCCGGCCTGCAGTGAAGCCCGTCCACCGCGAACTGGGGAAGATGATGCGTCGTGATGCTCCTCGGCGGCTGCTGCTGGCCGCCTCGCTCGCCGTCGCCGCCGGCGTCCTCACGCTCGGCCCGACGGCCGCTGTCCTCCTCGCGCAGGCGCTGCCGGGCGCGCCACGCAATCTGCGGCTGCAGCTGGGCGCCGGTCCCCTGGGCGGCTGGCCGATGGCCGGGGCCAATCCGCAGCGGACGTCGAACAGCGTGGCCGACGTCTCCACCGTGCGCTCGGTGGCCTGGTATCGGCCCATCGAGGCGTTCATCAGCGGGACGACGCAGCTCGTGACGGCGGAGGGGCGGGTCTACGTGGCCACGGCGCGCGGCCTCATCGTGCTGGAAGCGGAGAACGGCGACCTGGTCTGCCGCTTCGACACGGAGCTGCCGGTCAGCACGCCGACCGTGTCCGACGGCACCGTCTACGTCCCGGGGTTCGATCGCACGCTGTACGCGCTCGACTCGGCGACGTGCGGCATTCGCTGGTCGTTCACCGGCGCGTTTGCCGGGTTCAGCGCCAACCCCATCGTCGTCGACGGCCGCGTGTACATCGGCAACCGGGATGGTCGGTTCTACGCGCTCAACGCATCCAACGGCAGTCTGGCCTGGGCCTTCGACACCGGCGGGCCCATCATGCAGTCCGCTGCGTACGACAGCGGCGTCCTGTACTTCGCCTCGATGGACATGTACGGGTACGCGCTGAACGCATCCAACGGATCGCTGGTGTGGCGGACGCCGCAGAAGCTTCCTGGCGAGCAGTACACCACGTGGTGGCCCGTGATTCACCAGAGCTATGTGGTGTGGGCCGGCGCAACGGCGTACAAATACGACTCGAGCCCTGGTGCCAGGGATGCGGGGCAGTATGGCGTCGATTTCGACGCCTTCTTTGGTGTCCCCACGACAACGTTGAACGCGGGGACGGTCATCAGTTCCAGCGACGGCTCGCATGGATGGGCGGCGGGATCGACCGTGATGAGCACGACCGCGAGCGTGGGGTCATACACGCTTCAGGGCTGGGCCGACGGTTTTCCGGCAAGGCGCGTGTATGCCGTCGTCAACAAGTCGAACGGCGTGGAGCCGTTCTACCTGCCCATGCTCGAGGCGGGGCAGAACAACCAGGCGCAGATGCACCCGCCCGTGTCCGACGGGGAGGCGCTGTATTTCAACGGACCGTATCAGAAAGCGGGGGCCAACATACCGCGCTCGCGCGTCTTTGCGTGGCGCGAAGGCACGGCGTGGCTGCGTGCAGTTGGCGCCACGACATTCGCCATCGACGAACCTCTCGCCTTGTCCATGGCGAGTGGTCGCGTACTGGCGAACCTTTGCTGCGACCGGGAGGCCCGCTCGCTGGCCCCAACGAGCATTTCGTACTGGAATTACTCCGAGAGGCTGGACGCGGTCCTGCCTTCACAGGGGGCTGCGGGCTCGTACGATCCCACATGGGCGTTCTACAACGGGCCCCAGCTCCTGGAGCGCCTCCAGGGCTACTACAAGGGCGCCAGTGCGAGCCGCAACGGCGTGTACCACAACCACGGGATGCAGAACCCGCTGGTCCCCCTGGCCTTCATCAATGCGGCGTCCCAGCGCGTCGAGCGGATTTTCACGCATCGATCGAATGCCATCATCGCGCTGGGGCCGGCCGCGGCCGAGGCGTACCAGCCGATGGTCACGATCAACCCCAACCCGCCGAACCGCGCCCGCACGATGGGGGCCACCGAACTGCGTGCGCGCGTCGAACGCGAAGTCCAGCGCATGGTGGATCTGTTCGTCGCACAGGGCGAGAACGGCTTCCTGCGGCCGGCGTACATCAGCGATGGCGGCGGGCTGAGCAACAACATCATCCAGCCCGAGCCGAACACGTACTTCCGGGTGCCGGCGGACACGCTGTACACCCTCTCGGTGGCCTATCCTCACCTGTCCACCGGCCTGCAGTCGCAGGTCCGCTCGTACCTCGCGGCGTACTGGCAGCGGTACTTCGCAAGCCAGCAGGTCAGGGGAGTGGGCTGGAGCACTGGCACACAGCGTGAGGCCATGGTGTACCCGCCGGAAGTGGCGGCCCGGATGGCGGAGATTGGCGACACACTGGGCGGCACCATGCCGCAGCGGGTGTTCTACGCCGCCTGGCGGTACGCGCAGGTCGTCCCGGCCCAGGCCGCAACCATCTACCAGGCCCTGCGTCCGCTGCTCGTCTACCCGCCCCCCGCGCTGGACATCGTGATGGGGCCCGGCGTGTACAACGACTACATTGCCGGCTACCAGGGCTTCCTGAACCTCTACGACATGGCGGGGACCAACCCGGACCCAAGCCTCCGGGCGAACGTCGCGAACCAGCTGGGCAGCCTCCTGAACACCCGGATCACGGGCTTCGCAAAGGACCACCCGTGGCGCGGCACGGTGGATAATCCCGGCGGCCTGTCCGTCAACAACTACGCCCGCCGGTTCAACTGCTCGCGCAACTTCCTCTATATGACGCCATCCCTCGGGCAGGCCATGCGGTCCAGCGCCCAGGCATCGACGATCCAGGCCGCGCTCAGCGAATACGAGTACGTCTGCCCCGCCTGGTTCATCGCCCGCGACAGCAACTCGTTCCAGGAGGCGTCGGCCCACCACATCTTCGACTCGCACGCGCTCTTCCTGGCAAAGGCGTACGTGGCCGCGCAGTCACAGCCCGAGCTCAGCAAGTGGCTCGACGTGCCCTGGATGCTGGGCGACCTGTACTACGTGCAGAACGTGGTGGCGGCGCTCGAGGCGGGCGGCGGAAGCTGACGTTCGAGGGGGGATGGGGAATCAGCCGCCAGGCAGGCGAGGCCGGGCCTCGGAGGCGGCGCGGAAGGGACGAGCGCCGGGCGCCACGACGTGGCCCCGGCGCTTGGCATTTGGGGGGCGTCAGTCGATCGGGATCGTCGAGAGCTGGCTCTTGAAGATGTGGTTGTCCGACGCCTCGACCGACTTGATGTACTTCCGCATCGCGTCCAGTACCGGCACGTCCTTCCGGTCGTAGACCTCGCCCTGCAGCAGCCGCAGCACCTCCAGCCGGTGCTCCTTCGACTGGATGAAGTGCGTGAAGAGCGGCAGCAGCTTGTAATAGAGGCGGATGAACTCGTACCAGATGCCCACGCCGCCGCGCACCTTCGTCTCGTACGGCGCGAAGACCGCCTCCGAGAAGTCGTTCGTCTCGAACGCCACCTTGATGCGCTCCGACGCGTACTTCGCGCTGTAGAGCGCGATGCTCACGCCCGACGAGAAGATCGGGTCCACGAAGCGGGCCGCATCGCCAATCATGACGTGGCCGTTGCCCACGAACTTCTTCATGGCGTAGCTGTAGTCGCCCTCCTTCTTGAAGTCGTTGAGGCGCCGCGCGTTCCGCATGGCGTGGGTCAGGGCCGGGTTCGACTGGACGAACTTGTTGAAGTACGCCTCGGCGTCGAGGGCGGCCTCGCGAAACACGGCCTTCTCGGCCACGATGCCCATCGAGGTGATCTCATGGGTGATCGGGATCTGCCAGCACCAGCCCCGCTCCACCGGCAGGAAGTAGATGTGGATGAACTCTCCCGTCTCGACCGAACCCTTGTCCACGTTGTCGAACCAGGCATGGACGGCGAACTGGTCGAAGATGGGGTCGTTCACCTTCAGCTTCAACTGGCGGCCGAGCAGCGTGTGGCGGCCGCTGGCGTCCACCACCATCCGGCACGGCAGGTCCACCTCCTTCTGGCCGATGCGCGCGCGGACGCCGCTGGCATAACCGTCGGTGAACAGGACCTCGCTGACCTTCACCCCCTGGTAGACCTCGGAGCCGAGCCCCTCGGCGTGCTTGAGCATCAGCAGGTCCAGCTTGCTGCGGTCCACGTGGTACGTGTAGTCCTGGTGAACGCCCTCCTGCGGGAACTCCTTGAACCAGATGGCGTACTCCTGGCCGTTGAACGCGTGCCAGGACGCGCCGTACTTGTGGACGAACCCCTCGCGCTCGAGCACCGGCAGGAAGTCCAGCTCGCGGAACACCCGGGTCGAGGAGGTCACCATCGACTCCCCGACGTGGGGCCGCGGATGGTTCGAGCCCTCGATGATGAGGTTCTTGATGCCGGCCTTCGACAGGAAGGCGCCCATCGCAGAGCCCGCGGGCCCGCCACCGATAATGATCACGTCATGCATCGCCGATTGTCCTCGTCTTTCACGCCCGGCGCCCTAGAGGCCCAGGTGTCTCGCAATGATGTTCCGCTGAATGTCCGACGTTCCGGAGTATAAAGTCCCCCCGACCGCGTCCCGCAGATCGCGCTCCACTTCGTACTCGGTCGCGTACCCGTAGCCGCCCATGGTCCGGACCGCGTCGAGGCCGGACTGCACGAAGCATTCCGAGAGGTACAGCTTCGCCAGGGCCGCCTCCATGACGGCGGGCTGGCCGGTCTTCTTCAGCCACGCCACCCGGTAGAGCAACAGGCGTGCCGTGTCGAGCCGCAGCTTCATGTCCACGATGCGGTTGGCCACGGCCTGGAAGCGGCCGATCGGCTGGCCGAACTGGGAGCGCTCCCTGGCGTGGTCGATGCAGCGTTCCAGCAGGCGCTCCATCGCCCCGAGATGACTCCCGAGGATGCACGCGCGTTCCCACTCCATCGAGTCGCTGAAGATCCGGGAGCCCATGCCTTCCCGACCCAGCCGGCTCTCCTCGGGCACGAAGCAGTCCTCCAGGACCACCTCGCCCATCGGCGACGTGCGGAGGCCCATCTTGTCGATGTGGCGCCCGACGCTGAAGCCCGGCGTCCCCTTGTCAATCAGGAACCCGGTCACCCCGAACATCTTCTTCGCGGGATCCACGGTGGCGAACACCAGCGCCACGTCGCACATCGGCGCGTTGGTCACGAACGTCTTCGTGCCGTTCAGCACGTAGCCGCCGTCACGCCGCTCGGCGCGGGCCCGCAGGCCGAAGGCGTCGGAGCCGGAGTCGGGCTCCGACATGCCGTGCGCCCCGATGAGGGCGCCGCTGCACATGCCGGGCAGGTACTTCCGCTTCTGCGCCTCCGTGCCGAACGTCAGGATGGGCATCTGCACGCTCCACATCTGGGCGTTGATGCCGAAGATGAGCCCGTTGTCCAGGCAGCCGTA
>JBFWQE010000187.1:0-10095 GCA_050249615.1 Vicinamibacterales bacterium
GTACAGCACCGTGCCGAGCGTGAACAAATCGCTCCGCCCGTCGATGTTCAGCCCGCGGGCCTGCTCCGGCGACATGTAGTGGATGGTCCCAATCGCCGATCCCGTCACGGTCAGACGGTCGCTGCCCGCCAGGGTCTCTGCGGTCGCGGCTGCCCGGCCCGGCTCCGACAGCTTGGCCACGCCGAAGTCCAGCACCTTCACCTGTCCGCGGCCCGTGAGGAACAGGTTGGCCGGCTTCAGATCCCGGTGGACGATGCCTTTGGCGTGCGCGGCGTCGAGGGCGTCGGCAATCTGTTCGCCGTAGCGAAGCACCTCCTCGATGGGCAGCGGCCCACGCGCCAGCCTCGCCTTCACCGGCTCGCCCTCGAGCAGTTCCATCACCATGAACTGCTGTCCCTGGTGCTCCCCGATGTCGTGAAGGGTGCAGATGTGGGGATGGTTGAGCGCAGAGATGGCGCGTGCCTCGCGCAGGAAACGCTCCACGGCCTCGGGCTCGCAGCACGCCTCTTCGGGCAGGAACTTGATCGCCACCTTCCGCCCCAGCCGCAGATCCTCCGCGGCGTAGACGACACCCATCCCCCCGCGGCCGAGCGGCGCCTCGATGCGATAGTGCGAAACCTGCTGTCCGGTCATGCGGCGTCCATCTCCCGTTCATCCAGCATCTCCGGATCTTATGGGCCAACCGCGCCGGAGTGAACGCTTTCTGCAGGCTCGGCCGCCGGGCGGGCCGGCGTCGGGTAAGCGGTCAATCCGGCCGCGCCGGGGCGCCCACGAGCTCACACATTGCACGGAAGGATGTGGCGGTGTTCGCCTGCGCCTCGGTGCTGCAGTACCAGCACACGGACAAGCCGGTCGGGGAGGTCTGCCGGGGCTCGGGGTACCAGCGCTCGAAGCCACGAAGTGGCGTATCCGGGAGCGTTGGGCCCGCCGACGGGCTGCGCCAGGGTCCGCGTCACGGCCCGGGCCGTCCTCGCGGAGCTGCCTGGCGCTGCCGCGGCGCGAACTCACGGCGTCGTCGCACAAGTCATGACGATCCAGTACGACAGGTTCGCCGTCGCTCCCGTGGTGTTTCTGAGGTCCACTCGCCACTGCGTATCGCTGATCGCGTAGTTGCTCATGACAGCCGGCACGTACCCGACGGGACCGCCATCGAAGACGAATCCGCCGCCCAGCACCTTCTTGCCTGGCGAGCAGGCGAGGCTGTGGCTCGCCGTCTCACCGGGTGGCACGCTCTGCACGAAATTCGAGGACACACGTTCATAGCCCGAGACGCCACTCGGCCCGGCTGGTCCGGCCGGTCCGGCCGGTCCCATCGGCCCAGGGGCCCCGTCGGCACCCGCAGGACCCGAAGGTCCCACCGGTCCGGGCGCGCCCGTCGCGCCGGCAGGTCCCGCCGGTCCAGTGGGCCCCGGCGGCCCCTCAACGCCCGCCACGCCTTGCGGACCGGCTGGCCCTGCTGGCCCGGCGGGCCCTGCGGCGCCGACTGGGCCGACTTCACCGGCCGGCCCCGTCTCCCCGGGCGGTCCCGTCGGCCCGGGCGCTCCGACGGGGCCCTCTGGCCCAACCGCTCCGATCGTCAGGTCGACGGTGCCGATGTTGCCGGGTGACGCCAGAACCGCCACCACGTAGGTGGCCGGTGCCGGCACGCCCTGGAGCGCCACCTGCACCATCCTGTTGGTGGCGCCCGGCAATACGGGTAACTCGTAGAAGGTGCCATTGGCGCGGCCGACGAAGACGCGCGGACTTGGCCCGAAGTTCTGTCCCTCCACGGTCAGGACGAGCGAGGAAATGTCGGCAGCGGCGCGCGTGATCGTCGGTTGCGCCCAGGCCATCTGGGTCAGCAGGACGCCTGCCAGTGCCAGTGTCATTGAAACGAGTCGGTATCCATTCATCTTGGCCTCCGGCCAGACAAGACGGACCTGCCTCGATCTCTCCGGCGTCCCGGACGGTGAACAAGCCGCAGGCAGCGCTGGTACGCATCCGGCGACTGCCCTGCGCTGGTCTGTATCGGGCTGGATCGTGACCACGAGCCGGGGCCATCCGCCCGCGAGCGATGCGAACGGCGTAGCGACGCGGACGACCGCCGCGACCGGGGCCCGTGTAGGCTTCGGGGAGTCCGGAGGACGCCATGGCCCGCCGACGCGGCCTCCAATCGCTTCGTCGTTGAGGAGATCGGCAAGAGCACGCTGGGCCGGCCGAGAATCCTCGCGGCCATTTCAAGCGAATTGGTCGCCTGACAGGGAGAGCGTGTCATGGACTATCAAATCGACAGCCGCAACCACCGGACCCAGGAAGTGCGGGTCGGACAGCACGACCAGGAGATCGCCGTCTTTCGAAAGGTGAAGTTCTTCATCCTCGACCTTCGGGCCAGCGTCGGCGGACTCGATTACCAGCTGAAACACGCCGCTCCGTGGAACGGATTCCGCTACCAGCTGCGTCAGGGCGATCGAGTCCTGGCGAGTGCGACGAGGCACAGGCGGATGCACGCGTCCGAACCGGACCGCCCGCTGATCCGCCACACTCTCGTGGAGTTCCACCGGGACGTCTCAGGCCGATCGCTGGGTCTACATCATCGAAGAGGCGGGCCAGCCGCGTGGCCGGCTCGGGATGCGTGCCGTTGATGCCCAGATGGGCGGCACGTGGCAGGCGGAGCTGAGCGCCCCGGACGACTGGTCGGCAGCCCAGGCCGCCTTCGTGGCGTGGCTGGCCCGCGAGGGCCGCTCGCGCTTGTGGCACTGAGGATGCACCGTTTTCGGCACGATACTGCGTCCTCAGCGACCGTCGTCGTCCTCGTCGACCGACACCGCCAGTCTCGACCACTGCGCCTGGGCGCGCGCGCCGCCGACTCCGAAGTTGGACGTGCTCAGCTCGAAGTAGACGCGGTACGAGTGCCCCCGTCTCAGCTTGACGACGAAGCTGTCACTGCCATCGTCCACCGGGATGGTGACGATGCTGGCCACGATGTCGGTGACACCCTGGTCCCCCGTGCGCTCGTTGTTGAACAGCGACAGGGTGCCGACCGGCAGGCTGGCCGTCAGGTCCTGCACGCGCAGCGCCAGCGAGATCTCATCGCGATAGACAGACACCCCGCCCGTCTGGGTCACGAAGTCGTAGGTGACCGCAATCTGGACGTCCACGAGCGGATTCCGACGGCGTGACGTGCCTGCATCGTGATGCCGCTCGGCGGCGACGGTGAAGTCGTTGTAGACGCTCGAGGTCGCGGTTCCCGGAATCGCAGACAGGCCCGCGGACAGCACGGACATCGCCCAGACGGTGTTGGTCGAGGGGTCGCTCGTGGTGTAGCCGACGCCGTATCTCGGCAACAGGCAGTGGTCGGCGGTGCTGGGCGGAAGCGGAAGCCGGTTGGGCGTGAAGTCGAGCGCGGCACAGGCAATCTGGCCGCCATCGGCGGTGGTGAAGACCGCGGTGTCGCCCGGCCCAATCGTGCGTGCGGCGCCCGATGCGTGTCCGGTTCCGTCGTCAGCGGCGCGAACGGTCATCTCCGGGACCGGCGCAATGGCCAGCAGCACTGACGTGATCACGATCGTTCCGACGGCACGAGCGGCGCGCGCGGTGTGGATGCTCATTGTTCCTCCTGGGGACGAGAGGTTTCGACGGGAACCGAGGCGCCCGAGACGTGAGATTGGCGAGATGGAGTGGGGTGAGGCGCCTCCCGGGGGCCTTATATCACGGGGTGCCTCGGGGCGCGGCCACCCGGGCAGGTGGGTAGTGTAGTCTTCGGGGAGTTCGGAGGACGCCATGCCCCTGCTGCCCCGCCGCCCGCTCTCCTTGTTCATCCTGGTCGCGGCGCTCGTCATCCCGGCCGCTGCCCTCCTCGCGCAGGGCCGCGCCGCGACGCCGGCGCAGCCAGCCGCGGCCGCGCGGGTCCCCGAGCCGAAGGACGTCTTCGGCTTCGCGCCCGGCGACGACTACAAGCTCGCCAGCCACGAACAGATCGTGGACTACTTCCGCAAGCTCGACGCCGCCTCCGACCGCATCGTCGTGGAGGAGATCGGCAAGAGCACGCTGGGCCGGCCGATGATCCTGGCCGTCATCTCGAGCGAGGCGAACATCAAGAACCGGTCGCGGTACCAGGAGATCGCGCGGCAGCTGGCGATCGCGCGCGGGGTGGACGAGCCGAAGGCGCGCGCCCTGGCGAAGGAGGGCAAGGCCATCGTCTGGATCGACGGCGGGCTGCACGCCACCGAAGTGGCCGGCGCGCAGCACACGCCGGAGCTGGGCTGGTGGCTGGTCGCGTCCGAGGAGGACGAGGCGCGCCGCATCCGCGAGAACGCCATCCTGATCCTGATGCCCTCGATGAACCCGGATGGCCTGGACATCGTGCGCGACTGGTACACGAAGAACCTTGGCACGCCGTTCGAGACCACGACGCCGCCGGAGCTGTATCACCACTACATCGGGCACGACAACAACCGCGACTGGGCGATGTTCACGCAGGTCGAGACGCAGGCGGTGGCGCGGCAGCTCTACAAGGTGTGGTACCCGCAGGTGGTCTACAACCACCACCAGTCGGGCCCGTTCCCGAGCCGCATCTGGGGCCCGCCGATGAAGGACCCGGTGAACCCGAATCTCGATCCGCTGGTCGTGAGCACCATCAACCAGATTGGCGAGGCGATGCGGAAGCGCTTCGACGAGGAGGACAAGCCCGGCTACAGCAGCCACATGCTGTACGACATCTGGTGGAACGGCAGCATGCGGGGCGGCCCCGACTTCCACAACATGGCGGGCTTCCTCACGGAGACGTCACTCTACCGCTATGCCACGCCGCGCTGCTACGCGCCGGAGGAGATTCCCGAGACCTTCGGCGAGCGGCACAAGAACCTGCCGGCGAAGATCCCGAGCGTCAACTACACGAACCCGTGGCTGGGCGGGTGCTGGCCGCTCAGGAAGCCCGTCGAGTACATGCTCACGGCCTCGCGCGCGACGCTGGACCTGACCGCGCGGCTGAAGGAGGACTTCCTCTACAACATCTGGCGCATGGGCACGCGGCAGATTGCCCGCGGCGAGAAGGCACAGGGCGGCCCCTTCGCGTACGTCATCGACCTGGGCGCGCAGCACGATCCCACGCGCACGGTGGAGTTCCTCCGCACGTTCCGCATCGCGAACATCGAGATTCGCCAGGCGGAGGCGCCATTCACCGCCGGCGGCACGTCATACCCTGCCGGCACGTACGTCATCGGCCCGCAGTCGTTCCGCCCCTACGTGGTGGATCTCATCGAGGCGAAGACGTTCCCGGAGCGTCGGCTCTACCCGGGCGGGCCGCCGGATCCGCCGTACGACATGACCGGCTACGAGCTGAGCTACCAGATGGGCGTGAAGATCGACCGCGTGGCCGAGCCGTTCGCGCTGCCTGCGCGCGTGGTGGACGAGATCCCGCCGGCGCGGGGCGGCGTGCAGGGGACCGGCACGGCGGTGTTCTCGCTCGCGCCCAACCAGAACATGGGCGTGAAGGCGCTCAACCGCCTGCTGAAGGCCGGCGCCACGGCGGCGTGGGCGCCCGACAACACCATCGTCGTGCAAAGCGTGACACGTGAAGCCGTGGACCAGCAGGGCAGGTCGCTCGGCGTCGTCTTCAAGGCCCTCGAGGCCGCGCCATCCGGCACCCGTGCGATCCGGGCGCCCCGAATCGCGCTCTACAAGAGCCACCGCGCCAACATGGACGAAGGGTGGACGCGCTGGATTCTCGATCAGTACGAGTTCCCGTACACGACGGTCACGAACGCCGATGTTCGGACGGGCGACCTCTCGAAGTTCGACGTGCTGCTCTTTGCTGATGAATCCGAGGACACCATCCTCAACGGGCACCTGGCGGGGACGATGCCGCCGGAGTTCGTGGGCGGAATCGGGATGGAGGGAGCAGCGAACGTCCGGCGGTTCGTGGAGCGGGGCGGATGGCTCGTGGCGTGGGATGCAGCCGTGGACTTCGCCATCCGCGCCCTGGACCTGCCGCTGCGCAACGCCGTGAGCGGCACGCGCCCGAACGAGTTCTTCATCCCCGGGTCGCTCCTGCGCATCACCACGAAGCCGGAGAACCCGCTCGCCGCCGGCATGGAGGCGAGCGCCGTGGCGATGTTCTCCGACTCGCAGGCGCTGCAGGTGGTGCCGCCGGCGGCGGAGGGCGGCAAGCGCGCCGAACGCACCGTGGACGTCTACGCGGAGTTCCCGCGGCAGGACCTGCTCGTGAGCGGCTGGGAACTGGGCGCGTCGCGCTACATCGCCGGCCGCGCGGCCGCGGTGCGCGTGCCGGTGGGCCGGGGCCAGGCGGTGGTGATGGGCATCCGCCCGCACTGGCGCGGCCAGCCGCACAACACGTTCAAGCTGCTGTTCAATCCGCTGTACCTGAGCACGCAGGAACCGGCGGGAGGGACGGCGCGGTAGCCGACGGGAACACGAAGCTCACGAAGGACGCGAAGCACGCAGGAAGGCGATGGAGAGATCGACCGGCTGAAACGTGCCGATCGTCGTGTGCTTCGTGCTCTTCGTGTTCCCCTGAGAAGGTTCAGGGCGTGACGTCGAGCGTCACCGCGGCGATCAAGTCGTCGCGTTCACGCTCGACACGGGCCTGTCGCTCGGCCAGCGCGGCCCGCTCTCGTTTCAGCGTATCGAGCCGCGTCTCCTGCTCGTCCAACTGGCGCGTGTAGCGCTCCACGAGCCGGCGCTCGGAGGACGAGCCCTTCAGCGCGGACAGGTTCTCGCGGATCCGTGCCTGGTCGTTCGAGATGCTCCCGATCTCGCCTTCCACCTTCGCGATCTCCGCGTAGACCTGCTCGAGCTCGGCGGCCTTCTCGAAGACGGGCGCCAGCGCGCGCTCGACCTCGGCGCGGGCCGCAGCGCTGATTGCGATACGGAGGAGGCCCTCCCGATCGAGCTGATGCACGGAGAACGTGGTCGCACCGGGCTTGATCTCATCCACGTCCAGCGTGGTCGTCTGCCCAGGTGGAACCGTGACTCGGAAGCGATGCACCGTTGCCGTGGACTCCTCGGGTTTCGGACTCGCGGCGAGCTTCCAGTCCGGCCGTGCAGGGTGCTCGATCACGACGAGCCGGGAGTCACGATCGCTGTTGCGGATGGTATAGGTACGGCGTTGGCGCTCCTCCGAGTCCTTGGTGACGACGCCCTTGGCGATGCGGAGGCGGAGGACACGTCCGGGGCTGTCTCCGGCGCGCGCGTTCACCTGCACGCCCGCGTCCGCCGCATACGACACGAGCCGGCGCTCGCCGGGGCCGACGGTATCCACCAGCCCCTCTCCAGCGAATGCGCCGCCGTCCACCACCGACAGGCTGCCCGCGTCGAGGGTCAGCTTGCTGGTGTTGCTCAGCCACACGGCGCGGCGGGGCCGCGTCCCCATCGCGTCGTTCCACAGGCTGATGCGCTCGGCGGTGACGGCCGCCTGCAGGATGGGCACCAGCGCCGATTGGTTGCGCCGGATGGTCACGCGATCCGTGAGCTTGTACTCGAACAGGTCGCCAAGCTCCACGCCGCTGGCGGCGATCGACTGATCGAGCATGCGCTGCTCGACGAGCGCCGCCGGAGGTGGCGGCGGAGGCGGGGCTGCCGCGAAGTTGGAGCTGATGCCGCCCGCCACCCTGCCGACGCGCAGGTCGGGCGACGCGCCGGTCACCGTGACCGTCTCCTGGAGAGCCCCCGCCGACAGCGTCACATCGCGCTGCACGGTTCCACCCGGAGGTAGCGTGATGGAGGAGGCCTGGGCGGTCGAAAAGCCCGGCATCTGTGCCCTGAGCGACACGACGCCGGGCGTGAGCCCCCCGAGGTCGTAGCGGCCGCTGCCGTCGGTCACCACGCGGCCGACGTCGCGACCACTCTGGTCCACGATGGTCACCGTCACGCCCGGCAGCGCCCCGCGATTGTTGTCGCGCACCGTGCCCGCAATCCGCGCGAACCCGCCCACCAGTGCCGCCGCGTGCGTCTGCGGCGCCAGGCCCGCGCCTGCCGCGAGCGGCACGATGGGACGGGTCGCGAAGAGCGGCGCCGACAGCGGCTGCCTGAACGCCTGCGGCGCCCCGGCCACCAGCGACAGTCCCACGTCGTTCCAGTCCGCCGCACTCATGTTGTCCACGACCGCCCAGCCCTGCAGCGTCGGCTGCCGGTCGGCGGCGGTCGGGAAGATGAGGCGATACGTCGTCTTCCATACCGCGGCCTCGCCCACGTAGCTCACCAGGATCTGCCGCGCGCCGGTTCCCACCGTCGAGAGCACCACGCGCCGCGGGCTGCGATCCCCGTCGGTGGCCGCGATGTCGAGATACCGGCCGACGTCCTGCCGCAGGTCGGCATCGGCCATCCGGACGCGCGTCGCGCCGCCAATCTCGACGGTGGCGATCTCGCCGCCGTCGGTGATCACCGTGAGCTCGTCGCGTTCCTCCGCCCGCTCGCCCGACGCCCGCGTGCGCCGCTCGACGTGCAGCACGCGTCCGGTCACCACGGTGCCGGCGCCCGTCCGGACCTCCACCCGCGATCCGCGAAGCGCGTCCAGGACCTGCAGCGTGGTCGCGTTCTCGCTGAGCGGCATGCGCAGCGCCTGGAGCCGCCGCTCGGCCGGGGTCGGCGAGTCGTAGCTGATCCCGACCACCCGCCCGTTCCCCAGGTCCACCGCCGTCAACGACTTCAGCACATCGTCCAGCTGGTCGCCCGTGAACTGCACGGCCAGCGATTCGTTGCCGCTTACCGAGCCCACGTGCTCGAAGTACCCGATACCCGTCTTGTAGAGGACCACACGGGTGACGGGCAGGACCGTGGCCGTGTCGCGGGGGGCCTGTGCGGAGAGCCCGCCGGCGGCGAGCACGGTGAAGAGCAAGGCAATTCTGCGAGCCATAGGGGTGAGCCTCCGAGGGATCGGACGCCCCGAGTTATCGGCCGGCTGTATTCGCGGCGTCAGTGGGAGGCGCACCCCTGCCCCCCTGCACCCCTGCACCCGATTTCCGGGTGATATACTGCGCACCCTCGCGCAACGGCCCGAGTACAGCCGGGGCCGCGCGCACACCCCGCGAAGGAGACCGCCCATGAACGTCGCTGTTTCCCTGACCGTCAACGGTCAGCGGCACGACCGCGAAGTGGACGCCCGCCAGTTGCTCGTCCACTTCCTGCGAGACACCCTCGGCCTCACCGGCACCAAGGTGGGCTGCGACACCAGCCAGTGCGGTTCCTGCACGGTGCTCGTGGACGGCATCGCCGTCAAGGCGTGCACGTGCCTCACCGCGCAGGCGGACGGCGCCCAGGTGACGACCATCGAGGGCCTGGCCGCACCAGGCACGCTGCATCCCATCCAGGAAGCGTTCTGGAACAAGCACGGCCTGCAGTGCGGCTTCTGCACGCCGGGCATGGTGTTCGCGACACACGAGCTGCTCCGCCAGAACCCGCAACCCACGCCGGAGCAGATCCGCCACGGCCTGGAAGGGAACCTCTGCCGCTGCACCGGCTACCAGAACATCGTCCGCGCCGTGCAGGCGGCGGCCGAAGCCATGGGAGGTGCGAAATGAGCGCCCGCGTCTTCGGATCGGCCATCCGCCGGCGCGAGGACCCGCGCCTGCTCACCGGCACCGGCACCTACACCGACGACATCATCCTGCCGGGCATGGTGCACGCCGCCATGCTGCGCAGCCCGCACGCGCACGCGCGCATCAAGAGCCTGGATACGTCGAAGGCCGCCAAGGCCCCCGGCGTGCTGGCCGTCTACACCGCGAAGGACACCGAAGGCGCGCTGAAGCCCATGCCGTGCGCATGGCTCATCCCGAACTCGGAACTGAAGATCGCCGAGTACCCGGTGATGGCCAAGGACACCGTCCGCTACGTCGGCGACATCGTCGCCGTCGTCGTCGCGCAGTCGCCGTACCAGGCGTACGACGCGCTGGATCTCATCGACGTGGCCTACGAGCCACTGCCCGCCGTGGTGGACCCGCAGAAGGCGGCCGCGAAGGACGCGCCGCAGCTGCACGCCACCGCGCCGGGCAATCAGGCGTTCCACTGGACCGTCGCCGGCGGCGACGTGAACGCCGCGTTCTCGGCGCCCGATGCGGTGATCGTGAAGGACCGCATCGTCCAGCAGCGGCTCATCCCCAC
>JBFWQE010000188.1:0-10019 GCA_050249615.1 Vicinamibacterales bacterium
GGTGGTGAGCAGGGGCAACTACGTCGCGGTCGTCTGCGAGCGCGAGGAGCAGGCCGTGCGCGCGGCGCGCCAGCTGAAGGTGACCTGGAAGCCGCCGGCGACGGCACCGTTTCCGTCCTCCGAAGGCCTGTTCACCCACATGCGGAATGCCACGCCGACGTCGGCCGCCAAGCCGGTGGTGGCGGGCGATCCCGACGCGGCGCGCGCCGGGGCCGCCCGCGTGATCGAGGCCGACTACGACGTGCCCTTCCAGGGGCACACCGCCCTCGGTCCCGCGCACGCCACCGCGGATCCGACGAACGACCAGCTGACGATCTACTCGAACGACATGAAGTCGTACGGCCTCAGGAACGGCGTCGCGCGCTTCCTGGACATGCCGCGCGACCGCGTGCGGGTGGTGTGGATGGACGGGCCGCAGGCCTACGGCCGAACGGCGGCGGACGATGCGGGGTTCGAGGCGGCGTTCCTGGCAAAGGATCTGGGCCGGCCCGTGCGCGTGCAGTGGATGCGGCAGGAAGAGACCGCCTGGGACACCAAGGGCCCGGCGTACGCGGTGAAGATGCGCGGCGCGCTGGACGCGCAGGGCAACCTCGTCGCGCTCGAGTACGACGCCCGCGCCGCGGATCACAATCACCTGGGCTACAACGAGTTCGACACGGTGCTCGTGGCGCAGCTCACCGGGCGCCGCAGGGCCGAACCCGCCGCGGGCCGCGCGTCGTACCCCTCCGACATGTACGAGGTTCCCAACCGGCGCATGTCGGGCGGCGTCGTCGCGCTGCCGCTCGTGTGGGAGACCCCGCTCCGCACCGGCAACCTGCGCGACCCCGACGGCCCGCAGGTGACGTTCGCGTCCGAGAGCTTCATCGACGAGCTCGCGGCAGCGGCGAAGGCCGATCCGGTGGAGTTCCGTCTGCGGCTGCTCACCGCGAGCAGGGACGACGACAGCGGCTTCAGGCGCGCGCGCTCCATTGCGTGTGTGAGGGCCGCGGCGGACAAGTTCGGCTGGGACCCGCGCCCGTCGCCGAAGCCGCCGCGTGCCAGCGGCGACGTCCTCACCGGCCGCGGCATCGCGTACGCCTATCGCAGCCAGACGGTGGCGGTGGAGATCGCCGAGGTGGAGGTGAACCGGAGGACCGGCCACGTGTGGGTGAAGCGGCTCGTGTGCGCGCACGACTGCGGGCTGGTGGTGAATCCCGAGGGCCTGCGGCGCACCATCGAGTGCGGCATGCTGCACTCGCTCAGCCGCGCGCTGCACGAGGAGGTGCGCTTCGACACGGAGAAGGTGACCAGCGTGGACTGGATCACGCACCCGACGCTCACCCACGCCGACACGCCGGCCGTCATCGATGTCGTCATCGTGAACGGGGATCCGAACCCGGACCGCCCGGATCTACCGCACTACGGCGCCGGCGAGACGGTGTGCAAGCCGATGCTGGCGGCGGTGGCCAACGCCATCTTCGACGCGACGGGCGTGCGCATCCGGCGCGTGCCGTTCAGGGATGCGCGGGTGCTGGCGGCGTTGAAAGCCGCGGGTGTGTAGGCCTCGGCCCGGGAGGATCATGACCACGTCGATCACTCTGCTGCTGACTGCACTGGCGGCCCTTCAGCCTGCGCCCCGCCAGGTGTCGTTCGAGACGGCTGACGGCGCTACCATCGTGGCGGAGGTCTACGGCCAGGGCACGGATGCGGTGGTGCTGGCGCATGGCGCAGCCTTCAACAAGGAAAGCTGGAAGGCGCTGGCGCAGGACCTGGCCCGCGGCGGCCACCTCGTCGTTGCCATCGACTTCCGCGGGTACGGCGCATCCACGCAAGGGCGCGAAGACAAGGCGCTCTACCAGGACGTCCTGGCGGCCGTCCGCTACGCGCGGGCTCAGGGCGCGAAGACGGTTGGCGTCCTCGGCGCCAGCATGGGCGGCGGCGCATCCGCTCGGGCCGCGGTGGCCGCGCGGGCCGGCGAGATCGACCGGCTGATGCTGCTGGCCGCGGTCGCCATCGAGCACCCCGAGAACATGAAGGCCGGGCGGTTCCTGTTCGTGGCCAGCCGCGACGAGCCCATGGCGCCGTCGGTGGCCGGGCAGTTCGAACGCGCGCCGGAGCCGAAGCGCATGGAGTGGCTCGACGGCAGCGCGCACGCGCAGCACGTGTTCAAGACAGGCCAGGCGGCGAAGCTGACAGCGCTCGTGATCGAGTTCTTCGCGCCGGCCAGCCGGCCGCGTTGACAGTCCGCCACGCGATGGTTCAACGTGGATCATGGCGACCGGAGACCCTGTGACTCCAGAAGACGTGCTTCGAGATCCTCGACTGACCGATGCCGAGAAGGCCGACGTCCTGTGCCAGATGGCCTACGATGCCGCCGAGGCAGCCGTCGCGCTCGAGGAAGGCATGCCCGGTGAGGAAAGCGACCTGCAGCGCCGGATCAGGCTGGCCCTCGGCCAGCTCGATCGGGGCGTCGACGTCGAGCACACCAGCCCGACCAAGCAGCACGGCGGCTGCGTGGACTGAGCCTCGGCACATCGACCGGCGCCCGGCATGAGCCTCGCCACGTGGCTTTCCGTGCAGCTGCTTCGTGCGCTGCCTCGCTCGCACGTCAGCCGCGCGGTCGGGCGGGTGTGCGAGTTGCCGCTGTCGCCTGGCCTGTCGACCGCCGCGACGGGCACCTTCGCGAGGCTGGCCGGGGTGGACATGCGCGACGTGGCGCCCCGCGATCGCCCCTATCCGACCTTCGACGCGTTCTTCATCCGCCCCCTGCGACCGGGGGCACGGCCTGTCGGCCGCGCGCGCGTTGTGTCGCCCGCCGATGGTCGTGTCGTGGCGATGGGGCGCATCGCCTCAGGCGGGTGCTTCCACGTCAAGCAGCAGGACTACACGGCCGACGAGCTGATCGGCGAGGACGCCGCCGCTTACGTCGGTGGTTCGTTTGCGGTCGTCTACCTGGCGCCGCGCGACTATCACCGTGTTCACGCTCCCGTGGCCGGAGACGTTCATCTGGTACGGGGAATGCCCGGGGATCTGTTTCCGGTCAACTCCCTCGGCGAGCGCCACGTGCCGCGACTGCTCGCACGCAACCAGCGGGTCGTGGTCTTCATCGAGACGGCGGAGCTCGGGCGCGTGGCGGTCGTGCTGGTCGGCGCCTTCATCGTGGGCCGCATCACGGTGGGCATGGTGGAGGGCAGGGTCGTACCGCCGGGAGACCACATCGTCGAGCCGGCGGTTCACGTGGAGCCGGGTGACGAGATCGGCGTGTTCCACCTGGGATCGACCGTGGTCGTGCTGACGGGCCGGGAGTGCCGGCCGCTGCGGGACATCGGGCCGGTCCAGTACGGCCAGGCGCTGTTCGATTGACCGCCCGTCCCTACGTCCGCCGATCCGCGGCGACGACGACGAATGCCCCCGTGCCCGAACCTGGACGCACGGTCTGAATCTCAGGGATGTCCGGGGAGCCGCCGAACAGGGTCTGCACCCAGGCGCGGATCTCGAAGCCGCCGTCCCGGAGGAGACCATCCACCTCTGATGCCGAGTGGAACGTGGCATCGCGGTAGAAGACGCTTTCGAGGCGGTGGGCCAGGTAGTGCTGCCCGAGATCGCTGTCGCGATCGATGAAGCCGATGACGAGCCTCCCGCCCGGGACGAGCACGCGGCTGGCCTCGGCGAGCATCGCCTCCGGTGAATCGACGAAGCAGATGGTCGTGACGACCAGTGCGTGGTCGAAGACGGCGCTGGCGAAGGGCAGCGCCTCGGCGGTGCCCGCGACGGCCCTCACCCCTCGCGCCGTCGCGCGCGTCAACATCGGCGCGGCCGGATCGACGCCGACCTGGACGCCGAGCGGCGCCGCGAACCGCGCGGTGCCGACACCGATCTCGAGGCCTCGCCCCTGCACGGGCACGAACGGACGCAAGGCGAGCAGCTCCGACACATACGCTGCTCGATGACGCTCGAACCACTGGTCGTACTGCCCGTGGTGGCGCTCGAAGGGGGCGGTCCGGGCCATCGTGCCGAGGGCGTCCGACCGGGCGTCTCCTTACTCCTTCACCTGCTTCATCTGCTCGCCGCAGCAGATTTCCGAGTGCTTCATTCCCTCGGCGCAGGGGCACGCCTTCTCATAGACGAGCTGCGCGCCGCACTTCTCACACACGTACCGTTCGCCGACTTTGCGAGGCATGGGCATCTCCTCCGCGCCACGTCAGTGCCAGGCGCCATGCCCACGATACACCACGCCTCATTTCCCGGCGCGCTCGTCACGGCGCTGCGACGATTCACCCGCCGACTCAACACTTGAGGTAGGCATTCACCGCGCGGGCGGCCTGGCGGCCATCGGCGATGGCCCAGACGATGAGTGACTGGCCGCGCTGCATGTCGCCGGCGGTGAACACGCCGGGCACGCTGGTCATCCACTGCTCGTCGCGTGCGACCGTGCCGCGCTCGGTCATGCGAATGCCGAGGTCCTCGAGGAGCCGGCTCCGGGCCGGGCCGGTGAACCCCATCGCCAGCAACACCAGGTCCGCCCGCATCTCGAACTCGCTGCAGGCGACGGGCTCGAAGCCCGGGCGGCCATCCCCCACCCCGCGGGCCACGCGGCGGCCGTGCAGCCTGGTAACGTGCCCCGCCTCGTCTCCGCTGAAGTGCGTCGTCTGCACTTCGTAGACCCGCTCACCGCCTTCCTCGTGGGCCGACGACACGCGGAAGACGTGGGGCCACAGCGGCCACGGGTTGTCGGCCGCGCGCGTGGCGGGCGGCCGCGGCAGGATCTCGAGCTGGCGCACCGATGCGCAGCCCTGGCGAAGGACCGTGCCGAGGCAGTCCGCGCCGGTGTCGCCTCCACCGACGATGATCACGTGCTTTCCCGCGGCAGAGATCGACCCGCCGTCCGCCACCGTGTCGCCCTGGCAGCGGCGGTTCTGCTGCGTGAGGAAGTCCATGGCGAAGTGAATGCCCGCGAGGCCGCGCCCCGGCACGGGCAAATCGCGCGGGTGTCCCGCGCCTCCCGCCAGCACCACCGCGTCGAACGAGCGGCGGAGCTCGGCGGCGGACACGTCCACGCCCACGTCCGTCCCGGGCCTGAACACCACGCCCTCGGCGGAGAGCAGGTCAAGGCGCCGGTCGAGCACGCGTTTCTCGAGCTTGAACTCGGGGATGCCGTACCGCAGCAGCCCGCCGATACGATCCGCCTTCTCGTACACGGTGACGCTGTGGCCGGCGCGATTGAGCTGCGCAGCGGCCGCGAGGCCCGCCGGTCCGGAGCCGACCACGGCCACCTTCTTCCATGTCCGGCGCGCGGGGGCCTCGGGGACGATCCAGCCCTCCTCGAACGCGCGATCGACGATGGCAAGCTCGATGGCCTTGATGCTCACCGGCTCCCTGTTGATCCCGAGCACGCACGCCCCCTCGCACGGGGCGGGGCACAGCAGGCCCGTGAACTCCGGGAAGTTGTTGGTCTGGTGCAGGCGCTCGACGGCCGCGCGCCAGTGGTCGCGATAGGCGAGGTCGTTCCAGTCGGGGATGAGGTTCCCGAGCGGGCAGGCGGCATGGCAGAAGGGCACGCCGCAGTCCATGCAGCGGGCCGCCTGGCGCACGATCTCGCCGTCCGGGTACGCGCTGTAGACATGGCGATAGTCGCCCAGCCGCTCGGCCACCGGACGGGCCGGCGCCTTGGCGCGAGGATATTCGACAAATCCCGTGGGCCTGCCCATGGTCAGGCCCTCACCGAGACCGCTGCGGTGTCGTGGTCACCCTCTGACCCGGAGCCGGTGGCCTCGGCGCGCGCGAGCCTGAAGTCGCGCGGCATCACCGTGAGGAACTGGTGTTTCATCGCGTCCCATGCCGCCAGCACGCGCTCGCCGATGGTGCTGCCCGTCAGCAGCACATGGCGCGCCACGAGCTCGTGCACGACGTTTTCCGTCTCTTCGTCCTGCCCGAACGGCTCGAGGTCCACCATCTCCGTGTTGCAGCGGTGCCGGAACATGCCGTCGAGGTCCAGGACGCAGGCCACGCCGCCGCTCATGCCCGCCGCGAAGTTGCGGCCGGTGGCGCCCAGCACCACCACGCAGCCACCGGTCATGTACTCGCAGCCGTGATCGCCCACACCCTCCACGACGGCGCGGGCGCCGCTGTTGCGGACGGCGAAGCGCTCGCCGGCCACGCCGCGGATGAAGGCCTCGCCGCCCGTAGCGCCGTAGAGCGCCACGTTGCCGACGATGACGCTCGTCTCGGCGGCGAAGGCGGCGCTCCTGGGCGGACGGACGATGATGCGGCCGCCGGAGAGGCCCTTGCCGACGTGATCGTTGGCCTCCCCTTCGAGGGCGAGCGTGACGCCCCGTGGCAGGAAGGCGCCGAAGCTCTGGCCCGCCGAGCCCGTGAAGCCGATGCGGACGGTATTGTCCGGCAGCCCCGCGCCGCCGTAACGCCGTGTCACCTCGTAGCCCAGCATCGTCCCCACCGTGCGATCGGTGTTCCGGATGGGGAGCGACAGCTCCACCGGCGTCTGGTGCTCGAGCGCCGGCGACGCTGCGGCGATGAGCCGCCGATCGAGCACGCCCTCCAGGCCGGGGTCCCGGGGCCGGATGGCGCGGCGCGCCACGCCGGCAGCCGGAGCCGGCTGGTGGAGCAGCGGCGAGAGGTCCAGCCCACGCGCCTTCCAGTGGTCCGTGGCCGCTTCGATGTCGAGGCACTCGGTGCGGCCGATCATCTCGTCCAGGGTGCGGAAGCCGAGCGCCGCCATGTGCTCGCGCACTTCCTCGGCGATGAAGCGGAAGAAGGTCTGGACGAACTCGGGCTTGCCCGTGAACGTCTTGCGAAGCTCGGGGTCCTGCGTGGCAATGCCCACCGGGCACGTGTTGAGGTGACAGACGCGCATCATGACGCAACCCATCACCACCAGGGGGGCCGTCGCGAAGCCGAACTCCTCTGCACCGAGGAGCGCCGCGATGACGACGTCGCGGCCCGTCTTCATCTGCCCGTCCACCTGCACGACGATGCGATCGCGGAGGCGGTTGAGCATCAGCACCTGCTGCGTCTCCGCCAGGCCCAGCTCCCATGGAACGCCGGCGTGCTTCAGGCTGGTGAGCGGCGAGGCGCCCGTGCCGCCGTCGTGGCCGGAGACGAGCACCACGTCGGCGTGCGCCTTGGCCACGCCGGCCGCGACCGTGCCGACGCCGACCTCGGCGACGAGCTTCACGTGGACGCGCGCGCGGGGGTTGGCGTTCTTCAGGTCGAAGATGAGCTGCGAGAGATCTTCGATGGAGTAGATGTCGTGGTGCGGCGGCGGGGAGATGAGCCCCACGCCAGGCGTGGAGTAGCGCACGCGCGCGATCCACGGGTAGACCTTGTGGCCGGGCAGCTGCCCGCCCTCGCCCGGCTTGGCGCCCTGCGCCATCTTGATCTGCAGATCGTCGGCGTTGACCAGGTACTCGCTGGTGACGCCGAAGCGGCCCGAGGCCACCTGCTTGATGGCGCTCCTGCGCGAGTCGCCGTTCGGGTCCGGCACGCAGCGCGCGGGATCCTCACCGCCCTCGCCGCTGTTCGACCGAGCGCCCATCCGGTTCATGGCGATGGCCAGCGTCTCGTGCGCCTCCTGGCTGATGGAGCCGTACGACATCGCGCCGGTGGAGAAGCGCCTCAGAATGGCCTCGACGGGTTCGACCTCGTCGATGGGCACCGCGGCGCCGGCCGGCTTCAGCCGGAACAGCCCGCGGAGCGTGGCGTGGCGCCGGCCCTGGTCGTCCACCAGGCGCGTGTACTGCTTGAAGATGTCGTACTGCCCGGTGCGCGTGGCGTGCTGGAGGCGGAAGACGGTCTCCGGGTTGAACAGATGGATCTCGCCGTCGCGGCGCCACTGGTACTCGCCGCCGCTCTCGAGATCCACGGGCCCCGCGGTTGGCCCGTCGAACGCGCGCGCGTGACGGCGACGCACCTCCTCCGCGATGGTGTCGAGTCCGATACCGCCGATGCGTGACGCCGTGGAGGTGAAGTACTTGCTCACGACGGCGCGGTCGAGCCCGACCGCCTCGAAGATCTGCGCCCCGCAGTAGCTCTGGAGTGTCGAGATGCCCATCTTGGACATCACCTTCAGCACGCCCTTGTTGAGCGCCTTGACGTAGCGCTCGACCGCCTGCTCCGAGGTCACGCCCGGAAGTTGGCCCTGGCGAATCATGTCGTGCAGCGTCTCGAAGGCGAGGTACGGGTTCACCGCGCCGGCGCCGTAGCCCATCAGCAGCGCGACGTGATGCACTTCGCGCGCGTCGCCCGACTCGATGAGCAGCCCGCACTGTGTCCGCGTGCCCTCGCGCACCAGGTGATGGTGCACGCCAGCCGTGGCCAGGAGGCTCGGGATGGGCGCGTGCGCGGCGTCCACGCCCCGATCCGAGAGGATCAGGATGCCGCACCCCGCCGCCACCGCCTCGCTGGCCCTGCGGCAGAGCTCGTCCATCGCGCGCTCGAGCCCCGCGCCGCCCTCGGCCGGGTTGTAGTGCATCGGCAGGGTCGTCGAGCGGAACGGCGATCCCGCGGGCAGGTGGCGGAGCTTGGCCACCTGGTCGTTGTGGAGGATCGGGTACTCGATCCTGATCTGGCGGCACGACTCGGGCTCGGGCTCGAGCAGGTTGCGCTCGGGGCCGATGGTCGAGGCCATGGAGGTGACCAGCGCCTCGCGGATGGCGTCGAGCGGCGGGTTGGTCACCTGCGCGAAGAGCTGCGCGAAGTAGTCGTAGAGCAGCCGTGGACGCTCCGAAAGGACCGCCAGCGCCGTGTCGCTGCCCATCGATCCCAGCGGCTCCTCGCCCTGCGCCGCCATCGGCGCCAGCAGGAGGCGCAGATCCTCGTGCGTGTAGCCGAACGCGAGCTGGCGCCGGAGCACCGTCTGGTGATCGGGGCGTTCGGCACAGGCGGCGGGAAGGTCCTCGATGTCCACGAGGTGCTGCCGGAGCCACTGCCCGTACGGCGCGGCGGCCGCGAGGCTGCGCTTGATCTCCTCGTCGCCGATGATGCGGCCCTCGGCCGTGTCGATGAGGAACATGCGCCCGGGACGCAGGCGGCCCTTCTCGACGATGCGGTCCGCGGGGATGTCCAGCACGCCGACTTCGGACGCCATCACGACGAGCCCCTCGTCCGTGACGAGGTAGCGGGAGGGGCGGAGGCCGTTCCTGTCGAGCACGGCGCCGATGACGGTGCCGTCCGTGAACACCATGGAGGCCGGGCCGTCCCACGGCTCCATCAAAGACGAATGGTACTCGTAGAAGTCGCGGACGGCCGGGTCCATCTCAGCGTTCCCGCTCCACGGCTCGGGGATCATGATGAGCACGGCGTGCGGGAGCGACCGGCCCGCCATCACCAGCAGCTCGAGCACGTTGTCGAACGTGGCGGTGTCGCTGCCGCCGGGCCGGATGACCGGCAGCACCTTGTGCAGGTCGTCGCCCAGCACGCTGGAGCGCAGCAGCCCCTCGCGCGCGCGCATCCAGCTGATGTTGCCGCGCAGCGTGTTGATCTCGCCGTTGTGCGCGACGAAGCGGTATGGGTGCGCCAGCGGCCATGAGGGAAACGTATTGGTGGAGAATCGCTGGTGCACGAGCGCCAGGGCCGATTCGAGGTCCGGGTCCACCAGGTCGGGGAACATGCGCTCGATCTGGGCCGCCGTGAGCATGCCCTTGTAGATGAGCGTGCGGGCCGAGAGGCTGACGATGTGGAACGCGGCGCGCGCCTCCGGCGGGAGCGCGAGCTGGCCGGCCTCGTGCTCGATGCGCTTGCGGATCACGAAAAGGGCGCGCTCGAAGCGCGCGGCGGCATCGGGGCCGTCGAGCGCGGGGCCGCGGCCGACGAACACCTGCTCGAACACCGGCGCGGCCGCTGCCGCGCTGGCGCCGATGGCGGCGAGGTGGGTGGGCACCTCGCGCCAGCCCAGGAGGAGGTGGCCCTCATCCGCGACGATGCGGGCCACGAGCGCGCGCAGCGCGTCGCGTGCGCCCGGGTCGTGGGGCAGGAACACCAGGCCGGCACCGTACGAGCCCGGATCGCCGAGCGGGCAGCCGGCC
>JBFWQE010000189.1:0-9932 GCA_050249615.1 Vicinamibacterales bacterium
AACGGATGTGCGACGGGCACCTGTTCGCACCTGCCCGCACCAGTCCGCACCTGCCGCACCTGTTCGCACCTGCCCTCACCCGTTCGCACCCGTCCTACTCACCACGGCGGCAGCGTCTTGTGCATGTACTCCTGCAGGTAGGAATCCCGCGACGCGAGCAGCTCCGTCGCGCTGCCCTCGAAGTGCAGCCGCCCCTGGTGCAGCACCATGAACTTCACCTCGTGCGCGCGTGACGGGTCGGACTTCACGAACCGCAGCTCGCCGTTCTCGCGCACGGCCTCGTGCGTGGCGATGTAGACCGCATCGCGGATCTGGTGCGTGACGACGATGGATGTGACATCGGCCAGGTCGCGCAGCTTGATGATCTCGTTGTCCACGACCGTGGCGACCAGCGGATCGAGACCCGTGATGGGATCGTCGAAGAGCAGGAGGCCCGGCTGCGGCGCCATCGCGCGCGCGATAGCCACGCGCCGCCGCTGGCCGCCCGACAGCTCCGAGGGCAGCCGGTCCATGTATTCGCCGAGGCCGATGAACCCGAGGACCTCCTCGACACGCGCCTGCACCTCCGCCGCCGACCGGTCCGCCTCCTCCGTCAGGCGGTAGCCGACGTTCTCGGCGACGGTCAGCGAGTCGAACAGTGCGTTCTCCTGGAACACCATCCCGATGTCGGCCCGCACGCGCAGCAGCTCGCGCTCCGTCATCGTGTCGATGCGCTGGCCGTTGACCTCGACCGTCCCCGTGTCCGGCTTGAGGAGGCCGAGGATCAGCTTGAGCACGACCGACTTGCCCGACCCGCTGGCGCCCAGCAGCATCCGCATGGAGCCCTTTGGAATGCTGAAGCTCAGGTCGCGCAGCACGACCGCATCGTCGAACGCCAGGAAGACGTGGTTGAACGCGACGGCGATGGGAGCCGCCGGCTCGGGCGGGCGGCCGGCCTCGGCGGCGGCCGGGGCCCGGTCTTTTTGGACGAGGTCGAGGGAACCCACGCCTATAGTATGGGCAAGATCGAGTTGATCACCTATGACGCCATTCCCCCACCACTACGAGGTCACCGCGACGGCAGGGCCCGCCGACGATGTCACCCTGGAGGGCCATGGGCTGCCCACGCTTGCGTCGCAGCCGCCGACGGAGTTCGGCGGCCCCGGCGACCGCTGGTCGCCGGAAACGCTCTTCGTCGCGGCGGTGGCCGACTGCTTCGTACTCACCTTCCGCGGGATTGCCAGCTTCTCGCACCTGCCATGGTCCTCGCTCGCGTGCGAGGTGACGGGAACGGTGGACCGCGTGGATCGCGTGACGCAGTTCACGCACCTGCAGGTACGGGCCCGCCTGCGAGTCCCCGCGGGGGCCAACGAGGAGCAGGCTCGTCGCCTGCTCGCCAAGGCCGAGGAGACCTGCCTGGTCACGCGGTCGCTCAAGGCCACTCCGCATCTCGAAGCGACCGTGGAGTTCGACGCGCCGTGACTTCTTGAATGGCCGGCCGCGCGGGCGTAGGATGGATCGATCCATCCGTCAGGATGGGGCGATTCCATTCACCAAAGGGGGCAGTATGACTTCTTGCCCGCAGCGGTCCCCCGTTCTCCTCACCTTCGCCTTCGCACTCGCGATCGCGGCGCCGGCCACGGCCCAGTCACACTTCTCCGGCTCCATCGGGCCGGGGTCGTTCTACGAAATCGACGTCCCCTCCGCGTGGAATGGCGACCTCGTGCTGTACGCGCACGGCATCGTCCAGGCGGACCGGCCCGTGGCGCCGCCGACCACCCAGGACGGATACGACCAGCTCCGCGCCGCGCTCCTGTCCTCGGGTTACGCCGTGGCGGCATCCAGCTTCTCGAGCAACGGATGGTCCCTGGACGATGCCGTCCGGCGCACCCATCAACTGAGCGGCATCTTCAAGTCGAAGGCCGGGCAGCCGCGCCGCACGTTCCTTGCCGGCCACTCGATGGGCGCGCTGGCCATTGTCAAGATGGCCGAGACATGGCCCGGTCAATACGACGGTGCGCTGCCGATGTGCGGGCCTCTCGGAGGGGCGCTGGCGGAGCTCCAGTATGCCGGAGACGCGCGCGTGACGTTCGACTACTACTTCCCGGGCCTGCTGCCCGGCACGGCGTTCCACGTGCCCCCGGGCACGTCCTACCTGTCACCCGGCGATCCGGGTGGGCCGAGCCCGCTGTTCCTGCAGGTGTGCGCGGCGCTGACCGCGAATCCCGCCGCCACCCTCCAATGGGCCACGGCCGCACGCCTGCCCTTCGCGAACGCCACCGAGCTGGGAAACGCCGCTCTCTACGTCGTCGGGTTCGTCCTGCGGTACACCAACGACTTCATCGAACGGGCCAACGGCAAGATCCCGTACGACAACATGACGACCCAGTACCAGGTCAACGTCGCGGATCCGGCGACGAATGCGTATCTCAGCGCGCTGCTGAACGCCGGCGTCCAGCGCTTCAGCGCTGACCGGGCGGCCGTCAACTACTACGAGCGCAACTACGCGCCCTCCGGAAGGATCGGCGTTCCCGTCCTCACGTTGCACACGACGCGCGACCCCGCCATCCCGTTCGGCCACGAAAGCCTCTTTGCGGCGACGGTCAACGGGGCGGGCCGGGGCGACCTGCTGGTCCAGCGCCCCGTCGATCGCTGGGGCCACTGTGCGTTCACGCCGGGCGAGATGCAGGCGGCCTTCGCTGACCTCGTGCAGTGGGTGACGACGGGACAGAGGCCGTAGGGGGCGCCGCCAGTGCGGCGCGGACGCGCCGGAGGTTCGCGGCCAGCGCATCGCGTTCGAGCGGCGTCAGCGCGGCCAGTTTCTGCGCCAGGAGATCCTCGCTTCGGCGGCGCGAGTCGGCGAGGACACGGCGCCCGCTCGCGGTGAGCCGGACCAGCGTGCGCCGCCGGTCGATCTCGTCCACGACGCGCTCGACCCACGCGCGGCGCACGAGCATCTCGACCGACTTCGACATCGTGGGGAGGCTGACCGCCTTGTGGCGCGCCAGATCGCCAATGGTGCAGGGCCCCCGTGCGATGTGGCGCAGTGTCACCCATTGCGACGGCTCGATGGAACCAGGGGACTGCCGCATGTCGGCCCAGAGCAGCTGCGTCACGAGGTTCACGACGTCGACGAGCTCGCTGGTACCGGTCTTTGGTGGGCGCACGTTACATCAGTCCTGCGGCACAAGAAGAAGGGGAGGCGGCCGGTCAGCCGTCCTCCCCGGGAAGGCAAGAGCGGACGACGCGGGGTTCCCTACCGGGGCAGTTGGGTCTCGGTCTGCGGCTTCTTACGCTTCTCCTGCTCCGCCTTGAACTCCTCGTCGTTCATGTAGACGATGTTGATCCAGGCGTGGGCCATCTCGTCCACGGTGCGATCGCCCCAGCCCACCCACTGCGTCGGGTCGGGGTTGGACTTGTTCGCGGCCGTGTTGTCGTGCCACGAGGTGACTTTCAGCAGCGTGCCCTTCGGCAGCAGCGGCGCGACGTCGTCGTCGTACACGTAGGTGGTCATCCAGTTGAAGTTGAAGCTGCTGACCAGGCTGATCACCTCGCGGCGACCCGTCGGGAACACGGCCTCCACCATCATGGCCTTGCCGCGCAGGTGCATGTGGGGCTGGAAGCTCTCGATGCGGGCGTTCTCGCGCAGCGGCATGAACCCTTCCGCCATCGACACCGAGTTCGGGCGGATGTCCATCGTGCCGAGCGCCGCGGGCACCAGCGAGAGCGTCGTGCGGTGCTTTGGCTCCTGGCCCTTCGGGTAGAAGTAGATGCCCATCTCCACCTGGCTGGTGATCTCCTCGCCGGCCTGCGAGTAGTGGATGTCCCAGCGGAACTTCGAGCCGGGCAGCAGGAGCTTGCCGGTGTCCGGGCGCATCAGCTCGCCCTGCTTGCCGATGGCCCACTCCATGAACGGCGTCGGCAGCCCGCCGGCCCGCGGCGCGCCGGGCTCCTCCTGCTCGAGGTACGCAATCGCGTGGTGCGTGATCTTGCGGCCTTTCACCGAGGACGGCCGGATCTCGATGGCGCGCACCCACCGCGGCTCGGTGATGCCGGAGGGCGTCACCCGCTTGTCCCAGGCGTCCTGCGACTGCGCGGGCATGGTGAACGAGTGGGACGTGATCACCAGGTCCGGCTCCTTCTGTCCGAAGAGCGGCGCGAAGTTCCAGCCCTGGTCCTCCGGCCACGTGCGGGGCGCCGGCATGTCCTTCGGATCCCCCGGCGGCGTGCCACCGTCCAGCCAGCGAAGGACGATGTCCTTCTCGTGATCCGTGAGCGAGCGATCGTTCTTGAACTTCTGGACGCCCACGGTCTTGTCGATGTCCCAGGGCGGCATGGTGTGGTCGGCCACGCGCGCGCGGATGGCGCGTGCCCACGGCCGCGTCTCGGCGTAGGTCTTGAGCGACATCGGCGCGATGGAATCGGGCCGGTGGCAGGCCTCGCACTTCTCCTGGAAGATGGGCGCGACGTCCTTCGTGAACGTCGGCGTTTCCTGTGCCCGCGCGATGCCGGGCAGGGCGAGCGTGGCGCCCATGGCGCACACGCTGATGACGATTCGCCGGACTCGTCCAACCGCTTCGTGCTTCATATGGCTCTCCCCGGGAGTCCCCGGATACCGCGCCCCGCCGCTCACTGTACCGTCACCTTCACGTACGTGTTCGTCCAGCAGCACTGGAACCCGCCGCCGCCCTCGCCCGACTCGTCGTTGGCCTGCACGCGCAGGAGATAGTCGCCCGGCAGCTCGAACGTGGCATTGGCCGCCACCATCTCGCCCTGCGTCTTCACCGGAATGCGCGCGCGGTCGAACGTCACCGCCCCCGGCCCGCGGAACTTGTGGAACGAGACGGTAGCCACGCCCGCGGGACCGCGGCCGCGCGGCGCCTCCTCGCCGGGCTCCTTCGGATCCTCCACCCACACCTGGACCGGCACGGCCTGGCCGGCCTTGCCCGCGAGCGTGGCAGCGATCCCGGTGGGCGGCCCCGTCACCTTGGCGCCCCCCTGCGAAAAGGCGACCACCGGCGGCTGGTTGCCCATGCCGAGCTCCTTGTACGGCGTGATTGTATAGCCCGGGTGCAACGTGAGGGGAACGGATTGCCGCTCGCCGTTGGCCACGATGGTCCACGTGACCTTCTGCTTGCCGAAGTCCTTCGGGACCCTGATGACGAAGATGCCCCACTGGCGGCCCACCTCGAAGTGCGTGGGCTGCCCCTGGTCGATGTCGCCCGGCTCGATGCGGTTGTTGGGCCCGACCGGGATGTCCAGCGGCTGCTTCGAGTTCCGGTTGTAGTAGCCGACGAGCAGGCTGTAGCTGCCGTCCTCGTTCTGGTACCAGCCCTCGAAGGCGGGCGTGACGCTCGCGCCGCGTTCACGCGTCGGCCCCATCGTCAGGGGCTCGCGCGGCTGCTGGGCGGTGGCGGCCGGCGCGCCGGCGGCAACCAGGATCGTGGCGACGGCGACGGCGTGGCGGCTCCTCGAAGTGCCCATGTGACGATCCCCAAGATAGTTTGCCATGGCCAACTGTTAGCCGAGGCATCATATTCCCCGGCCGCCCGCCGGGTCAACCACGACCGCCGGCCCCCATGCGCCACACGCGCGACACACGGCCTTGGTAAGATCCGTGGGGCCGGGCATGTCCGCGCGGCCGCTCTCGAGGTCTCGATGAAGAAGCTCGGCGCTCTCCTCCTCGCCATCGCCTGCCTCTCGGGCGTGCTGCCCGCGGCACAGCCCGCCGCCGGCCCGGACACCCGGCTGGTCCTGCTCATCGTCGTCGACCAGTTCCGCTACGACTACCTGACCCGCTTCCGCGGCGAGTACACGGACGGGATCAAGCGGCTGCTGACCGGCGGCGCCGTCTTCACGGACGCCAACCTCGAGCACTACCCCACCGTGACCGCCGTCGGGCACTCGACCATGCTCTCGGGCGCGACGCCCTCGGTCAGCGGCATCATCGGCAACGACTGGTTCGATCGGGAGACCGGCGCCACGGTCACCAGCGTCTCGGACCCGACCGTGAAGCCGCTCGGATCGCCGACCGGCACGGCGGCATCGCCGCGGCGGCTCCTCGTGAGCACGCTCGGCGACGAGCTGCGGATGGCGTCGGGCCGGCCGAAGGGCGCCCCCGACGCGCCGCGCATCGTCGGCGTGTCGATGAAGGATCGGTCCGCCATCCTCCCCGTCGGGCACTCGGCGGACGCGGCGTACTGGTGGGATGCGGCCACCGCCAGCTTCGTGACGAGCACGTACTATTTCGCCGACGAGGCGCCGGAGTGGGTGAGCGCCTTCAACGAGCGCCGGCTCGGAGACACGCACGCGGGCACGTGGTGGACGCCGCTCTCCACGCCCTCCGCCTCGCTCCGGCAGTTCCCGGCAGCGCCCGGGGCGGCGCTCTACAACGCGATCTACAACAGCCCGGTCGGCAACGACCTCCTGCTCGACTTCGCCGGCGAGTTGCTGGCCCGACACCAGCTGGGCGTGCGCAACGCCACCGATGTACTCTCCATCAGCTTCTCGTCGAACGACTCAGTGGGCCACGCGTATGGGCCGGACTCGCCGCAGGTGCGCGACATCGCCCTCAGGACAGACCGGTCCATCGGGCGCCTGCTGAACCTCGTCGACAGGACCGTCGGGCTGCAGCGCACTCTCGTGGCATTCACGACCGACCACGGCGTGGCGCCCCTGCCGGAGACGGTGCGCGAGCGCGGCCTGCCTGGCGGCCGTCTGACGTCGAAGGAGCTGTTCGAGCCCATTCAGCAGGCCCTCGCGAAGCGGTTCGGCGAGGGCAAGTGGATCCTCGCAACGGCGGGGTCGTCGCCGTATCTCAACGACGAGCACATCGCTGCACTCGGGCTCGACCCGGCAGAGGTCCGCCGTGTCGCCGCAACGGCCGCGGCGGCTGTTCCCCACGTGGCGCGCGTGTACACGCGCGACGATCTCCTTCGCGGGATCGTCCCGGACGACCGGATTGGCAGCCGCGTCCTGCGCGGGTTCCTTGCGCGGCGCTCTGGCGACCTCGAGATCGTTCTCGACCCGTACTGGATCCGCCAGGCGCAGGGCACGACGCATGGAACGCCCTACAGCTACGATGCGCACATCCCGCTCGTCCTCATGGGCCGCCGGGTCAGGCCCGGCGAGTACTCGGACCACGTCGCGCTGAACGATCTGGCGCCCACGCTGGCCACGCTCCTGGGTGTGGAAATCCCGTCGGGATCCGTGGGACGGGTGCTGGCCGAAGCCCTTCAGCCCGCCCCGACCGATGCTCCCCGCCGCCGGCGATAGCGGCCAGGCGACGGCCGCGGCCCTTCCCGGCCGTCATCGATTGCCTCACCAGCTATCGCCAGGGTGCTCCTCAGATGATCGGGGCGCCGATGTCGAATCGCGACAGGATGAGCGTCGCGATCGCAGTCATCACCCTGCCAGTCGTCGTCCGAGAAGGCGCCCGAGAACGCCTCGTCCAGGAGGCGCCGGATGGCCGCGCGCTCGACGCTGGACAGGTCGGCCGACTCGACGACACGCACGTCCACCATGCGCGCCATCGCGCCACCGGATCCGCGTGCGACTACAATCGAGGCATGCCCGTCTCACTCACCCCGCGCGAGCGCGCGCGGCTGAAGGCCCGTGCCCACGCGCTCGAGCCGGTCGTGCAGGTCGGGCAGGCCGGCCTCACCGACGCCCTCGCGGCGGAGGTGGATCGCGCGCTCACCGCGCACGAGCTCATCAAGGTGAAGATCGGCGGCACCGACCGCGAGGCCCGTGCCGCGCTCGCCGAGGCGATCTGCGCGCGTGCGGACGCGGCGCTCGTCGCGCAGGTGGGCAAGGTCTTCGTGCTCTGGCGCCCGAAGCCGGAGGAGCCAGCCGCAGGCTGAGGCGACGTCAGCGGGGGGCCGGCTTCTTGCCGTACTTCTCCATCATCTCCTTGAACATCTGCTCGGGCGTCTTCTTCGCCTTGATCATCTCCTGGATCATCTCGGTGGAGGGCGGCGTGATGTGGTTCGCGCGCAGGTAGCCGACGATGTTCCCGTAGATCTCGTTGTTGTGCACCGTGGTGTGCAGGAACGCGTACACCATCTGGGGCGAGGCGAGGATCTTCTGATCGTCGAGCGTCTCGAACGCCGCGTCGCAGTACGCGAACGATTCCTGCAGGGCCTTGACGATCTCGGCCTTGCCCGCCAGCAGGTCGGTCTTCGCCTTCGGCATCGGGTTGGGCTCGCCCTTGAGCGTCGCGCAATCCACGTAGTTGCGCTCCGTCGAGTGATTGATCCACTGTCCGAACGTCATCTGTTCCGGCGCCAGCTTGAAGGTGTACTTCTCCGCAGGCATCACCTCGGCGGCGCCCTGCAGGAAGATCCGCACCGGCATGTAATAGCGCTGGATGTTCGTAGTGGTGAGCGGGCCCTGCGCGTGGAGGGGAGCCACGGCCAGGGCAACGACGGTCAGGACAGCCAGTCTCATCTGTGTTCCCTCCAACGCCTGCATTGCGGCCCCGCGGCCGCCGGATTCAGCGGACGCGCGTGACCGTGCCCGCCGTGATGGTGGCAATCGCCACCGGGCTCGTGCTGAATACCGCGTTTGGGGCGCCGGCCGCCGCCCAGACGACCTCGTACCTCAGCAAATCTTCGTCGATCCAGGTCTCGATGAGCTGGGGGAACCCGACGGGCGCCATCGGGCAGTCCTCCCATGGCCGTGAGTATACGACCGCGATGGAGGCACGCCCGTGCTCGAGGTGGCGCGCGGCGAACGTTTTCGATAGTGCCGCCCGAGCCACCTGGCCTAGCATGCTCTCTCCGTGTCCTTTCGCGTGACCTCTCCAGCGTGTGACGGCGCGGCCGCAGGTCCAACAGGGCGGCCAGGGCGGGCGCCCGCCGCCTCACGCGCGCGACTGCTCGAGAACGGCATCGGCCTGGTCGAGAGCCTCGAGGTCACCGGGCCCCCGGCCGAGCAGCCACGCGCCGAGAGCTACTCGCCGGACTTCCAGGTGTGCCTGCCATGCGCGGGCGCGTTCGTCTGGCACGTCGGCCGCGACGATGTGGTCGCGGACGCCAACCAGGTGCTGTTCGTCACGGGAGGAGAAGGGTACCGGGTCAGCCAGCCCGTGAACGGTTACGCCGAGATGATCGTCACCGTCAGGCCAACCTTGCTGGCCGAGATGCTGGGGATGCCGGAAAAGGCGTTGTCCACTCACGCCCTGTTCCGCCACCGCAGCCGTCCGGCCGACCGGTGCCTGCAGCGCCTGGGTATCGAGGGTCTCCATCGCACGTCGCAGGAGGGCTGGGACGAGCTGGCCGGCGAGGAATGGCTCGTGGACTTCCTGGCCGCGTCGTTGGCCATGCCGCCCGGTCAGCCCGCCGCCAGTCCGTCCACCCTCCGGCTCGCGCGCCGCGCCAAGGAGTACCTGGCAGCGCACCTGTCGGCGCCGGTGCGCCTGGCGGACGTGGCTCGTGCCGTCGGGACCTCGCCCGCGTACCTGACCAGCGTGTTCAGCCGCCTCGAGGGCATGCCGCTGCACCGGTACCTCGTGCGGCTGCGCCTGGCACGCGCGCTGGTCGAGCTGCCGCATGCCTCCGACCTGACAGAGCTGGCATTGGCGCTCGGGTTCTCGAACCACAGCCACTTCACGGCCGCCTTCCACCGCACGTTCGGGTGCACGCCCTCGAGATTTCGCCAGTCCGTGCGGCCTGAACAGGCGGACGCCGCGAATCGCCTGGTCAGTCAGGCCGTCGCGCCAACGTGAGGGGCCGAGGCCGGGCCCGTAGCTCGTTCGCCCCGCACGCTCGAGTCCTGGCGGCTCGCATCGTGTCGCAAGGCATTCGGAGGTCCTGATGGCCAGGTGCGGCCGCCATGGCCACCGGGACCGCCCCGCTCCGATCGCCGCAGGCCCAAGGTAGATGACGCTCCCGGTAACCAGGAATCACGCGGGTCGAGTGAGCGCCCCTCGCAGCGGGGTGGCATGGCTCGTG
>JBFWQE010000190.1:0-9920 GCA_050249615.1 Vicinamibacterales bacterium
CCCGCGGCCGCACCGCGTGAGGTGCGCCGCTACTCCTTCCGCTGCTCGACCTCGGTCCGCAGCCGCGCCTCCTGCTCCCGCAACTCGGGCGTGAGGGCCTCGCCGAAATCCTCGGCCTCGAACACCTGGCGGATTTCGATCTCCGATTCGCCCTCCATGGGGTTCGGGCAGCGGCGCACCCACTCGATGACCTCGTCTTTCGAACGGGCCTGCATGAGCCAGAAGCCGGCGATGAGCTCTTTCGTCTCGGTGAACGGGCCGTCGACGACGGTGCGCTCCCTGCCCTTGAAGCGCACGCGCGCGCCTTTCGAGCTGGGCTGCAGCCCCTCGCCGGCGAGCAGCACGCCCGCCTTCACCAGTTCTTCGTTGTACTTGCCCATTTCGGCCAGCAGTTCCTGGCTGGGCATCACGCCCGCTTCCGAGTCCTTCGTCGCCCTGACCATCACCATGAAGCGCATGCCGGTTTCTCCTGTTCCTGGGCCGCCCGATCTCGGGCTCCTGCTCGGACGTCGAACGAGCTTGGCCCGGATCGACACGGTCGTGCAGAGAACGCGCACACGGCAAGCTCCGCGCGGCGCACCTGGCGCCTTCTCACCACCGGCGACTGACCCGCACGCCCACACCAGTGCGCGTCAGCACGGGCAGCACGGAGATCCGGCTCCCTGCCTCCGGGTAGACGACGGTCGTGCGCGGCATCAGCGCTGCGAGGCCGAGCCCGACACCGGCGCCCAAGCCGCCGGCGATGAGGGCGGCGTCGGGGCACTCTTCCCGATCGTCGCCCGTGCAGGCCGCCAGAGCGCCCAGGGCGGCGCCAGCGCCGGCGCCAATCAGCACGCCCGCACGAAGCGGGCGGCGGCGAACGGCCACTTCACGGAGGTCCGCCCGCGGGAAGCGCCGTTCGCCGGCTGCGGTCCGGAGCGTGAGCTCCTCGGCGGTCAGCCCAATCAGGCGGCCGCTCGCCCGGGTGCCAGCCTTGTCCACGATCCGAAGCTGATCGTCGAGGTTGACGTGAAGCGCGAGGTCCTCGAGCAGGCTGGCCTCCCCCATGCGCGGGGGGGAAGGCGGGGTCTCAGATGCGGCCTGCGGCGGCGCGCGATAGATGGTCGTCATGCGGGGGATGAGCGAGCCGACGACCAGTCCAAGGCCCGCACCGACGGGAGCGGCGCCCAGCCCGACAAGGGCGCAGTTTCCCTCATCCTCGCGCGCGCAAACGGTCACCGCGCTCACAACCGCCAGGACGCCGGCGCCGATCAGGGCGCTCCGTCGCAGCGTGTCGCGGCGTACCGCGACCTCGCGCACGTCGTCCCGGGAGAACCGCCGCTCACCGGTTTGGGTCTGCAGCGCGATCTCCTCTCGTGTGACGCGCGTGACACGCCCGGTCGTCGTCACCCGGGACTGGTCCTCGATCCGGATCCGATCGCCGATGTTCACGCGGAGGGGGAGCAGCTCGAAGGACTCCAGGACCTGCGCCGCACTCGGGGATGGCGCGAGCACCGCGAGCGCACAGAGTAGGACTGCGTTCGCACGACCCCGCCAGCGGCTTCTCATCGGACCCATACGGTGCAACGTCTACGGCTGCCGGGGATGGTGGTTTCAGGCGTAGCCCCTTGGCAATGGGGGCCCCTCCTACTGTACCCTCGTGGCCGACCGGTCGCCCGGGAAAATGGCTGTGCCTTCGGAGGTGGACATGCTGCGCGCCGTCGTCTTGTTCCTGTCGCTGTTGACCGTCCCCGGACTCACCCTGGCCCAACCGCCTGTCGCTTCGAGCCTGGCCGAGCGCACGGCCGGGCTGCAGCGGGCGGACGGCTTCGTCCCGTTCTACTGGGACGAGGCGCGCGGCCGCGTGCTGATGGAGGTGCCCGCGTTCGACCAGGACGTGCTCTACTACGTCTCCGCCGCGAGCGGCGGCGGGTCGGTGGAGATGTCGTTCGACCGCGGCATCATGAGCTCGAGCGTGGTGCACTTCCACCGCTCCGGCCCGCGCGTGCTGGTCGTCCAGCAGAACCTGCGCTACCGGGCCGTGGGCGGGCACGCGGCGCTGGTCGAGAACGTGCGCGACTCGTTCCCGACGTCCGTGCTGGCGTCGCTGCCCATCGAAGCCGTCGAGGGCGCGCGTGTGCTGGTGGACGCCACCTCCCTGTTCATGCGCGATGCAGCTGACGTGGTGGGCGATCTCCGCCGCGCCAACCAGGGCACGTTCCGCTTCGACGCGGCGCGGAGCGGCTTCTACCCCGCGCGAATGAAGGCGTTCCCCGACAACACCGAGATCGAAACCATCGTCACGTTCGCGGCCGACAGCCCCGGGCGGCTCGTCGCCAACGTGACGCCGGACCCGCAGTCGTTCACGCTCCGCATCCACCACTCGTTCCTGCGGGCGCCCACCGGCTACACGCCGCGCCGGGCGGATCCGCGCATTGGCGTCAGCGCCATCGGCTTCCGCGACTATGCCAGACCGTTCAACCAGAACACCGACGTCGAGTGGGTGACGCGCTGGCGCCTCGAGAAGCAGAACCCTGCCGCGGCGATGAGCGAGCCGAAGAAGCCCATCGTCTTCTACCTGGACCTGGCGATTCCCGAGCCCATCCGGAGCGCGATGCGCGAGGGCGCGCTCGCCTGGAACAAGCCCTTCGAGGCGGCCGGCTTCCGCAACGCCGTCCAGGTGCGTGACCCGACCCCGGACATGGATCCGATGGACATCCGCTACGCGTGGATCCTCTGGATCAACCGCGACGAGCGCGGCTTCTCGAGCGGCGGCACGTATCGCGATCCGCGGACGGGTGAGATCCTCGGCTCGAAGACGCGCATGGACTCGCACCGCATCCGCACCATCGGCAACTACTTCGAGAGCTACACGCCGACCACGGGCGGCGCAGGCGACGATGCGGGCTTCGACAGTTGCGGCATGGTGCTGCCGGTGCCCGAGGAGGTGCTGGTGCTCGCCTCGCAGCCCGGCGCGTCCATGCCGGAGGCGCAGCGCGAGATGGTGCTCCGGCGCCAATCGCTGCTGACGGCCCACGAGCTGGGGCACGTGATGGGCTTCGGCCACAACTGGGCGTCGAGCATCAACGACCGTGCGTCGGTGATGGAGTACCCGACGCCGCGCGTGAAGGTGACGCAGGGCCGCCTCGACCTGAGCGAGGCGATCGAGACGAGCACGGGCCTCTACGACGACTTCATGGCGCGCAACGCGTATACGGAGTTGCCACGGGACAAGGAAGAGGCAGGGCTCAACGCGATCATCGCCGAGATGCGCGCGAAGAACATCCTGTACGTGCCCTCGACCGATCCGCGATGGGTCTGGTACGACGACCGCGCGACGCCAACCGAGTACCTGCGCGAGACGATGGCCGCGCGGACGATCATGCTGGCGCAGTACGGCCCCGCCATCCTCGAGGCGGGTGAGCCCATCGGCGCGCTGCGCGACCTGCGCCTGTGGATGACCTACCTCCACCACCGCTATGCCATCGAGGCCGGGCTCGGCTACGTCGGCGGCATGTACCACAACATCGTCGTCAAGGGCGAGAGGCTGCCGCCAACCGAGATCGTCCCGGCGGCGCTGCAGCGGGAGGTCCTCGGGCTGCTGATGGAGAGCCTCGAGCCGGCCAACCTCGCCATTCCCGAGACGCTGCTGGCGCAGCTCACGCCGAGCCCGGCCTCCAATCTCGAGGACCTCGGCGAGGGCTACGCCTTCGATCACCTGCGGGCGGCGCGCATCCTGTCGGCGATGGTCCTGGAGCCGCTGTTCGATCCGGCCCGCGCGGCGCGGCTGGTGGCGTTCGCGGATCGGCAGCAGGGCGCGCTTTCGCTGCCCGAGGTCGTCGAGGCAGTGCTGGCGCGGACCTGGAACGCGGCCGGCGACGCCGACGCGCGGAACCGATCGCTGCGCCGCGTCGCCGAGCGCGTGGCGCTCGATTCGCTGATGAGGCTGGGCGGACACGCCGACACGACGCCCGAGGCGCGGGCCTACGTCCTCGACCAGATCGCCCGGCTCGGCGAGTCGCTGCGCGGGCGCAAGGGCGACAGCCCGCTCGCCGAGGCGCATTATCGCCAGGCCGAGCGCGACATCGCGCGCTACCTCGAGGACCCGGCCGCCCACGCGCCGAAGAGCGTGCTGCCGCCGTGGGGCGGCCGGCCGCGCTCGCGCTATCCGCTGCCGCCCGGCCCGCCGCTCGGGTGATCCGGGCTGCCGGAGGGGCGGGGATCGGCGTGCCTGGCCGGCGGCAAGCCCTGCGGAAAGCCCGCGCGCATTGCCGAAAAACCACGCGGAGGCGGGGGTCGCGCGTGGGGTTGGGGGCCCCCACGCCTTGCAGAGTCAACGCGCCGGCGCGTGGTTTTACCGGGCTTGGAGCCGGGCTTGCCGCGGGCCAGGCATGCCGAGCCACGCACGCGGCGGCAGCCGGCCGTCCTACTCGCTCCGGAGCGCGCTCAGCGCATCCACGCGTGACGCGCGCCAAGCCGGGCCCAGGCAGGCGAGCACGACCACCGCGCCCTCGAGCGCCGCCACGGCCAGGTAAACGCCGGGGTCGAGCACGTTCACGCCGACGAAGGCCGCCTGCACCACGCGCGTGGCGGCCGCGGCCAACGCGAGCCCGACGGCCAGACCCGGCAGCAGGAGGGCGACGCCGCCCCGCAGCACGTCGCCGACGATGTCTCGCGGCGTGGCCCCGACCGACACGCGCACGCCGAACTCGCGACGGCGCCGGCTGACGGCGTGAATGACAACGCTGGCCAGCCCCGCCGTGCCGAGCAGCAGCGCCAGTCCGCCGCAGATCGAGAACGCCCACGTGGTCGTGCGGAACGGCCACAGCTGCACGGCCATGCGCTGCTCCATCGTCTTCACCGACAGCGGCACGTTCGGGTCCACCGACTGCGCTGCCTCCGTGAAGGGCCGCACCAGCGATGCGGGCATCGCCGTGCGCACGACCATCGTCAGGGGGCCCTCGAAGCTGCCGGGCGTGAGCGGCACGAACAGCGCCGGCGCCTCTCGATCGAAGCCGCGCATCCGCGACGGGGCCGTGACGCCGATCACCGTGGCAGTGGTGCCATTCACGCCCACGCGCAGCAGGCGGCCGAGCGCGTGGCCGCCTGGCCACAACGCCTCGGCCAGCGGCTGGTTGATCACGACCTCGCCGGCGGCACCCTCCCGCTCGAACTCGCGGCCCTCGGCCATCCCGATTCCCAGGGCCTGGAAGTAGCCCGGCCCGACGGCAAACGTCGGCCAGGCCGGGCAGGCGCCGGCCTCGCAGGCGCCATCCATCGGCCACGCCGGCGTGAGGCGATCGAAGCCGATGAAGAAGGGCGCGCGGTCGGCGACCGCCACCGCCCTGGCGCCCGGCAGCGCAGCCGCGCGCTGGGTCAGCAGCGCCGCGTACCGTTCGGCACGCTCCGCGGGATGGCCTTGTGCGGCGGGCTCGAACTCCGCGACCAGCAGCTCGTCACGCGCAAAGCCCGCGTCGGCCATCGAGAGCACTCCGTACGACTGCATGAACAGCGCAGCTACGACGAGGAAGGCCGTCGAACCCGCGATTTGTGCCCCGACGAGCCACGAGCGGAGCGGCACGCGCTGGCCGGCGGCGGTGCCCGCGCCCTGCGATCCGAGGACCCGCAGCACATCGATCCGCGCGGCGGCCATCGCGGGCCAGAGGCCCGGCAGCACGCCGGAGACGACTACGAGCAGGACGATGAACCCGACGACAGTGGCATCGGGCGTGAGATCCAGGTGCTGCGGCGTTTCGATGGGAATGGCGAACGCGCCGACGAGCGACTGCGTCCACCAGGCGATGGCGAGCGCTCCGATACCCGCGAGCGTCGCGAGCACGACACCCTCGGTGATGACGAGCCGCACCAACCGGCCCGGCCGAGCGCCAAGGGCCGCGCGGATGCCCATGTCGCGCTCGCGCTCGACGGCCCGCGCCAGCAGCAGGTTGGCCACGTTGAAGCACGCCAGCAGCAGGACGAGGCCGATGATGCCCATCACGATGGCGGCGAGGGCGCCGCGTATCTCGGTTCCGGCCTCGCTCAACAGTCGGAAACGCGCGCCGCGTGCGGCGTGGGTGTCCGGCCAGTCGCGGGCCATGCCCGCCGCCGCGGTCTCGAGCTGTCCCTGGGCCTGTGCCACCGTCGCACCCGGGACCAGTCGGCCGAGGACGAACAACCATCGCGTGTCGCGCTTGTGCAGAGTGGGTGACGCGCCGAACGAGGGGAGCGCCTCAAGCGGGACCCAGATATCCGGAGAATAGAGGCCGGCAGGGCCGGTGAAGGATCCGGAGATGATGCCCGCCACCTGCGCCTCGACGTCGTTCAGGCGCAGCGTGAGGCGGGCAAGCGACGGCCCGCCCAGCTTCTCGCGCCAGAAGCGTTCGCCGATCACCACCGAGGGTGCTCCGCCCGGAACCGACTCGACGATCGGCTGGCCCGCAACGACCGGCGCATTCACGATTGAGAAGTAGCCCGGCGAGACGGCCAGCACCCACGCGGTTTCCGCTGCCCCGTCGTGGCGCCAGGCCATGGTCAGGCGGCCCTCGGCGGCGACGTCCAGGGCACCGTTGGTAGCGGCCGAGAAACGTTCGAGCTCCTCCAGCGACGCATTGCCGCTCTCCTCGCTCCCCGGCGTCGTGATGATGCGCCCCACGTCCACGCCGACGGCGTTGCCCGCCCCCTTGAGGAAGACGCTGTTCACCACCGTGAAGCCCACCGCGTTGAGGCCCATGCCAAGCGCGAGCGTCAGGACGACGGCCGCCGCGAAGGCAGGCCGGCGCGCCAGGTGGCGGAGGGTGAGCGTCAGGTCCTGAAGGAGCGTGTCCATCCCCGGATGAGACGAGCGTGCCGGGACCGCCGTTCGCGGAACCCGGGCCTGGAGGCGGTGTCTAAGACGCTGCTGAAGGAACTGGCTCGAGGGAGGTGCGCGTGCTCGAAGCCCGGTCGCTGACGAAGTACTACGGCGCGCTCCCCGCGCTCAGGGACGCGTCGTTCACCGCACGCCCGGGGCAGATCCTCGGTTATCTGGGGCCCAACGGTTCCGGGAAGTCCACCACCGTGCACATGCTGGTGGGGCTGCAGATACCCACCTCCGGCGACGTGCTGTGGCGCGGCCGTTCCATCTTCGACGACCTGCCCGCCTTTCGCCGTCAGCTCGGCTACGTGCCGGAGGAACCGCACCTCTACACGCACCTCACCGCGCCCGAGTACCTGCGGCTGGTCGGCGGGTTGCGCGACCTCGACGAACGGGCGCTGGAACGCAGGATCGAGCGCCTTCTGGATCTGCTCGGCCTGGCCGATGACCGTTATTCCACGCTGTCGGCGTTCTCGAAGGGCATGCGGCAGAAGGTCCTCATCGCCGCCGCGCTGCTGCACGACCCTGCCGTCATCATCCTGGACGAGCCGTTCTCGGGCCTGGACATCGGCACGGCGTTGATGCTGCGCGCGGTCATCCGGGGCCTGGCCGAGGAAGGCCGCACCATCCTGATGAGCTCGCACGTCATCGAAGTCGTCGAGCAGCTCTGCACCGAGGTCGTCATCCTCTCCGAGGGGCGCGTTGTCGCTCACGACCGCGTGGACCGGCTCCGGCAGCTGCAGCACGACCAGTCGCTCGAGCACGTCTTCGTGCAACTGGCCGTTCACCACGACGTGCACGCGGCGGCTCGGTCAATCATCGACGCGGTGCGCGGATGAAGCGGCGGCGAGCCCGGCTGCTCTCACGGGCGTTCGTCGGCCGCCTCTTCGAGACCGAATTGTTCTCATCGTCGGTCTCGGCCTCGAGCGCCCTCACGTGGATGCTGGCGGCCCTGGCCACGCCGGGCGTGATGTTCAGCGGCAGCCAGATGTTCAACTACGCGCACGTGCGCACCTTCGCGCCGGAGGCGCAGGACCGCATCTTCTTCGCCAGCCAGGCGTTCCACGTGGACTTCGCCATGGCCATCGCCGCCCTGGTGACGATGATGGTGTGGACGTCGCTGACGCCGGACCGCGTGGACGCGTTGGTGCTGGGGCCCTTGCCGCTCCGCCCCGGCGAGCAGGCCCGCGCGCGCCTGGTGGCCCTCGTCCGCTTCTTCGCCATGTTCGCCACCGCCGTGGCCGTGCCGACCGCGGTGGCCTTCACCTCCCTGACGCTGGGCCCGCGGGAGGCCGGGCTCGTGCTGCCGCGCCTCACCGGACACGTAGCCGGCACGATGCTGGGGGCCGGATTCGTCTTCTTCCTCCTGCTGGACCTCCAGGTGGTGCTGGCCGCCGTCCTGGGCCCCCGCGCCATTCAGGTCGCCACGTGGCCCCTGCAGGCCGCGGCGCTCGCGGGAATGGTGGGCGCGCTGTGGCACGCGCCGAGCCTGGCCGAGGTGCTGCAGTCCGCGGACACGGGCAATCGGTGGGTGCTGTGGAATCCAGCCGCGTGGTTCGTGGGCGTCTATCGATGGGTCGCGGGCGATCACCGCGAGGTCTTCACCCTCCTTGCGTCGAGGGCCGCCCTCGCATCGACGCTGGCGGTCACCGTGGCCCTGGTCGCCTACCCCCTGGCCTACCAGCGCTGCCTGAGGAACGCGGTCGCCGGCGAGGGCCGGCGCGAGGCCTGGTGGTCGGGAACGGGCACGCGCCTGTGGCTCGCGGGCCTGGCGCCCGTCCTCCGGACCCCGCTCGAGCGCGGGCTCGCCGCCTTCATCGTGGCCACGCTCTCGCGCAGCCACGCGCATCGCTTTCTCGTCGGCAGCTACGTGGGCATGGCGCTGCTCTGCGCGCTCCCCATCGCCGGCCGCCTGCTCGGCCCGGCGGACACGGCCGCGAAGCAGTACGCCTGGTTCTCCATCCCGCTCGGCCTGCTCTGCTGGACCTCCGCCGCCCTGCGCGTGGCGATGATGCTTCCGGTCGAGCCCGCGTCGAACTGGATCTTCAAGCTGACCGAGCCGGCGGACAAGGCGCGCGTGCTGACCACTGCCGTCACCGTGATCGCCGTGGCGACGGCGTGGCCCCTGGCGATTGTCTTCGGCGCCGGGGCGGCTGTGGCCGGAGGCGCCACGCTCGGGCTGACCGTCTTCGCCGTGGTGATGGCCACGGGCCTCGCGTTCGTCGAGCTGCTGACGCTGACGCTGCGCACGGTGCCATGCACCTGCACCTACCGCCCCGGACAGCTGCGCCTCCGCGTGCTGTGGCCCGTGTACCTCGCGGCGTGGCTGCTCACGGCCTACCGGTTGCCAGCGATCGCGGTGTGGGCGATCGGCGACCCGGTTCGTTCGTCGTGGGTGAGCGGAACCCTGCTGGCCACCTGGATGGCACTGCGCACCTGGCGGCTCTGGCGCGCGCGCCGCCTGCGCGCGTTCGTCTACGACGAGGCCGAGCCGCCGGTGACGACGACCATCCGCCTCGGCGCCCCGGGCATGTGAACAGCCGTCCGGACTGCTCGTCACGCGGTGTGCCGATCTGCGGCACTTGACGACGGCGGCCGGCGCGATGCATTAAACCAATCGGTTAATTAACTCGTGGGTTTACGAGCATCCCGCGTCCCGAAGGAGACCCGCCATGCCAGGCATCCACACGGCCAACAGCGACACCTTCAAGGCCACGACCCCGTCCAACCGCGAGATCACGCTGACCCGAAGTTCGACGCGCCGCGGGAGCTCGTGTTCGAGGCGATGACCAGGCCCGAGCACGTCCGGCGGTGGTGGGGCATCCTCGACGACCGCTACTCGGTGCAGGTCTGCGACATCGACCTCCGCCCGGGCGGCACCTGGCGCTTCGTCGGCCGCGGACCGCAGGGCGAGTTCGCCTTTCGTGGGGTGTACCGCGAGATCGCCGCGCCCGATCGGCTGGTCTACACCGAGATCTACGAGCCGTTTCCCGACGCGGAGTCGGTGGTGACGACCATCCTCACCGACGAGCGCGGCAAGACGCGCCTCACCATCACCTCGCTCTACCCGACGAAGGACGTGCGCGAC
>JBFWQE010000191.1:0-9540 GCA_050249615.1 Vicinamibacterales bacterium
GCGCCGCCAGCCGGGCGACGTGTTGGTGACGACGCACCTGGCCCTCCCGGCGATCTGGTGGTACGGCGACGTGCCCATGGGGGAGGACACGGCCGACGGCAGTCGCCTGGCGGATGGCACCCCCATCCTCGTCGTGGGCTTCGCGCCAGGGCGAATGGAGTGCGGCGGTAACGAGCTTCGCGCGGCGCTCGCGGTCCACCGGCGCGCGCTGGTCTACCTTGGCTTTCGCTTCGACGATGTGCCGAAGGACTTCGACGGACGGCTGCTTTCGACGCTGAGCGAGCTCGGCCCCATGGTCGCGGACGAGCGTTTCTCGGCCGGCGGCCGTGCGGTCATCGTCGAGTTGTCGCGCACGCGCCCGGGCCAGCTCTCTCCGGCTGATGCCGGGAGCCGGGCGGGGCCGTCCCGGCTCGGAGGTTGCCTGACGATGGAGGATGCCAGACGCTGGTGATCGTCGCGTCGCCCACGTCGTGTCCGCGGTCAGGGGCCTTCCCTGGGCAGATCGGCAGCTGCCGTCGCCGGGGGCGGGGAGTGCAGTACCACCCAACCGCCACGCAGAATGGCGGCGGTGGCGCCCGGCACGCGCGGCGCGTAGTTGAGCCGCGGGCCCATGTGGGCAGCCGGATCGACGAAGCGATAGAAGAACACCTGCCACATCTCGGTGAGCGTGTCGTACTGGAAGCCCCTGAACATCGGGTTGCCGTTGTCGATCAACTGGAGGGCCATCTCGTTGCGGGTCTTGGCCGCCTGAAGCCTCTCCAACTCTGCAAACGACGGCGGTTCAGGGGGCAGTGCCGTCGCGACCACTGCCGCTCGCCGGCGCAGCCGCGCGGCCAGGGCGTGCTGGTACACGCGCCGCGCCAGGTGCCATGATTCGCCGTCGTCGACGTGGATTGCTCGCGCGGCCAGGCCGTCGTGTACGTCGCGGCCGGACAGGGAAACCATGGGAGGCGCTTCGACGATGATGAGGTCCCCCGGATACGTCTCGAGGAACGCGCGCCTGATCGGCATGACGTTCTGGACGGGCAGGCCGCTGTAGAACACGAGGGGGAGGGCCGAGCCGGTGTCGCCGTACACGCGGGTGCCTGGTTTCAGGCGGATGGACTGGAGGTGCTCGACCAACTCGAACAGCGGCGGCTTTGCGCCGTCGGTCGGCGGCCACCACGCGATGGCCTTGCCGGCCGACGCCAGGAGCAGGACCAACAGGGCCGATGCGAGCAGCGGTGAATGATGACGCGTGATGGCGCGCGCCGCGGCCGCAAACAGCGTGGCGCCGAACAGGAGCGCTGGCACCAGGAGAATCAGCGACAGGCGCGAGTAGAAGTAGCTGGCGGCCGGCACCAGCAGGTTGAAGGCGGCGAAGGCGCCCGCGGTCCATCCCGCCAGCACGATGAGGACGCGCCGCGAGTGCACGAAGGGCCGGCGCACGCGCTCGGGCACGCGCGCGCGGAACACCTGGATCCAGGTGAGCCATGCCAGCGTGGCCGCCGCGACGACGACGAACGGGCGGCGTTCCCACAGATAGAGTCCGATCTCCTCGGCGGTAAGCAGCGTGCGGGCGGCCGGCAGGCTGGCTGCGGAGTCGAGGAAGCCAGTGACCAGCACCCACGGCACGACGCCCGCCAGGAACGGGCCGGCAAGCAGCAGGAGCTTGGTCCCGATCTTCTCCTGGCGCAGCAGCAGATGGGCGCTTGAGGCGAAGGCGGCCGCGATGCCCGCCAGCGCGAGCAGGTTCGTGTGAAACAGCAGCGCCAGCACGACTCCGCCCGTGGCGAAGTCGCGGCGCCGCCCTCGCCGGACCATACAGGCGAGCAGGAAGGCGGCCACGGCGGTCAGCGCGAGCGTGGCCGAGTAGTAGCGCGCCTGTCGCGCGAGGGTGACGGCCGACGTGCTGATGGTTGCCGCCGCCAGCGCGGCCCATCCTGCGTCGGTGCCGTAGATTTCCCGCGCGGCCAGGAAGATGGCCAGCAGGAAGACGACCCCGAAGACGACGCCGGGCAATCGGGCGGCGACCGTGCGCCGGTACATATCGTCGACGCTGCGCGGGATGTGAGGCGCGGCTGGTGCGACATCGGGCTCGATGCCGTGCAGCCAGAAGCTGAGCGCCGTCGCGTACAGCGGCAGCCAGCCGTGATAGATGGCCAGTCCCCGATTCGAATAGCTCGAGTCCCTGAATTCGTACTCGGGGTGTTCGGGCCAGGGCTCGGTGAGGGTGTTCTCGTAGATTGGCTGGCCAAGGTACTGGCTGACCGGAACGCCCTCGGCCAGGATGGTCAGCGCGTTGATGCTGGTCTCGGCTTCGTCGGTCCAGAGGGGCGCCTCGCCCAGCCGGCACCCGCGCAGCAAGGTGCCGTAGAGGATGACCGCGACCACCAGGCCCCAGTGGACCCGGCGGGATAGCGACCGGGCACGCGCACGTAAGGCCCACCTCCGGCGCCGGCGAGTCATCCGCATCAAAGCATAGACGGACCCATCCGGGACAATCCACTCGATGAGCCCGCCTATCGCTCGCCCGCGGGCGACGCCGTGGTACGCGAGGAGAGGACCGGCCACCTCCGGCCCTCTCCTCCACGATCGAGCGATCGACGCCTACGGTGTAATCGTGAAGACCGACTCCGAGATCGGCGTCAGGAGGTTGAGCGTTCCCGCGGCGGTGAGCGCCGAGAGCCACGTGTAGCGGCCCGGCGGCGCGCCCCGCGGGACCGCCACCTGCGCCACGGCGCCCTCGTAGGGGAACGGCACGAAGCCACGCGCCACGGGCACCAGGCCGGGTACCAGCCCCCGGCCGGTCCACGACAGCAACTGCCCGTTCGGCAGCTCCAGGACGACGTAGGCGTCGGCCGGCGCGGACACGGCGCCCGGATTCATCGACACCGTCACGTCAACGACCGTGCCCGGGCTGAACTCGACGTCGTTGAGGTCGGTCGTCAGCGCCGTGTCGCGCGGCTCGTGGAACTGGATGTTGCCGCGCGCGATGGGGCGCACGGCCCGGGCTTCCACGATCTCACCGTTCGAGACGATCACGAGGCCCAGTCGATCGCGCGGGCGCCACCGGTCGTGGCCGACCGTGTCGGGCAGGCCGTCCCCGTCCGCGTCATCCTCGCCCTCGTCATCGTCGCGGTGCCCTTCGCCGTTGTCCTCGACGAGCACGCTGAACGTGCAGTCGGCCCGCGACCGGCACGTCCCGTTGAACCGCACGGTTCTCGGCGAGCCATCGTCGTTGACGGCGACGACGTCGATGCCGGTGACGCGTCCGAAGACGTGCATGCGGCCGAACGCGGACGGACGGCTCCGGTGCGCGTGGTTGAGATACACGAATCGCCCGCGCGCCTCCGCGCCGTCGGCGCCGGGCATCGCGACGAACGCGAACGTCGCCCGCCCGCGGCCCGTGCGCCTGAAGTCCGGGGTGTCTGGCTCGGGCACCGACAGCTGTCCGCCGCCCGTGACCTTGAAGGCGTCGTGCGGCGGGAACGCGCCGCCGAAGCTGCACGCCGCGACATCGCTGTCCTCCATCGTCACGCCGCCCTCGAGCGCGACCGCGCGTCCGTCGACAGTCGTGCCCGCGCCCAGCGTGACGTCGTTCTGCGCGAGGATGTTGCCGATGACGGACGCCGAGGTCCCCACCGTGGCGCTGGCGCCTGCCACCTGCCACTGCACCTGCGAGCCCTTGCACGTCGAGGTGACGTCAGGCGCCGTCACCTGCGCGTTGTCGGCGATGGTGAGCAGGCCGCCGACCTGGAACGTCCAGGGCCCGGCGCCGGTGAGCGTGAGGATGCCGGTGAGCGGCGCGTCGCCGTCGAAGCAGTACACGCCTGGCGCGAGCGACTGGCCGCCGAGGTTCTGGCCCGTGAGGTCGTTGGCCGCGGGACACGTCAGGGCCGCGACCTCCTCGGACGCCGCCGTGGCGTCCAGCAACGCCTGCACCGCGACCGCGTCGTCCTCGTGAATGCCGCTGGCTTCGTTCACCGTGCCGGGAGGAAAGCCCGTGACCGCCCCACCGAGGCCCGACCCGACGTCTCCCGTGACCTCGGACGCGCCGGTGTTGACGACTGCGGTCTGGCCCAGTACGGCGAAGCTTTCCGCCGAGCCCAGCGCAATGGGCTGCGCTGCGGCTGATGTGGCCGCGAGCGTCAGCCACGCCAGCGCCGCCGCGCCGCCGGTCGATCGTCGGACGATCGTGCTCGAATCTGACATGGAACGCCCCCTTCGAATCTGCGAATCGGTTCGTCGTCCGTCCGCGCTCGTGCAGGGGAACACGGGCCACCAGGCGGGGGGATGAGATGCGCCAGGACCGTCCGGACTCGCAGAGCTTAACACGGCGGGCCGCGGGGGCGCAGTGTCAGGCCGAGGTCACGCGGCGCGCATCGATGTGCAGCGAAGCGAACGCGAATGCCACCTGGGCCCGAGCCGGCGGCCTCACCGGCGGTCGTCGATATTGCCGATGGCCCACCGCACGGCGCGCCTGACCTCGGGGGACCGATCGTCGCGGGCCGCCTCCAGGGCGGAGAGCGCAGAGAAGCTCTCGATTTCGCCGAGCGCCCACGCCGCGATGGCCCGGACGCTGTCGTCGGGATCGCGGAGGAGTGGTGTCAGGCTCGGGACCGCGGCCGAGGACTCGATCTCGCCCAGGGCCCAGGCTGCCATCCGCCGCACGGAGGGATCGCGGTCCTTGAGCGCGGGCGCGACGACGGCGACCGAGTCGTGGGCCTCGATTTCGCCGAGCGCCCACAGGGCGGTCAGCCGCACATCGAGCACCGGGTCGCCGAGGAGCGGTGCGAGCAGCGCGACCGCCGACCCGCTTTCAATTTCGCCGAGGGCCCAGGCCGCCATCTGCCGCGTCCTCGAGTCGGCGTCGGCCACGGCGCCTCTCAGCATCGGGACGCCCCTGGCCGACTCGATCTCGCCGACCGCCCAGATGGCCATCTGCCGCACCTCGGGCGAGCGGTCGCGAAGCACGCGCGCGAGCGGTTCGAGCGCCGCCTCGTCTTCGATCTGGCCGAGCGCCCACGCCGCGCGGCGCCGTACCGATTCCGCTTCGTCGTTCAGGGCGCGGCCGAGCGCCGGAATGGCGTCGAGGCTTTCCAGTTCGCCCAGGGCCCACGCGGCCATGCTCCGGACCGCGGGATCGCGATCGCCCAGCGCCCCGGTCATCACACTCAGCGTCCCCGGATCTTCGAGCTCACCGAGCCCCAGCAAACCGGTCTCGCGCAGGCCGGCATCGGCGTCTTTCGCCAGCCGGCCGAAGTCGGCTGCGGCCCAGGCCGGCCTGGCCCGCGCCACCATGCGTGCGGCGATGTGCCGAACGCATCGGCTCGAGTCCTTCAGCGCGCCGCGAAACGCCTCCAGGACCCGGAGCTCCAGTTCCCCGTTGCCTCGAAGGCCCGTGCGTGGCATGCGGACATCGACGCCTCCGCCTGCCCATGGCATCGGCGTCGGCGTGGGCATCGGCATGGGCATCGGCACGGGGAGGTCGCCGTCCCACCACCCGCCGACGTTGGTGAGCGAGCGCCCGGCAAGCTCGCACACGGCCGGGTCGGCGGTTCGAAGGGAGGCGAGGAGCCGGACCACCGATTCGGGGTCACGAAGGTCGGGCTGTTGCGCGGCCAGGGCGGCGGCCAGGAGAACGGCTATAGTCATGATCGCTCCATTGATTCGAGGTGCCCGATTGGATGGGCCGACCCCGGGTATCGTTGGAAGGCTCGTCACAGGAGTCACCATTGAGCGTCCATGTCAACAAGCGGCTCGAACGGACCTTCGGGGTGTTCCATCCATCCGACTTCTCTCCGGCGAGCGAGGTCGCCTTCGCTCACGCGCTCAAGATCGCGCTGGAGTCGAAGGCGGATCTCGACCTGATGCACGTCGGGGCGACGGCCGATCTCCGCGAAGCCGACTGGTCCGGGTTCCCGGGGCTCCGGGCGACCCTGGCCCGGTGGGGTGTGCTGCCCGAGGGGATCGAGGCCGAGGCGGTGGACGATGCGCTGGGGCTCAGCGTGAGGAAGATCATCAAGGCCGGCCGCGATCCGGTCGACGTCATGCTGGAGCACGTCCGCACGTTCGCGCCCGACCTGATTGTGCTGTCCACGCACCAGCGGGACGGTATCGATCGGTGGCTGCACCGGAGCGTGGCCGAGCCGCTGGCGCGCCGCTCGGGCGCCATGACGCTGTTCGTGCCCCAGGGAGGGCACGGATTCGTGTCGCCCGAGGACGGCCGGGTCACCCTGCGACGGGTGCTCATTCCCGTCGATCACGCGCCAGGTGCCGACACCGCGATCGACAGGGCCTGGGGCCTGGTGCGCGGGCTTGGCTGCACCGCGAGCGAGGCCCGGCTCATCCACGTCGGAGACCCGGGCCGGGCGCCGACACCGGGCGGCCGGCCGGCGGACGCGGGCTGGTCGCCGGAGATGGTCGTGAGGCAGGGGGATGTCGTGCGGTGCGTCCTGGGGGAGGCCGAACAGTGGGGCGCCGATCTCCTGGTGCTGGCGACCCAGGGCCACCAGGGCTTCCTCGATGCGCTCCGTGGCAGCACGACCGAGCGCGTCGTGCGCGGCGCCCGGTGTCCGGTGCTCGCGGTTCCAGAGCCGCACGAGCACGTGTAGGAAGCGGTCCGGGCCGATGCACGCCCGTTGGCCCGGCGTGTCATCTCCTCACTTGTCCTCGAGTCCGGCCGGCGCGAAGCGGGCCAGTCGGACGGACCATGCCGGCGGGCGCTGGTCCCGCAGCTCGGCGCGCTCTTTCGTCACGACGGCGGCGCGCACGAGGTGGGCGCCGAGGAACTTGATCGGCTCCGGAGGAAACCGCCCGGCGGATCGGCCGATCAGCGGATGCCGTCCCCATTCGTCCGACGCGTCGAGCGCCATCGCCGCAAGAATCCGCCCGCCGACGACACTCGGCCCGACGCCGTTGCCGCTCCAGCCGATGCCGTACACGATATGCGGACGTCCGCCGAGACGGCCGATCAACGGGAGGCTGCTCGGTGTCCGATCGATGGGCCCCGACCAGGCGTGGGTGACGGGCACGTCGGCGAGCGGGGGATAGTAGTGCCGGAAATCGGCCTCGACGTCCCGGGCGCGGCGCGGGCTGTGGTCGAAGGCCGGACCGATGCGCCCGCCGAAGGCGATGGTCCAGCCACCCTTTCCGAATGCCACGCGGCCGTCACGCGTGACGCGGTAGTAGTCCACCATCGTCTGCGAGTCGGTGATGGCGAGGTCGGGGTGCCAGCCGAGCGCGGCCAGTCGCCCGGGAATCGGAGCGGTCGCGATCATGTCGCTCGAGATCACGGCAATGGACCGGGCCAGCTCGCGGATGCCGGCGGCCCACGCGTTCATCGCGATGACGAGCCGGTCCGCGACGAGCGTCGCGCCCCGCGCCCGCACCACGACGGGCCGGTCGCGGCTGAAGCCGTTCACCGTCGTGCCTTCGTGAATGCGGACGCCGAGTTCGAGGGCGCGTCGGCGCAGGCCGCGCGCGAGCGCGGCGGGCTGGACGATGGCGGCGGTGGACTCGTAGACGCCGGCCCGGTGGGCGGGTGAACCGGCCATGCGCGCCACGTCGGCGGGCTCGACCCGGCGGAACGGCTCGACGCCCGCCCGCGCGCACGTCTCGAGCAGCCCCTCCCAGGCGCCGACCTGCGAGGCGCTCGTGGCCGTCCAGAGCCAGCCGCCCCGGCGGACGTCGGCATCGACGTGGTGCGCGGCGCAGAACGCGCGAATCTCGTCGATGGCGTCTTCGGACTGCCGCGCGATGCGCACGGCGTCGGCCGCTCCGACCAGTCTGGCGAGCGAGGCGAGCTTGGGCCACCACGAGAGCACGAAGCCGCCGTTCCGGCCCGAGGCGCCGCCGCCGCAGATGTCGCGCTCGAGGACGACGACGTCGCAGGACGGCTGTGCCTGCTTGATCCGGATTGCGGTCCACAAGCCGACGTAGCCGCCGCCGATGATGGCCACGTCGGCGCGGGCGCGGCCGGTGAGCGGCGGCGCGGCGGGCGCGTCGCCGTCGATCTCCTGGAGCCAGAGGGAGCGATGCACGGACCTGAATGCTGTCCCGGCGCCGCGCATGACTGGCGGTCGCGGTCCAGAGCGTCAGTGCCCGACCTTGATGTAGCCCCACCCGGCGCGCTGCCGGGCGACGATCGCACCGATGCCGTCGGGGACGATCTCGACGTTCGGCAGCAGCTGGCTCCTGTCGAGTTTCTGGTTCTTCACCGCGATCCCGCAGACCTTGAAACTCGCTCCGAGATCGGCGATCGCTTTGGAGATCTCGCCCGCGCGCGTGGTCTTGTCGGTGATGACGAGGTCCAGCCCGCGCCCGTACATCACGACCTCGGCTTGGTTCCGCGGGTTCACGGCCTTCACTTCGTTGATCCAGCGAAGGACCGCCTGCTGGTCCAGCGGATCCGCACTGGTGAGATCGAACACGACCTTGTAGGGCTCCGGCTGCGACGTCTGTGCGTGCACACCGAGAGCGATGCCGGCAGAAACGACGGCGGCGATGAACACTGGCAGCAGCTTCATGGTGTCCTCCTGGCGGTGAACGGAAGGGCCAGTCGCGCGAGGAATCGGAAGGCCGACCGATCATACCAGCGCCAGGCCTCGGACCGGGAGGGGTGGGGTACCGAGAGGCCCGTGCTCGTCCGGCCTTGCAAGGCCGAACTCGCTCCCGGGCGAGTCAGGGCTTGGCCACGCTGCGCGCGTCGATGCCCTGCATGATGCGGTTGGCGAGCGTCGACAGCCGGCCCAGCGTCGCTGGATCCAGCTCGTTGGAGAGAATCACCAGCGCCATGTTCAGCTGTGGCTGCAGGATGCAGAAGCTCGCGTAGCCGGGTATGGCGCCATCCTGCCAGATGACCTCCCGTTCCCCCTCGCGCAGCATCTGCCAGTTCAGCCCGATCGAGAACGCGTCGTCCTGGTAGGTCGGCTCGTGCGAGAGCGCAATGACCGCGTCATCGCCGTCGAGTTGCCAGGCGGCGTAGTTGAGCATGTCGGGCAACGTCGACTTGATCGCGCCCGCGCCCTGGAACTTGTCGGACGAGGGGCCCTGGACTCGTCCCTGCTCGTCGTAGCCGGGCGCCACGCGCCGCTCCTGTCCCGGCCGCAGGGTGATGACGGTATCGTTCATCTCGAGCGGCGTGGTGATGCGCTCCCTGAGCAGGGTCTCCAGCGGTTTGCCGTGGACCCGTTCGAGCACATAACCGGCGAGCTGCGCAGCCGCGTTCGAGTACTGGAACCGGGCGCCTGGCGCTGCCTCGAGGGTGACCTTGTGCAGGGCGGCATCGAAGTCTGCCCTGCTGCTGCGGGCGACGATCTCCTCTATGCGCTGCGGGAACGGCCGCGGATCCTGGAAGTCCGGCTGCGCTTCCGGCGGATTGGGCAGGATGAACGGCAGGCCGGAGCGGTGGTTGAGCAAGTGGAACAGCCGCACCGGCTGGCCGTCGAAGGCCAGGTTCGGATACGGACCCTCGAGGTGGAGCCGGACGTCGTCATCGAGCCTCAGCTTGTGCTCGAGGGCGGCCTGGGCCAGCAAGGCGCCGACAAAGGTCTTCGA
>JBFWQE010000192.1:0-9390 GCA_050249615.1 Vicinamibacterales bacterium
GGGGGGCGGGTGCGGACAGGTGCGGGCGGGTGCGAACGGGTGCGGGCGGGTGCGGTCAGGTGCGAACAGGTGCGGGCAGGTGCGGGCAGGTGCGGACGGGCCTGCCGTGCCGGGCCTAGAGGCGGGAGCCAGCAAAGTGCGACGGCGGGTGCCGTTCCGGCTACCCGGCGGCCAGATCGGCCAGCGAGGAAAGGTCCTCGACGTCGGTGAATGCGAGCGACTCCGAGTTCACGCAGTGGCGCTGGTAGGTCGGAGGCGGGCCGTCCGGGAATACGTGGCCCAGGTGGCCGTCGCAGCGCGCACAGAGGATTTCGACGCGCACCATGCCGTGGCTGCGATCCGGGCGAACGGCCACGTTCTCGTCGGCCACGGGCTGGAAGAAGCTGGGCCAGCCGGTGCCCGAGTCGAACTTCGCGTTCGAGGCGAAGAGGGGCAGGCCGCAGCAGACGCATGAGTAGACACCGTGGCGCTTGTTGTCGAGCAGCGTGCCGCAGAACGGCCGCTCGGTGCCCTGGGCGCGAGCGACGTGGAACTGCTCGGGCGTGAGCTGCGCGCGCCACTCCGCGTCCGTCTTCTCGATGCGCGGCACCTCGATGGGCCCCACCAGCTGCCCGCGCGCGTTGAAGAGCTTCACCAACACCGTTCCTGCCATGTCCCTATGATGCCCCGCCTGCGCCGCGCCCGCCACCTGCGCGAGCTTCGGCTCGGCGGGTCCGCCCGCACCCGCCCGCACCCGCTCGCACCTGTCCGCACCTGTTCGCACCCGCCCGCACCCGTTCGCACCCGCCCGCACCTGTTCGCACCCGCCCGCACCTGTCCGCACCTAGAGGTGCTTCCGCACGCCCAGCAGGGTCGCTCCCGCCACCAACCAGGGGGTGTAGTCGATCAAGAGGCCGCGATAGTACTCCGGCGCCATGAACACCCGGCCCTCGGTGGCCCAGCTGCCGAGCAGGGTGAAACGGATGGCGCTGACCATCCAGGTGGCCAGGACCCAGAGCAGGGGAATGGCCAGCACGGCAACGCCCACCTCGCGCCAGGCTTCGGGGCGGCTGGTGCCGGCCGCGACCTCGGTCGAGCCGGATACCTCGCGTCCGGTCCCGGCCAGTCGGGGCAGCGCCCACCAGAGGATGACGGCAAGCAAGACCCAGCGCCCGCGCCCGATCACGTTGGCCGTGAGCCACCAGGGCGCGGACCCGTAGCTCGACACTCGCACGGCCTCCAATCCCAGTTGCATGGCCGCGTCGGCTAGGAGCGCAACGACGGTGGCGGCGATGAACGCAGCGGCGTGGTCACGAGTCGGGAGCACGGGGGGGCAGGGTTCTCAGGTTCTCGGGTTCTCAGGTTCTCGGGTTCGCCCGCACGATCTTCGCCGTCGTCACGGCCTGTCCGGTATGACGCGACGCGTGCTCGGCGGCGTGGAACAACAGGCCGAGCACCGTGGACGGCAGCCGAGCGCGCCCGACCGCGCGCGCGTCGAGAAGGGTGGAGTCCGGCGTGGCCGCCAGCTGTGCCAGGGCGCGCTCGACGCCCTCGCGCCACGCGCGCAGGAGCGTTGCCGCGTCCGGCCGTGGGTCGGCGGGCGCCCTCTCGGCAACGAGCGCGGCCTTCTGCGCCGGGCTCAACGCCTCGCCTTGCGCGTAAGTGAGCAGCCTGCCGGTGCTGCCCGCCAGGTGCACGAGGTGAAAGCCTACCGAGGCGGCGCCGGCCGGCGCGTGCCACAGCTGCGCCGTCGACAACCCGGCCGCGGCTGCTTCGCAGTCCTCGATCGACATGACGAAGGCGTGCGCCGCCGGTTGCAGGAGCGGCGGAATGCCGGGCAGCGGCCCCCGCAGCCACGGCTCGGGAAGGGGAGTGCTCATCCGCCAATCGTGTCACCAACGGCGTGGCCCCGTCCACGAACAACGGGCCGGCCCTTCGACTCGGCGAATCTGTGTGCGCCTCGCCCAGGGCAGGCCCGCATCCGTGCGCCGTCGTGCTGACCCGGTCTCATCTGCGCATCTGCGGCAGTACCTTCATCTGCGCATCTGCGGCCGTGCCTTCGTGTGCGCATCTGCGGCGGTACCTTCATCTGCGCATCTGCGGCCGTGCCTTCGTGTGCGCATCTGTGGCCGTGCCTTCATCTACGCATCTGCGGCCGCACCTTCATTCGCGCATCTGCGGCCCGCCGCTTCCATCTGCGTCCCGCATCGGTGTCAGAACGCCCATCTGAGTCCGAGGCGCAGCAGCCTCGGGTTCATGATCTCCAGCGGCCGATCGAACCCCGTGTCCCCCGTCGCGGTCACGTCGTACTGTCGGCCGAGCACCGTGGACGAGTTGAACAGGTTGAAGAGATCGCCCGTCAGCGTCAGCGCACCCGCTCGAACGTTGAAGGTCTTCTCGAGGCGCAGGTCCAGTGTCGTGACACCGTTCAGCCGCTCGTCGCGCGGGTTCACCAGCAGCACGCGCTTTTCCGGCAGCGTGGGGTCGGCCGAGGCCACGGTCTCGAAGTACGGCTTGCCGTAGCCCTCGCGGGCGATCAGGTTGGCCGCCAGGTTGATGCCGTAGGGCAGCTGGTACATCCCCGACGCGCTGAACTGATACCGCGGCAGGATGAGGTAGATCTCGCTCTTCCCGCTGCCGGTCGTCGCCGTCATGAAGGCGCCGCCGTCGATGTTCGGCCACGTCGTGCTGGTGCCCGGATCCTGGATGGCTCCCGGGCCGTCGAAGTGCTCGGTGTGCCGGTTCGTCGAGAACGCCACGCGGCCCATCCACCGGTTCGAGAGCCGCTTGGTAGCCTGCAGCTCGAAGCCGAGGTAGGTCTGGTGATAGTCGGGCCGGTTGCGGAACTCCACGCCGTTACCGGGCGGCAGGCTGGAGTCGACGGGTGCGAAGTACTCGCGCGAGTAGCTCCCCAGCCCGGGCGCGCTGCCCTCGACGACACCCTCCACCGCGTAGTCGTCGCGGGTGACGCCCACCAGCGGATACACGTTGGCCTGCGCCACCAGGTCCACGCCGCTCCAGATCACGTTGGTGAACCGCCGCCAGGTGAACGCACCGCCGATGGCGAACTGCGGCATGATCTCGCGGTCCAGCCCGACGACGATCTCGTGCGTCTTCGGCGCCTTGAAGTCGGGATCAACGCGGTTGAAATTCACGCCCGCGGCCGGGCTCGCCGGATCGACGCCGATGTTGACCAGCAGGTCGTTCAGCTCGCCCGGATCGGCCACGTTGTTGCCGTTCACATCCGTCGCCGAGTAGATGAGGATGGCCTGCGAGGCCGCCGAGAACGACTGCACCGTGCCGGATCCGATCTGCGTCCCGAACATCCCATAACTGGCCCGCGCCACCGTCCTGGCCGCATCGTCGAGCGCGTAGCTGAGGCCCACCCGCGGCGAGAAGAGGCTGGTTTCGATGAGCCCTGTCTCGGCCGGTGCGACGATGGCGGGGAGCAGGTCGGGGAAGCCGGGGATGGCCGCCTGGCGGCTCTCGAGCATCGACGCGGACATGCGATCGTATCGGAGGGACAGCTGCGTCGTGAGGCGGCCGGTCCGCATCGTGTCTCCCACGTACACGCTCTGCGACGACAGCTCGCTCGAGGCGAAGAAGGGGCGCCACAGCCAGGCCTGGATGCTGCGGCTCGTCGCGTAGTCCGCGGCGTGCAGGTTGTCCACACCGCTGCCGGGCCACTCCTGCCGCTCGTCGTCGCGCACCTTGCGCCAGCTCCCGCCGAACGCGATCTCATGCGAGCCCCGGAACCAGGTGCCGTCCGCCAGGACGCTCCTGTCGGGGCGGTCGGTCTCGTAGAAGACGTACGATCCGCGACGCACCCGCTGGGCGTCCCGGTACGCGGTGGCGTCCATGCCGCCCTGCGGGGTCAGCGAGAAGCCATTGCCCACGTATCCCGCGCGCGCGGTGAGAAACACGCTGTTGCCGGCGGTGACGTTCACCTGGCCCTTGTAAAGCGGCGTGGGACCGGTCTGATCCCAGGTGGTGGCCGCCGCCCGCAGCGGGCTGGCGCCGCGGCCGTTCTTCTCCTTGTTGCCGCGGAAGTAGAGGAACTCGGGGCGAATCGAGGGCGTGATCTGGGCGGACGTCTTGAAGGCGACGTTCTCGAGCTTCGTGCGATCGGGATCGCCGTTCAGCGTGTAGAGCGTGCCGTCGGTCCGGCCGTACGATCCCCAGGCCCACCACTTGGCCCGCATGATCGGACCGCCCACGTCGAAGCCGACGTCGTACAGTTCCTTCATGCGGTTGCCCTTCCCGCTCGGCCCGGCCAGCGGACGCAGGTCGTCGGGCAGGTTCGTCCCCTGCAGGTCCTCGCCCGCGCCGTAGTAGTGGGCCGCGCCGCTCAGCCGGTCGGCACCCGTCTTGAACTGCATGTTCAACTGCACGCCGGCCGTGGGGTTGGTGGCCGACGCGCCGCCGGTGGTCACGCTCATCTCCTCGAACATGTCGAAGTTGTAGTAGGTGGGCGACGAGCCGGTGGCCGCCAGGTCCGTCACCGGGATGCCGTCGAGGTTCCACGTGTTGTCCACGCCCGTGGCGCCCTTCGCGACGTAGTTGGACTGCTGGCCCGACTCGGCGCCGCCCACGTTCACGCGGTCCACGACGACGCCGGGCACGGTCTGCAGCACGACCCAGGGGTCGCGTGCCGACGGGATGTTCTGCAGCTCCTCCAGCGAGACGCTGGTCGTCATCGTCTGGCGGCCCGGATCCACGACGGGCGGCTCGGCGGTCACCTGCAGCGCCTCCGCGACGCCGCTCACTTGCAGTGTCATCCTCAGCGGGACGGCGATGCCCGCCGCGACGGTGATGCGATCCGCGCGTGCGGGAGCAAACCCCGACAGCGTTGTGGTGACGGAGTACTGGCCGGGAGCCAGGTTCAGGAAGTGCACCTCGCCAGCGCTGTCGGTCGTCTGGCTCTGGACCGACGGGCCGGACAGTTCAACCACGGCGCCCGGCACGACGCCGCCCTGGGCATCCTGCACCGTGACATCGATGCGGCCCTGGAACAGCGTCTGCGCGGATGCAGACAGCGAGAACAACAACGTGAGCACGGCGGCGCAGGCGCTCGTCCGCATGTGATCCCCCTTGATGAATCGCGGGACGGCAAGGCGACGCCGTCACGCGTCGAGACGGCGACAGAGCAACGCTAGTACCAGCGGGGCCGCTGGGGCCGCAATCGGTGGGACGTGCCGTGGGATGGGGCGAGCGTAGAGGCGCGGGTGACGGACGACGAGCGATCCGTGACGAGCGGAAGGCGGCTCACGAGCCTGCCGCGTGGACCGGCCTGAACGGCCGAACGGAGATCCAAGCAGACGTCGAAGCCTCCGGCGGCAATCCAAATGGCCGTCGCGCCAACTAGCGTGACTTCTTCTTCTCCAGGTACGCCGTGCGGAGCGCGGTGACCAGGCGCTCGTCCACCAGACCTGGCGGGTTCCCCGCATACGCGAGGCCCATGTCCTCCCGGAACTTGTCCACGGCGGCGATGGCCTCGGCGTCGAACTGCGCGTACTGGCGCGTGTACTCGGCCGACGTGCGGCGCGACTCGGCCTGCATCTTCTGGAACTCGGCCGGGTTGTTCTTCCGGAGCTCCTGGCTGCGCGGCGTGTTCACCGCGGGCGGCTCGGGGAAAGTGGCCAGCGCGGGTCGCCAGTAGCCCAGCGCGTGCAGCATCCGCTTCAGCTCGACGACGTCCGCCCCCTCGACGTGGGAGAAGGTGCGGTAGCCGAGTCGCCGTGCCGTCGTGTAGTAGATGCGCTTCATCTCGCCGACCGGCTCGGCGTGCTCGCCCACCTCGATGGCCAGCGCGATGTGATCACCGCCCCGACCTGGCTCGTTGGGGTCGGCGATCTTGATCGCGGCGGACTGCAGGTTCCCCCAGCGGCGGTCGCCGCCCTTCGCCTGGCCCGCCTCCATCGCCAGGATCATGCGCTCGGCCAGCGGCATGCCGGTGCCCTCTGTTGCCTCGAACGAGGCCGCGACGGCCTCCACGACCTCGGGGCCCACCATGATGTTGGCCTGCACCGTGTAGTTCGGGCCCTGTCGGCTGCCGGCCCACACGCCGTTCGTCTTGCCGGTGTGCGCCGCTGCGCGCCCCTTCATGTCGATCATCCCCAGCTGCCTCGACTCCCGCCCCTCATCGTCGGCCAGGAGCTGTTCGACGGCGACCTTCGGCTCCACGCCCTTTGCCATCAGGTCGAGCCCGCGCACGCCGTACTCGACGACCGTGGACGCCTGGGTGCAGACGGCGCCGACACCCGCACGCACCCACGGTACCGCGCGCCCGACGAACGGGACGCGCGTCGTGACGGCGGCGCCAGATTGCCCGGTGGCGGGATCGATGGCACACAGCGAAAAGGTGGAGTACTGCGGATGGCCCTCCTCGTTGATGGTCACGCCATCCGCGGCGCGGTACTGCGCCAGTGCGGCGTGTGGAACAGCAAGCCCGGCAACGAGCAGCACGAGGGCGGGGACGAGACGACGCATCGTATTCCTCCTGACGCGGCCATTTTATCCGGCTTAGAATCTTCGGGGTCTTGGGTCTTGGGGTGTCTTCCCGACTCCCGACTCCCGACTCCCGACCCGATTCGCTACCACCGACATGATTCCGATCCCTGCCCGCATCGCCACCCTGCTCAACGTCCAGGTCCGCCAGGTCGAGGCCGCCATTGCGCTCCTCGACGACAAGGCGACCGTGCCCTTCATCGCGCGCTACCGCAAGGAGGCCACCGGCGGGCTGGACGACACGCAGCTTCGCACGCTGGAAGAGCGTCTCGGCTACCTTCGCGAGCTCGAAGACCGCCGCGCGGCCATCCTGAAGAACGTGGAGGAGCAGGGCAAGCTCACGCCGGAGCTGAGGGCGCAGATTGAGGAGGCCGACGCGAAGGCGCGTCTCGAGGACCTGTACCTGCCCTACAAGCCGAAGCGGCGGACGAAGGCGCAGATTGCGCGGGAGGCCGGGCTCGAGCCGCTGGCCCTGGCGCTCCTGCACGACCCGGCGTTGTCGCCCGAGGCCGTCGCCGCCGGCTTCGTGGACGCGGAGAAGAACGTGCCGGACGCCGCCGCCGCGCTCGACGGCGCGCGATGGATCCTCGTGGAGCGGTTTGCCGAGGACGCGGAGCTGGTGGGCGGGCTGCGCCAGCTGCTGTGGGACCGCGGCGAGTGGAGGTCCACGGTGGTGACCGGGAAGGAAGAGGAGGGCGCGAAGTTCGCGGACTACTTCCACGCCTCCGAGCCGGTGAAGCTCATCCCGTCGCACCGCGCGCTGGCGCTCTTCCGCGGCCGCAACGAGGGCGTGCTCCGCTTGAGCGTCGTGCTGCCGGACGAGGATCTGCCGCCCGGCGTGCGTCCGGAGCCCGAGCGGCGGATCGCGGCGCGTGCCGGCATCGAGGACCGGAAGCGACCCGCCGACGCCTGGCTGCTGGAGACCGTGCGCCACGCCTGGAAGTTCAAACTCTCGGTGAGCCTCGAGCTCGACACCGAGCAGCGCCTGCGCGAGGCCGCCGAAGCGGAGGCGATTCGCGTCTTCGGGCGGAACCTCCACGACCTTCTGTTGGCGGCGCCGGCCGGGCAGCGTGTGACCATGGGCCTCGACCCGGGCATTCGCACCGGCGTGAAGGTGGCGGTGGTGGATGGCACCGGGCGGCTGCTCGAGACAGCCACTGTCCACCCGCACGAGCCGCGGAACGACTGGGAAGGCGCCCTGCGGACGCTGGCGGCGCTTGCGGCGAAGCACCGCGTGCAGCTCATCGCCATCGGCAACGGCACCGCCTCGCGAGAGACGGACAAGCTGGCGGGGGATCTCATGACGCGCTACCCCGAAGCGAAGCTCACGAAAGTGACCGTATCCGAAGCCGGCGCCTCGGTCTATTCCGCGTCCGAGCTGGCGGCGAAGGAGTTCCCGGGCGTGGACGTCTCGCTGCGGGGCGCCATCTCCATTGCCCGGCGCCTGCAGGACCCGCTGGCAGAGCTGGTGCGCATCGAGCCGAAGGCGATCGGTGTGGGGCAGTACCAGCACGACGTCTCGCAGGTATTGCTCGCGCGCACGCTCGACGCCGTCGTGGAGGACTGCGTCAACGCCGTGGGCGCGGACGTGAACACGGCTTCCGTGCCGCTCCTGTCTCGCATCTCCGGCCTGACCGACACCATCGCCAGGAACATCGTCTCGTTTCGCGACGAGCACGGGCCGTTCCGGACGCGCCAGCAGCTCCTGAAGGTGCCGCGCGTCGGCGACCGGACCTTTCAGCAGTCGGCCGGCTTCCTGCGCATCATGAATGGCGACGACCCGCTCGACGCTTCCGCCGTGCATCCCGAGGCCTACCCGGTGGTGGAGCGCATTTCCACGAGAACGGGGGTGCCCGCGCGCGAGCTGATCGGGAAGACCACGGTGCTTCGAGCGCTGAAGCCCGAGGACTTCGCCGACGCGCAGTTCGGCGAGCCCACGGTGAAGGACATCCTGAAGGAGCTGGAGAAGCCCGGGCGGGACCCGCGTCCGGAGTTCCGCACGGCCGTGTTCAAGGAAGGGGTGCAGGAAATGAAGGACCTGCAGCCCGGCATGCTGCTCGAGGGCGTGGTCACCAACGTCACCAACTTCGGCGCGTTCGTGGACGTCGGCGTTCACCAGGACGGCCTGGTGCACGTCTCGCAGCTGGCGGATCGCTTCGTGAAGGACCCGCGCGACGTCGTCAAGGCGGGGCAGATCGTGAAGGTGACAGTGCTGGACGTGGATGTGAAGCGCCGACGGATTGCGCTCACGATGAAGAACGCGGACCGGACGCGGATGAAGCCAGACAGGCCGCACGCGAACGCAGACAGGCCGCAGATGAGCGCAGATGGGTCGCAGATGAATGCAGGCAGGCCGCAGATGAGCGCAGATGGGTCGCAGATGAACGCAGGCAGGCCGCAGATGAGCGCAGATGGGTCGCAGATGAATGCAGGCAGGCCGCAGAAGAACGCAGACAGGCGGCAGATGAGCGCAAATGGGCCGCACATGAGCGCGGGCAGGCCGCAGGCTGGCGCAGACGGGAATCAGCGAAAGGCCGGACCGCAGAAACGGCCGGCCCCGAACCACCAGCCGACCGTCAGGCCGCCGGCCACCTCGATGGCTGCCGCCTTCGCGAAACTCAAGGGGTAGCGCCGCCGGAGATCGGCGGGCCTGCCGGCACCCGCCTTCGCCCTCGCGGCCTCTCTGATCGAGCTACGGCGCGACAAGCCCGCCCGCACCTGTCCGCACCCGCCCGCACCTGTTCGCACCCGCCCGCACCCGTCCGCACCCGCCCGCACCCGCCCGCACCTGTTCGCACCCGCCCGCACCCGCCCGCACCCGCCCGCACCTGTTCGCACCCGCCCGCACCCGCCCGCACCTGCTCAAACGTTGAACTTGAACAGCAGCACGTCGCCGTCCTTGAC
>JBFWQE010000193.1:0-9277 GCA_050249615.1 Vicinamibacterales bacterium
CGTCGCTCCTCAACCACCTGCCGGCCTTCCAGAGGTGTGCCACTTAGGGTGCTGGGGTTCTCGGGTTCTCTGGTTCTCGGGTTCTCGAGTTCTCGAGTTCTCAGGCTCTTGGCTGCGAGTGCTCGGGTTCCGGGGGCGATCAGGGGGATTTCTGGATTTGGAACGCGTGGACGCCACGAACCTGAGAACCCGAGAACCCGAGAACCCGAGAACCCCAGAACGTATAATCCCCGCCCGTGGCCTCCCTCACCCTTGCAGGCTCGACCATTGCCGCGGGCACGCGCACGATCGTCCGCGCGCCGGTCACCCGCGACCTCACCGGCGACGTGGACATCGTCGCGCACGTCGTCGCGGGCGCCCACGAAGGCCCGACGCTGCTGCTCCTCTCCATGCTCCACGGCAACGAGTGGTTCTCCGCCCTGGTCATCAGAGAGCTCTTGAGCCGGATCGACGCCGGCGCGCTGCGCGGCAACGTCATCGCCATCCCCGTGGCCAACGCGCCGGCCATGGCCACCGCCACGCGCTGCATCCAGGACAACGCGGACGAGCCGGACGCCAATCGCACGTTCGGCGGGCCGTACCAGTGGTTGTCGAACCAGATCACCCGCGTACTGTCCGACGAGTTCATGGCGAAGTGCGACGCCATCATCGACTACCACGTCGGTGACTGGGGCGCGACGATGGCGGACGTGAGCTACGTGACGGACTACTCGCGCGCCGACGTCGCGGAGCGCAGCCGGGCGATGGCCCTGGCGTACGGGTTTCCCGTCCTGCACGCGCTCACCATCTTCAGCGGCCTGCGCGGCGCCCGCACCTCACTTGGGCACGCGGGAGAGAAGTACGGCATCCCCGGCATCGTGGCCGAGGTGGGCGGGCTCGGCTGGGGCGAGCCGCAGGAGCAGCGCTGGATCCAGATGAACGTGGACGGCACGATGGGCGTGATGCGCCAGCTCGGCATGATCGAGGGAGAGGCGCCGCCGCCTGCGCGCTACCTGCACTTCCACGACTACTTCCGCGTGGGCCCGAGCGTGGGCGGATACCTCGAGCCGGTCGTCGGGCTCGATCGGCAGTTCACGGAGGTCGCGAAGGGCGAGGTGCTGGCGACGGTGCGCCACGCGATGACCTTCGAGCTGCTCGAAGAGATCCGTTCCCCCGGGCGCGGCATCATCTTCTACGCCTGCCGTTCGCAGATGGTGCGGCCCGGCGGCTGGGGCTTCGGCGTGGCATCGCTGGAGGATCCGAGGACGGAGTGGGTGCTGTCGTAGGCTCGACGTAACGATTTCCACGTTCGGAGTCGGGCTGCTGACGCGCGAGCCGCCGGCCGCCAGCGTGCGCGGCAGGAAGCCGAGGGGGGCCGTGCGGGAAGCTGAAGCGCGGCAGGGCGAGTTCGCCCAGATGCTTTGTCGGGGCCGAAGGAAGTGTGACCGGCTGGTCGAGCCGGTCAGGTGGGTGACGAGCCGCGCTTCGGCGACGCAGGGGACTTGGAGGGTCGGGTGAAGAAACTGATCGTCGTAGTTCTGACGGTACTGGTGGCGTCGGCGGGCTGCGGTGGAACAGGCACCGACTCGCTGACCGGGCCGCGCGACACGCTGGTATTCGCCGCCTCCGCCGACGCGACGACGCTCGATCCGCACAACACGACCGACACCGAGTCCGATCAGGTCATCATGATGATGTACGAGACCCTGATCGGCTTCGACCGGGACATGAAGATCGTCCCGCGCCTGGCCGAGCAATGGGAGGTCGCGCCAGACGGGGTGACGTGGACGTTCCACCTGCGCGACGGCATCCGCTTCCACGACGGCACGCCCTTCAACGCCGACGCCGTCCGTCGCAACTTCGCGCGCGTGATGGACCCGGTGGCCAATCACAAGCGCCTCGTCCTCTTCGACATGATCGACCGCGTCGAGGCCGTGGACGATCGCACCGTCCGCATCACCACCAAGTACCCCTTCGGCGCCTTCGAGCCGACGATGGCGCACGTGTCGGCGGCCATCGTCAACCCGACAGTGGCGGACAGGTTCGGGAAGGACTTCGGCTCCGCGGCCGACCGGGCGTCGGGCACCGGCCCCTACCGCATCGTGTCGTGGAAGAAGGACCAGGAGATCGTCCTCGAGCGCAACGACGACTACTGGGGCGAGAAGGGGAAGACGCGCCGCATCGTCTACCGGCCCATTCCCGAAGCGGCGGCGCGCGTGCTGGCGCTGGAGGCGGGCGACGTGGACGTGATCAGCCGCATCCCCTCCGCCGACATCGCCCGGCTCGAGAAGGAGCCGGGCATCTCGGTGACGAAGACCCCCAGCGTGGGGATGCAGCAGTTCCGCTTCAACGTGACGAAGAAGCCCTACGACGACGTGCGGGTGCGCCAGGCCATTTCTCACGCCATCGACCGGCGCGCCATCGTGGACAACCTGGTGTCGTCCTTCGCGCGTCCCTCGACGGGCGCGCTCACGCCCATCATGCGCGGCTACGCGAACCTGGGCGAGATCCCGTACGACCCGGACAAGGCGCGGGCGCTGCTGAAGGCCGCCGGCTATCCGAACGGCTTCAAGACACGCATCGCCACCACGCCGCGCTATCCGATGGGCGTTGAGCTGGCCGAAGCCCTGGCGGCGGACCTGAAGAAGGTCGGCATCGAGGCGGCCATCGACGTCATCGAGTGGGGGACGATGGTGACCTACTGGGCGGGGCTGCCGCCCGAGAGGAACCCGCAGGAGATCTTCATCATGGGCGCCGGCGCGTCCACGGCGGATGCGGACTGGGGCCTGCGGCCCATCTTCCGGAGCGCGCCGACCAACGAGAACAACTACGGCTACTACTCGAACGCCGAGTTCGACCGGGTGATCGAGGCGGCGATGCGGGAGACCGATGCGGAGAAGCGCCAGCAGCTCTACCGGCGCGCGCAGGAGATCGTGTACCTGGAGGATCCGGGCGCCGTGTGGCTCTTCGACACGCTCTACGTCGTCGCCAGCCGCGCGAACGTGGAGGGCGTGACGCCGTCACCGCTGGGCGCCGTGACGTTCGCCCAGGCCGTCGTCCACTGAGCATCCCTGCACCCTGCACCCCTGCACCCTGCACCGTGCACCTGCTCCTCCGGTCCTTCATTCGCCTCGTCTCGGTCCTCCTCGGGATCTCCGTCCTCGTCTTTCTCATCGTCCACGCCATCCCGGGCGACCCCGCGGTGATTGCCGCGGGGCTGGAGGCCAGCCCGGAGACGGTGGCGCGCATCCGGCGTGACCTGGGCCTCGATCAGCCGCTGCCCACGCAGTTCGCGCGCTTCGTGACCCGGGCGCTGATGGGCGACCTCGGGACGTCCATTCGCACGGGTGCCCCGGTGGCGACGGAGATTCGCGAGCGCCTGCCGCACACCGTGATCCTCACGCTGGGGGGCATCGGCCTGGCGACGCTCCTCGGCATGGCCGCGGGCATCGCGGCGTCGGTTGCGCGCCGGCGGTGGGTGGACCGCGCGGTGATGGCCCTGACGCTCGTCGCCGTCTCCACTCCGTCCTACTGGCTGGCGCTGATGGGCATGCTCGTCTTCGCGCTCCAGCTCGCGCTCGTCCCGTCCATTGGCGTGGGCACGCCGCTGCACTACGTGCTGCCCATCGCCGTGCTCGGTCTGCAGAGCGGTGGACAGGTGGCGCGCATCTCCCGGGCCGCGATGATGGAGACGCTGCACCAGGAGTACGTGCGGGCGGCCGAGGCCCGCGGCGCGAGTCGGTGGCGCGTCATCGCGCGGCACGCGCTCGCCAACGCGATGCTCCCCGTCGTCACGCTCATCGGCCTGCGGATTGGCGGGCTGCTCGCGGGCACCGTGCTCGTCGAGAGCGTCTTCGCCATCCCCGGTGTGGGCCGCATGATGGTGGACGCGGTCATCGCGCGCGACTTCCCGATGGTGCAGGGCGGTGTGCTCGTCGTCGCCACGCTCATCGTGGTGGTGAACGTGCTCACGGACCTCGTGGGTGCGGGCCTCGACCCGCGGGTGCGGGCCGCATGAGCGCGGCCTGGCGGCGCCTCGCCACCGACGTGCCCGCGATGCTCGCGCTCGCGGTCGTCGCGCTGTTCGTCGGCGCCGCGATCCTGGCCGATATCGTGGCGCCTCACGATCCCCTGGCGGTCGATCTCGCCTCGAACTACCTGCCGGCTTCCGCGACGCACCTGCTGGGCACGGACCACCTGGGACGGGACACCTTCAGCCGCCTGCTGCTCGGCGCGCGCGTGTCGCTGACCATTGCCCTGGTGGCCACGCTCGCGGGCCTGCTGGCCGGCGCCACCCTCGGCCTCGTCGCGGCCTGGCGCCGCGGCGTCGCCGAGGGGGCCATCATGCAGGTGGTGGACGTGCTGCTGTCGTTCCCTGACATGCTGCTCGCCATCGCGGTAGCCGCCATTCTCGGGCGCGGAGTGTCGTCCACCATCGTGGCGGTGGCCATCTTCAGCGTGCCTGTCTTCGCACGCCTCGTGCGGGCGTCGGCGCAGGCGGTGGTCCACGCGGACTTCGTCCTGGCGTCGCGCGCGGCGGGTGCCTCGCCCGCGCGCGTGCTGCTCCGCCACGTGCTGCCGCAGTGCTACGCGCCGCTGCTGGCCCAGGGGACCATCACGCTGGGCTCGGCCATCCTCTTCGCCTCGGGCCTGTCGTTCCTGGGCCTGGGCGTGCAGCCCCCGGACCCGGAGTGGGGCGCGATGCTGTCGCGAGGCCGCGAACTGCTCCGCAGCAGCCCGCTCGGCGCCGTCGCGCCGGGCGTGGCCATCACGCTGGTCGTCCTCAGTTTCTCGCTCCTGGGCGACGGCCTGAAAGACGCCCTGGACCCCCACCGCGGCGGCCGGTGATCGAGCGGAGTTCACGGGAACACGAAGGTCTCGAAGACGACGATGGACAAGCGCGAGGCACTCAATCTCCGAACCCGAGAACCCGAGAACCCGAGAACCCCGAGAACCCACCCGTGTGCTAGTGTGGCGCGCATGATGCGCGCACCCTCTTCCCTCAGCCGCTGCCGTCGCGTCGTCATCGGCCTCTCAGCCGCCTGCCTGGCGCTGGCCGCCGCGTGCGCCACCGAGCCGGCCGCGCCGACGGCGAGCGTCGCTCCCGCGCCGGCCCATGACCCCGCCTCGCGCTGGTTCGCGCACGTCGAGATGCTGGCCACCGACAGCATGCGCGGCCGAGAGACCGGCAGCCCCGAGCACCGCAAGGCCGCCGACTACGTGGCCGACCAGTTCCAGAAGGCCGGCCTCGAGCCTGCCGGCACCGCTGGCTATCTCCAGCCCATCGCCCTCCGCTCGCGCCGCATCGTCGAGGAGAAGTCCAGCCTGGCGCTGGTGCGTCGCGGGAAGGCCGAGCCGGTCACGCTCGGGGACGAAGCGACCTTCGGCATGCGCATCGATCCCGCCCCGCACGTGGAGGCGCCACTCGTCTTCGCGGGACACGGGCTGCAGATACCGGAAGTGGATCACGACGACTTCGCCGGCCTCGACGTGAAGGGCAAGGTGGTCGTCTACCTCACTGGCAGCCCGTCGAACGTGCCGGGACCCCTCAGCGCGCACTATCAGTCCGCCGCGGAGCGCTGGAACACGCTCGAGCGGCTCGGCGCGATTGGCGCCATCGGCGTCCCGAACCCGAAGAGCATGGACGTGCCGTGGGAGCGCTCGTCGCCCAATCGGCTGAACCCGGCGATGGCGCTGGGTGATGCATCGCTGGATGACACCGCGGGCCAGCAGGTGTCCATCACCTTCAACCCCGCCAGGGCGGAGCGGCTGTTCCAGGGCTCGGGCCGCACCTTCGCCGAGATCCTGAAGATTGCGGGCGAGGGGAAGGCCCTGCCGCACTTCGCGCTGCCGTCCTCCGTGCGCGCGACGGTGGCCGTGGAGAACCTGGGCGTGGAGTCGCACAACGTCGCCGGCATCGTGCGCGGGAGCGATCCGAAGCTCGCCAGCGAGTTCGTGGTCCTCACCGCGCACCTGGATCACGTCGGGGTGGGCGCGCCGATCAACGGCGACGACATCTACAACGGCGCCATGGACAACGCCTCCGGCATCGCGACGCTCATCGAGGCCGCGTCGGCCGTCGCCGCCGCGAAGCCGAAGCGCTCGGTGGTGTTCGTGGCCGTCACGGCCGAGGAGAAGGGCCTGCTCGGCTCGCGCTACTACGCGCTCCACCCGACCGTCGAGCGTGACGCCATCGTCGCCAACATCAACATGGACATGTTCCTGCCCCTGTTCCCGTTCCGCATCCTGATGGTCCTCGGGCTGGACGAGTCCGATCTGGGAGACGACGTGCGGGCGGTGGCGAAGGAGATGAGCGTCGCGGTGCAGGCGGATCCGGAGCCGCACCGGAACCGGTTCATACGGAGCGACCAGTACAGCTTCATCCGCGAGGGCGTGCCGGCTCTGGCGATGAAGGTGGGCTACGAGGCGAACACGCCCGAAGCGAAGATTGCGGCCGACTGGACGCGCGAGCGCTACCACGCGCCCTCGGACGACCTGGCGCAGCCCATCGATCGCAGCGCCGCCGCCGGGTTCACCGACATGATTGGCCGGCTCACCGTGCACGTGGCGAATCGCGACATCCGGCCCTCCTGGAAGGCGGACAGCTTCTTCAGGCGGTTTGCGCGGCCGGCAGCGGCCGAGGCGACCGGCCGTTAGCCGTGCCGCAGGCGGGCATGGGCCACCAGCGCTACCATCTCGAACTGGGCGCCGACCAACCGACGCCCCCATCCGAACCCTGGCCGGCCGCGGTCTCGCTGCGGCGGGAGGAGGCGCCTGCTCCGGAATTGTGCCGCCTGCTCTATCGGGAAGTTGGCGAGGGTTACGCGTGGGTCGATCGTTCGAACTGGACCGACGCGCAGTGGGCCGAGTACGTCGCGCAGCCGGAACTGACCTTCTGGGTGCTCCGGGCACACGACGATCCTGCCGGCTACTTCGAGTTGAAGCGCGACCCCGACGGCCAGGGTGTCGAGATTGCCTACTTCGGCCTGCGCCCGGGCTACGTGGGCCGGGGGCTCGGCTCGCGCCTGCTGGCGGCCGCCGTGCGCGAGGCGCGCGCGCTCGGCCCCTTGCGCGTGTGGCTGCACACCTGCACGAAGGACCATCCGCACGCGCTGCCGAACTACCAGGCGCGGGGCTTCCGCGTGTTCAGGGTCGAGGACATCTGAAGGGTCTTGGGGCTTGGGGCTTGGGGCTTGGGGTTTGGCCTTGGGGCGTGGGTCCTGGGCCGCAGGCCCGGCTCACGAGCGAGTCCTTCACGGGATAATCTATCGGCGTGATGGACTGCCCGCGCTGCTCGGCTCCGATGGAGGAGCACACCTTCGCCGGCCACAACGGCCGATCGGTGGTACTCGACCTCTGCTTTCCCTGCCAATCGTTCTGGTTCGACGCGCGCGAGAGCCTTGCGCTCGCCCCCGCGTCCACGCTGGGGCTCTTCCGCCTGATTGGCGAGCACACGGGGAAGCCGAACCCCACGGACGCCGAGCTGGCGAAGTGCCCCCGCTGCAAGGGGCGGCTTCGGCTGACGAAGGACATGCAGCGCATGACGCGCTTCGAGTACCTGCGCTGCCCGAACGGCCACGGGCGCCTCACCACCTTTCTCGAGTTCCTCAAGGAGAAGGACTTCGTCCGGCCGCTCACGCCGCAGCAGCGCGCGGAGCTCAGCCAGAGCGTGGAGTTCGTGAACTGCGCCAACTGCGGGGCGCCGGTGGACGTCGGGAAGGCCGGCGCCTGCCGCCACTGTGGCTCGCCGCTCTCGATGCTGGACCTGAAGCAGGCGGGCGCGCTGATCGATCAGCTGAAGCGCGCCGACAGGACCGGCCAGCCCGTCGATCCCGCGCTGCCGCTCAACCTCGAGCGAGCGCGCCGCGAGACCGAGGCCACCTTCGCCGGCATGGTGCGCGACAGCGCGTTCCTGCGCGACCTCTCCGCGACGGACCTCATCGCCGCCGGCCTGCACGCCGTGTCCCGCTGGCTGAAGCCGTGACCCCAAGCCCCAAGCCCCAAGCCCCAAGCCCCAAGCCCCAAGACCCCTGATCTACAATCATCCCGTCTCTTTCGAAGGAGCGCCGGCACATGGGCCTGATGGACTTCATCAAGGGTGAGCTGCTCGAGGTCATCGAGTGGACCGAAGACTCGCGCGACACGCTGTCGTACCGCTTCCCGGACGAGGACAAGGCCATCAAGAACGGCGCCCAGCTCATCGTCCGCGAGTCGCAGGTGGCGCAGTTCGTCTACCTCGGCGAGTTCGGGGACACCTTCGGCCCCGGCAAGCACACGCTCACCACGGACAACATTCCGGTCCTCACGAAGATCAAGTCGTGGCCCTACGGCTTCAACTCGCCATTCAAGGCCGACGTCTACTACGTCGTCACGCGGCTGTTCACGGGGAACAAGTGGGGCACGTCGAATCCCGTGATGCTGCGCGACAACGACTTCGGCGTCGTGCGCGTCCGCGCGTTCGGGACCTACGACTTCAAGGTCGTGGACGTGAAGACGTTCCTTCGCGAGGTGGCGGGCTCGGATCACAACTTCCGCCTGGACGAGTTCGCGGACACGATGCGCTCGCGCATCGTGAGCATCTTCACGGATGCCATCGCGACGGCGAAGGTCCCGGTGCTGGACGTTGCGGCCCGCTACGCCGAGCTGGGCGAGGCGCTGCTGCCGCTCATCAATCCGGCCGTCACCTCGAAGTACGGCCTCGAGATCACCAGCTTCATCGTCGAGAACGTGTCGGTGCCGCCCGAGGTGGAGCAGGCCATCGACAAGCGCTCGAGCATGGCCGCCATCGGCAACCTGAACGACTTCGTGAAATACCAGATGGGGAAGGGCTTCGAGGCCGGCGGGGGCAGCGCCGGCGCGGCCGGCACCGCGGCGGAGCTGGCCGTGGGCTTCGGTATCGCGCAGCAGATGATGCAGCAGGGCTTTGCCGGCGGCCAGGCCACGCCCACCGTCGCGCCAGCGGGCGCAAGCGCGCTGCCGGAGCTGATGAGCCCCGCCGACGCCGCCAAGGCGCTCGGCGTCTCCGAGGCGGACGTGATGGCCGTGCTCGAGTCCGGCGAACTGAAGGGCAAGAAGATCGGATCTGCCTGGCGCATCTCGAAGTCCGCGCTCACAGCCTACATGACCGAATAAGGGTTCTCGGGTTCTCGGGTTCTCGGGTTCTCAGGTTCTCCAGGTTCTCAGGTTCGCCAACCCCGAACCCCGCACTCCGCACCCCGCCCCCGAGAACTCGAGAACCTGAGAACCCGAGAACCCGAGAACCCCAGTCCCGAGATGGTTCAGGAGATTTCCGCCCTCG
>JBFWQE010000194.1:0-3533 GCA_050249615.1 Vicinamibacterales bacterium
CACCTGACCGCACCCGTTCGCACGCGCCCGCACCTGTTCACACCCGCCCGCACCCGATCGCACCGGCCAGCACCCAATCGCACCCGCCCGCACCCGACCTGGCCCCGTGGCTCCTCGTCGCCTGGATGGCGATGTTCTTCGGCTCGCTGCTCTCGGGCTACGTGCTGCTGCGCACGGGCAACGCCGAGTGGCCGCACCGGGCCAGCGGATGGGACCTGGCCGTGGGCGGGGCGGCACTGATGCTGGCGGCCGCCGTGATCACGCGGCCGTCGCGCGCGGCCCTGCTGCTCTCGGCCCTTCCCGGCGCGGCACTCGTCGTGTGGCTGGCGACGCTGCACGCCGCGGCGTTCGAAGCGGGCCGGACGCCCGCCTCGCACCTGGAGTTCGCATCGTGGTTCACGCTCACCGGCGTGCTGATGACGGTCGCGGCGGCGACCTGCGTGGCCGCCGTGTGGAGCTCGTTCGGAGGGTCGGCCTCATCGCCCGCGCGCGCGCGCGGGCTTCGCATCACCTGGGGAGCATTGTCGCTGGTATGGCTCGTCCTCTTGTCCGCCTTCTCGGTCGCGTGACGCTGGCCTGTCCCATCTGCGCCACGCCCGAGGGCGCGCTGATGTCGGAAGGGGCGCGCACCGGCGCGCTCGTCCTGATCGTCGTCACCGTGGCCGTGCTCACGCCGCTGGCGGCGTTCGGCGTCCGCCTGTGGCGCCGCGAACGGGAGGACCGATGATCGAGCGGCTCCTCCCCGAAGCCGCCTCCGCGCACGCAGCCATGCTGGACGCCGTGCTGCTGGACGTTCACTGGCACGCGCTGGCCGTGTTCGTCGTGTGGTCGGTGATTTTGGTCGCGGCGCTCGTGCGCTTCCGCGAGGGGCGGAGCCCCGAGCCGCGCGCCGCCGGCCCCGGCATACTGTGGCCGGCCGTGGCCATCGCCGCGGTCGTCCTGGGCGACGTGGTGCTGCTGGCCACGCGCGCGCTGCCGGCGTGGAACGCGCGGACGGCGCCGCCCGCGGCCGGCGTCGAGGCGCCGCTCGAGATTCACGTGGCGGCCGAGCAGTTCGCGTGGAACATTCACTACCCGGGGCCCGACGGGCGCTTCGGGAGGACCGACACCGTGTTCATCGGCGCCTCGAATCCGGTGGGCATCGACCGTGGCGACCCGGCCGCAGCGGACGACATCGGCCTGGTCAACCTCCTGGTCCTGCCGCTGGGCCGCACGGTCGTGGTGCAGCTGACCAGCCGCGACGTCGTGCACAGCTTCACGCTGCCGCAGATGCGGGTGAAGCAGGACGCCATACCGGGCCTGACCGCGCGGACCTGGTTCACGCCCACCGCCCTCGGCGCCTGGGAGATCGGGTGCTCGCAGCTCTGCGGACTCGGGCACTACCGCATGCGCGGGGACTACCGTGTCCTGCCGCGGGACGAGTGGGCTGAGTGGCAGGCGGAGGAAGTCTCGCGGCTCCGTTAGCGTGCCGCCCCGCATCCCTGCCCACGGAAACCACGAGGGCACGAAGAACACGGAGCACGACGCGAAGCGTCGTGACCCTTCCTTCGTGCCCTTCGTGTCCTTCGTGCTCCCGTGAACAGGCTACTGCGCGCCCAGCCAGGCGTCGCGGAAGCGCTTCTGGTCCGCGGAGAGCGTGCCGCCCGTTCGCTCCACGGGCACGATCTCGATGCGCGGGTCTTCCTCGAAGGTAATGGTCGTCTCCACCTTCTCGCCGCCGCGGCGCACGAAGCGCAAGGCCACGCGGTCCCCGGGCCCGTGCCGCGCGAGGATCTCCTCGACCTGGCCCTCGCGGACGATGTCGGTGCCGTCGAGGCTGACGACGTGGTCGTCCTGCGCGACGCCGGCCTTGTAGAGCGGGGACCCGAACGGGACCAGCATGGGCACGCGCGCGCCGCCAGCGCCGGCCTGCAGCCTCACGTCGCCCATCCACGCCTTCCCCGCCTGCGGCTTCCGAACGACCAGCCCTGCCCGCGCCATCAGCTTCGCGTAGTCCACCAGGTCCCGACCGAGGACGTAGTGCTCGAAGTACTGCTCGGCGAACTTCGCGTCGCCCGAGACTTCAGCCAGCGTGTCGCGCAGGTCCTGGATGGTGTACGTGACCGGCACCATGCCCGGCGTCTTCTCGGCGCTCCTTCCGAACTTCCGCCACAGGGCGCGCATGTAGTCGTCGAGCGTCAGCTTGCCGTCGCTGCGGTCGCGCAGGCTCAGGTCGAGCCCCAGCGCGATGGCCTGCCCGTAGGTGTAGTACGAGATGAACAGATTCGGCCACGCCGTGCGATCGATCGACACCGCCGCGTCCACGAACGGCGCCAGGCGGCTCATCTCCACCGCCGATCGAATCTGCCGACCCGGGCTGAACTGCACGGTGTTGACGACGCCCGCGAGCCCGCCGAGCAGCGCCTCCACGGGCATCAGGCCCGCGCGCTCCTGGATGAGACCGCCGTAATAGTTCGTGAACCCCTCGCCGAACCACAGCTCCTCCGAGACGTTGGCCGCCTCGAAGTCAAAGGGCTCGATGCGCTTGGCCCTGAGGCGCTCCATGTTCCACGCGTGGAAGAACTCGTGAGAGACAGTGCCGAGCATGCCCAGGCGCTGGTCGGGGTTCCGCAGCGCTCCCCGCCTGGACACCACGGTGCTGTTCCGGTGCTCCATCCCGTCGCCGTCCACCCACGGCAGGTAGTCGGCCAGGAACGTGTAGGTGCCCGTATCGAATCGCGGCATCTCGCCGAACACCTTCGCCGACTCGCGCACGATCTTCTCCACGTCGCGAGCGTAGGCGTCCGCGTCGGTGTCGGTGCCATCGTGATGGAGGGCGATGCGGATGGTCTGGCCGTCGACGGCAAAGGTGCGCAGCGTGAAGTCGCTGAACTCCGCCGGGCTGTCCAGCAGGTAGTGGATGTTGGGCGCGGTGAAGACGAGCGGGTCCGGCGTCGGAAACAGCTGCGTCGCCACGCGCCACTTCCGGCCCGGCGGCTGCACGAACGAGATGCGGGCAGGCCGGTCCATCTGTCCGCGCACGAACATCACCGTCGCCGGCATGTTCATGTGCGCGTGCGCGGCGTCCACGCTCAGGTACGTCCCGTCGGTCCGATCGCCGAACACCTTGTAGGTGACGACGACGGCGCCGTCGTGCCCCGACACGTTCCACTGATGCAGGTTCGGCCGCGCCGGCTCGAGGACGCGCCCCTTCCCATCGGTGATGCTCACCTCGAAGACGTTCTTCGCGAACTCGTGCAGCGCGTAGCGGCCCGGCGACGTGCGGCTCATGCGAATCTCGGCCGTGCCCGCCGGCAGCCCGCCGAACCGCGCTTCGACCACCATCCACCGGTGCTCCGGGCTCGGGAACGACAGCCGGTATTCAAACGGCACCGCCTGCGCCCAAGCGGACGTGGCGCACAGGAGGCAGGCCAGGAGCAGGGCCCACGCGGGGCCCGAGAGCCTCGCCGCTTCGCGGCTCGGCAGGCGGCGCCTCGCGCCGTGGGCGGCCGGCATTGCTCCATGCCGTCGGTTTGATATCTGCGTCATCTGCG
>JBFWQE010000194.1:3633-9231 GCA_050249615.1 Vicinamibacterales bacterium
TCTGCGTCATCTGCGCCATCTGCGTCTCATCCGCGTCTCATCCGCGTCTCATCCGCGTTGCTTCGCCGCCTCGCGACGGGCATCGACGAGCAGCGGCACATCCTCATCAGCATCGCTCCAGAACTCGAGGAACTCGGCGTAGGCAGCCTGCGCATCGCCGTGGCGGCCGAGCGCCTCCAGGGCCCGGGCCCGCTGCACCATCAGCCACGGCTTCAACCCGTTCAGGCCGGACTGGGCGGGCGGGGCGAGCAGATACTCGAAGACGCGCAGCGCGTCGGCGTGCCGACCCTGGAGCGACTGGGCGACGGCCCACAGGACCAGCGCGTCACCGCGCTTCGGCGTGAAGGCCGGCGGGTCGAGCATGGCCTGGGCCTCGGCCGGCCGTCCCTCTGCCAGCGCCAGCGCCGCATTGATGACGGGCTTCCGTGCCTCGCCATCGGGCGTGTTGGGCAGCTCGCGGATCGCCGTCGACAGCACCTGCCGGGCCAGCGCGGCGTTCCGGCTGAACGCGGCGTAGAACAACTGCTCGTCCGCGGAGCCGGGCGTCAGGTGGCCGCCTCTCCTCAACTCCGTGAACCGTCGCTCGGCATCGGCGGCCAGTCCGAACGTGGCCGCCGTCAGGACGGTCCCCATCGCCGGCTCGGCGAGGGCCGTCGCCCGGCCGTCGCGAACCATCCCGGCCATCCACTCGTCGGCCAGTGTCCATGCCTCGCGCACGCGGCCCCTGAAGAGTGCGGCCTGCACCCGGAGGCCCGTGATGTTCACCTCGTCGCGCCGGCCCTTGACGGCCTCCACCTGCGCCTGCGCCAGGGCGTCGTCACCCGTGAGCGTGGCGAGGACGAGCAGGCCCGACCGCGAGCTCGTGCTGTCCTGCAGCTTCACTGCCTGCTCGAATGCCAGCCGGGCATCCTCGAAGCGCCCGGCATCCATGAGCACGTAGCCGAGGTTCGCATGCGCGTTGGGCTGATCCGGACCGGCCTTCGTGGCGGCCTCCAGCATGGGAATGGCCTCGCTGACCCGGCCCTGCTGGCGCAGCAGGAGGCCAGTGTTGGTCAGCGCGCCGTAATCGTCGGGATAGGTGGCCAGCAGGAGCTTGTAGGTGTCGATGGCCCTGTCGAGATCCTCGGAGATTGCGGTGTGATACCGGGCCTCGATGTAGTAGCGCTCGCGATCGCTCACCCGCTCACGCAGCTCGTAAGCCTTCGTGGTCGCGGCCCGCGCGTCCTCCGCCTGTCCCAGGTTGGAGTAGACGGTGCCGAGGCGGGCGAAGGCCAGGGCGAAGTCCGGGTCGAGCTCGATGGCGCGCCTGAAGAACGGCACGGATTCGAAATCGCCCTCGGTGCGCCGCGTCGTCGTGCCCTGGCTGTACGCCTTGAGCGCCTCGAGCGAGGGTGTGGTCGCCTGCTCGACCGGCGCGTCGTAACGCTGGATGGAGGCGAGCGACTCGCCGAGGCGCTCGCGGAACTGCCGGACCGCCCCGCTGAGCGCCGCCAGCACTTCCTCCTTGCCCGAGGCCTGGACCTGTTCCTCCGCCAGGATGTCGCCCGTGACGCAGTCCTGCGCGCTCAGCGTGACGAGGTACGCGGATCCGAGACTGGCAATCGTCCCCCCAAGCAGCGCCTTGGCGGCCGCGCGCTGGCAGAGCTCGCGTCCCACGTCGGGCCTCACCGGTGACATCGGATCCCGGCCCATCAACCGCAACGTGGACTGCTGCTGCTGCTCGTTCAGCACGTTCAGGAACGGCGACTGCCGCAGCTGGACGCCGAGCGCCTCGTCCAGCGTGTCGTCGAACATCGTGTCGCCCGTGCGGTTGACGAACTCCGATACGACGACGAGGTCCCGGTCCGCGAGCGCCGGCGCCTGCTGCGACCGCCAGAGCAACACCGAGGCCATGACGCCGATGGTCACCAGGGGCGCCGCAATCCACAACGCGGATCGGCGGGAAGGGAGGGACGCAGAGGCCGCAAATGGCACGGGGGCCGCAGATGACACAGATGACGCAGATGGCACAGGGGCCGCAGATGACGCAGATGACGCAGATGGCACAAGGGCCGCAGATGGCGCAGATGACGCAGATGACACAGGGGCCGCAGATGGCGCAGATGACGCAGATGACGCAGGGGCCGCAGATGGCGCAGATGACGCAGATAGATCAGGGGGGCCCAGGGGGGCGCGGGGTGTCGCACCGGCGGTCGCCATCAAGGTGCGGCCGCTCTCCAGCGCCTTCCGGAGCCGCCTGAGATCGGCGCGCAGGTCCGCGGCGCTCTGATAGCGCATCTCGCGGTCCTTCTCGAGCGCCCGGAAGACGATGCGGTCCAGGTCCTCCGGGACTCCGGCCGCCACCTGCGAGGGCGCGGGGGGAACGCCGCTGAGGATGCCCTCGAACACCACCGCCGCGGTGGCGCCCTGGAACGGCGCCTTGCCGGTCGCCATTTCGTAGAGCACGATGCCCAGCGAGAACAGGTCGCTCCGCCCGTCGATCTCCAGCCCGCGCGCCTGCTCCGGCGACATGTAGTGGATGGTGCCGATGGCCGAGCCCGCCATCGTCACCTGGTCCGAGCCGCCGATGGTCTCGGCGCCGGCCGACGCCCGGCCGGGCTCGGTGAGCTTCGCGACGCCGAAGTCCAGCACCTTCACCTGGCCGCGCGTGGTGACGAAGAGGTTGGCGGGCTTCAGGTCGCGGTGGACGATGCCCTTCGCGTGGGCCGCGTCCAGCGCGTCGGCGATGTGCTCGCCGAAGGCCAGCACCTCGTCGAGCGGCAGCGGCCCCCGCGCGAGGCGGGCCTTCAGCGGCTCGCCTTCGAGCCGCTCCATCACCATGAACTGCTGTCCCTCGCGCGCGCCGATGTCGTGCAGCGTGCAGATGTGCGGGTGGTTCAGCGACGAGATGGCGCGCGCCTCCCGAAGGAAGCGCTGCACCGACTCGGGGTCACAGCAGGCGTCCTCGGGGAGGAACTTGACGGCCACCTTGCGGCCCAGGCGCAGGTCCTCGGCCTCGTACACCACGCCCATGCCGCCCCGGCCGAGCCGTTCGCCGATCCGGTAGTGCGAAACCGTCTGTCCCGTCATGCCGCGCCCGTCTCGCGTTCCTGGAGCACTTCACGGATCTTACGGGCAAGCTCCATCGGAGTGAATGGCTTCTGCAGGAAGGGCTTGCCTTCGTCCAGCACACCAGTTCGGACGATGGCCTCGTCCGTATAGCCGGACACGTAGAGGATACGGGTGGCCGGCCGGAGCGCCCTCAGGGCCTCGGCCATGGCGGTGCCGCTCATGTCGCCCAGGATGACGTCGCAGATGGCGACGTCGAAGTGCCGCGTGTCGTCCGTCCCGAGCGACAGGCCGGCGCGGCCCGACGCCGCCTCAGTCACGGTGTACCCGAGCCGGGTGAGCAGTTCCTTCGCCAGCCGGCGCACCGAGGTGTCGTCCTCGACGAGCAGCACGTGCTCGGTGCCGCCCGGGAGCTTCTCCGCGACGGTGTCCGGCTCGGTGGCCGGCTCTTCTTCGGCGCGCGGGAGCAGCACGCGGAACGTCGTGCCGAGCCCGACCTCGCTGCTCACGGTAATGTTCCCCTCCGCCTGGCGGACGATGCCGTAGGCGGTGGAGAGGCCGAGGCCGGTGCCCTTGCCGGCCTCCTTCGTGGTGAAGTACGGCTCGAAGATCCGCGCGCGGACGCCCGGCGACATGCCGGTGCCCGTGTCGGACACGACGAGGGCCACGTGCGGGCCGGCGCGCAGGCCGAGCTCGATCGCGGTCGACTCATCGATGGTCACGTCGCCGGTTTCCACCGACAGTCGCCCGCCCTTGGGCATCGCATCGCGGGCGTTGACGGCCAGGTTCATCACCACCTGCTCGAACTGGCCCGGGTCCACGCGGACGATGGGCAAGGCTGACTTCGCGGAGACGGAGAGCTGGATGTCCTCGCCCATCATCCGCCGGAGCAGGGGCTCGACCTTCGAGAGCGCGGTGTTCAGGTTCAGCACCTTCGCCCTCGTGGCCTCTCGGCGGCTGAACGACAGCATCTGGCGCGTGAGCTCCGCCGCTCGGAGCGCGGCGCGCTCGATCTCCTCGGCGTCGGCACGGCGCGGGTCCTTCGGCTCGAGCGATTCCCGGAGGATGTCCGCGTAGCCGATGATCGCCGTCAGCAGGTTGTTGAAATCGTGGGCGATGCCGCCGGCCAGCCGGCCCACCGATTCCATCTTCTGCGCGTGGCGCAGCTGCTCCTCGAGCTGCACCCGCTTCAGGCGGATGTCGTCCCGCTCGGCCTTCATGGCCGCCAGGAGGTGGCCGATGGTGGAGGCCAGCAGCAGGAACACGAAGGTGACGGTCCTGGCCGCCTCGATGGAGAGTCCCTGGAGCGGCCCCAGGCCGAACACGGCAAGCGCGATGGCCACCACCGTGATGAGCGCCAGCACGGCCGATGCGCCCCGGGCGCCGAAGCGGAGCCCGGCCCACGCGACGAGCGGCAGGGCGAGGAGCGCGACGCCGCCCGGGGGCAGCAGGCCGGCCGGCAGGAGGCCGAACGCCAGCAGGGCGAGGCCGAACAGGCTCAGCAGCAGGGCAATCGCCTCGAGGATGTGGAGCGGGCTGTCCGGGACGCGCCGCGCCTTGAGCCAGGCGAACACCAGCGGCACGCACATCGCGATGCCGAGCCAGTCGCGCATCAGCCACAGCAGCCAACCCCAGGCCAGTCCTGCCGTCGGCAGCGTGCCAAAGGCCCAGGCGGCCGTCACACCGATAGTGGCGGCGGCCGCTGCGCCGACGGGGGCGGCGATGAGGGAGAGCCCGAGGGGGTCGCGGAGTCGCTCGAGCCGGTCGTCGAACCGGAAGCGCCGGAGCAGCGGCACCACGAGCAGGGTTTCCACGACGGGTGCGAACGCACCGAACAGGACCACGGGCCACGGTGCACGGAGCCAGAGGACGAGGGCGGAGGCGAGGTAGATGCCGGGAAGCACACGAACCCCGAGCAGCCAGACCGCAGCGACGGCGAGGCCGTCGGCGGGCCAGACCGGGGTGGCTGCGGATCCGCCGGCAAACCGGGGCAGGAGGACGACTTCGGCGAGGAGAAGGTAGCCGAGCGCGACGGCGGCGTTCTGCAGGACGATGTGCGGGGTCGAGGTGGTGGACGACCACGCCTGGAACCGGGTTGCGAGGGGTGAACGCGTGGACACGCCGGAGCAAGCGTATCGGCCAGGGCGGGATGGCGCAAGCGGGGTGGGGAGGCCCCCTTCCGGGCGTCGGCCTCACGGCGGTTGCTGTTCGGGGGGCGGCGCTTTGGCGCCGTGGGCGCGCCTTCGGCGCGTGGGTCCGTGTCCAGCCCGTCTTACCGAATGAAGTGAGGCCGACGCCGCGCGGCGGCGCCCGCCAGGCGAAGCACGGCCCACGGCGCGAAGCGCCGCCTGTTCTGGCGGTGAGGGAGGGATTCGCACCCCGTCGCGGGGTGCGGAGCACGCCGCGCGGTGCCTGAAGACGGCCCGAGCCGTCAGGACCGAGCGCAGCGAGGGAATGGCGGTGAGGGAGGGATTCGAACCCTCGGTAGGACTTTAAAGGTCCTACAACGGTTTAGCAAACCGCCGCCTTCAGCCTCTCGGCCACCTCACC
>JBFWQE010000195.1:0-9203 GCA_050249615.1 Vicinamibacterales bacterium
CGATGGTGTAGAGACCCGGCGGCAGCGCGATGAAACGATAGGTGCCATCCGCGCCGGTGACCTGCACCTGCGGCTGGATCAGCGCCGGACCGCTGGCGGTGACCGTAACGCCCGGGAGCACGGCGCCTGTGTTATCGGTGACCGTGCCGTTGATGCGGCCACGGAATTCCTGCGCGCTGGCGGGTAGGGCCCACGCCAGGGCAAGGCACAGGCAGAGCAGCCACGACTGTTTCAGCCTCATTTACTGGTCCTCCACGTAACTCAACACATCACCGGGACGGGCCCCGACGATCAGGTCAATCGACGAACCGCCGAATGGTAGTACTTGGGCCACACCTTTGCAAGACTTTCGTCATGTGTTTCGGGTAGATTTCGGTGCGGACAGACAGTAGTGAGCAAACCGGGTACCACGAGGGATTCAAGGGGCGGGTGCCTGGCCACCGGCATCGGACCGCGGATTTCGAGGCTTCGTCACCAGCCACACGACTGCGGCTGAACGGTCGATATACAAAGACTTGGATTCGCGCTCGACCGTTTGGACTCGACCTGCCGACGGCGCCCGCCACCGCCCGCGCGCATATACTGCTTCGCATGGTGAAAGCCGCGTCGATTGGACTCGTGGTGAGCCTGGCCCTCGCCGGCCCGGCTCGTGCCCAGGAAGCCGCGCCGTCCATCGGACCCCGCCTGCTCCAGGACGCCGCCATCAAGGCCGCCGTGGAGGCGATTCGTGCCGACGAGCCGCGGACCCTCGAGGACCAGGCCCGCATCTGCGAGGTCGAGGCGCCGCCGTTCAAGGAGGCGAAGCGCGGAGAGCTCTACGCGCAGTTACTGCGCGAAGCCGGCCTCACCAACGTCCGCACGGACAAGGAAGGCAACGTGCTCGGCGAGCTGGTGGGGGCGCAGCCGCGGCCGCACCTGGTCTTCGCCGCGCACCTCGACACCGTGTTCCCCGAAGGCACCGACGTGCGTGTCACCCGCGAGGGAACCGTGATGCGGGGCCCGGGCATCGGGGACGATTGCCGCGGGCTGGCCGTCGTGCTGGCCATCGCGCGCACGATGGTGAAGCACGGCATCAAGGTGCCAGGCACCATCACCTTCGTCGGCAACGTCGGCGAGGAGGGCCTGGGTGACCTGCGGGGAGTGAAGTACCTCTTCAACGAGGGCATGAAAGGCCGCATCGACCGGTTCGTGTCGGTGGACGGCACCGGCTACGGCATCACGCACATCGCCGTCGGGAGCCTCCGCTACCGCGTGACCTTCAAGGGGCCCGGTGGACACAGCTATGGCGCCTTCGGTCGCTCGAATCCCCTCCACGCCCTTGGGCGCGCCGTCGAGACGATCTCGGACTTCGAGGTGCCCCTGGACCCGAAGACCACCTTCAACGTCGGGCGGATCGGCGGCGGCACCTCCGTGAACTCCATCCCGTTCGAGGCCTGGATGGAAGTGGACATGCGCTCGGCCGAGCCCTCCGCCCTCCAGGCGCTGGACGCGAAGTTCCACAGGGCCGTGGACGACGCCGTTCGAGCCGAGGACGCGCGATGGAATCAGAACATGCTGACCGTGGACAAGGCGCTCGTCGGCAACCGGCCCGCCGGGCGCACCGCCGCGGATGCGCCCATCGTCCGCGCGGCGGTCTCGGTGACCGAGGCGCTGGGCCTGCCCGTGTCGCTCGACGAAGGCTCCACGGATTCGAACCTGCCGATGAGCCTGGGCATTCCCGCCGTCACCATCGACGGCGGCGGCCGCGGCCGCGACGCGCACGCGCTCACCGAGTCGTTCGACTCCACCGATTCGTGGAAGGGCACCCAGCGCGCGCTGCTGCTCGCCATCGCCCTCGCGCAGCCCTGAGTAGGAAAGAACGCGAAGCGCACGAAAGCCAAGACCTCAAGACCTCGAGACCTCGAGACTCCCCGCATCGCGCAGCTCGCGGAAGCGTGCGAGTTCCCTCGCCCGTTGCGCGCGCATCGCACGATCGGCGACGGCCAGCCAGACGAGGAACGCGCCGTGCGGGACCGCGATCAGCGCCATCTCGAGCGGCAACGGGCCCGGAACCCAGATCGCGAGGGTGTTGACCAGGGTCGCAAGTCCGAAGAGCGGCACGAAGAGCGGATGCCCGGCCGCGCCCGGGACTGCGGCGCCAAACGCCATCGCCGTACGCTCCCAGGCGGGTGGGGCAAGCTGGGGGCCAACACCCCCGCCCTGTTCCTCGAAGAAGACCTGCAGGTAGCGCCCAATCCGCTCCGCGCCCATGTGCAGCGGGCGAATCACCTCGAAGGTGGCGACGAGGACCAGCAGCGGGATGATGGCGGCCAGCGGGTAGGCCAACGCGGCGAGGGTGGCGGTCAGCACCAGCGCCCACACAGAGAAGCCGGACAGGGCCAGGATGGCGCGCAGGTGCCCGCGGCCCGTCACGGCATTGCGAAGCGAGCGAAACTCGGCCGATCCAAGCTCATCCATTGACAGCCCTTTCTCTCTCAAAGCCCCTAAACATCGCTGCACGTTAAAGATAGCGCTTGCACACTATCGGGAGTTTGCTAGAATGCCGAAAACTTCAACAAGCGGAGCCCCCTCGGTTTCGGGGCTCCCATATCGTTTCCTGACGAGGCGTGATGGTGCGGAGAGGTTATAGCCAGCGTGCCCGTGTGGCCGCCATTGTGATCGCCCTGGTCGGGCTGTTGAGCCCGTCCGCGATCCAGGCCCAGACACAGAAGGCCACCGGGACGACGGCGAAGAAGGTCACGCCGCCGCGGGCCACGCCCAAGAAGGCTTACACCGCCAACGCCGCCCGCGCCCGCCGCGCCCGCCTGGCGCGCGCGCGTGCCGCCGCCCGCGCACGAGAGGCGCGCGAAGCCCAGACCCCTCGGTTCCGCGTGGACGAGCTCGGCCAGCAGGTGCCGGACGTGCGCGCCGAAGCCGCGATCATCTACAACCCGACCACGCGCGAGGTGCTCTACTCGTCGAACGCCGAGAGCGAGCGGTCCATCGCCAGCATTACCAAGGTGATGACGGCGCTGGTGGTGCTCGAGAGCGGCATGGACCTCTCGACGCCCGTCACCGTGGCCAGAAGCGACGTATATCGGGCATCCACCACGTACCTTCGTGCGGGCTACAAGGTGACCGGCGAGGATCTGCTGAATCTCCTGCTGGTCGGGTCGGACAATGCCGCCGCCCGTGCCCTGGCGCGCGTGTCGCCCTACGGGGCCGAAGGCTTCATCGATCGCATGAACGAGAAGGCCCTGGAACTGGGCCTCACGAGCACGCGCTACGCGGACCCGTCGGGCCTCCTGGCTGCCAACGTGTCCTCGGCGCTCGACATGGCTCAGCTCATCGCCTACGCCGCCGCCGACGAGCGCATTGGCGGCGTGATGCGCAAGACGTCGTACACGACCCACGCGGGCAAGCGAACCATCACCGCGAACAGCACGAACCAGCTGGTGAAGACGGGGGACATCGACGTGCTCGGCGGCAAGACCGGGTTCATCAGCCGCTCCGGTTACTGCCTGGCGTCGCTGCTGCGGCTGCCGCAGACGGGGCAGCAGGTCGCGGTGGTGGTGCTCGGCGCCAAGTCGAACGCCAGCCGCTTCTGGGAGACGCGCCACCTGTTCAACTGGCTGGCCACCCGCACCCAGGCGCTCGTCGGCACGAGCGACGGCCAGCAGCAGGAGCAGCAGTAGCCGGCCCGGCCCGCTCGCGCGCGCCGATCCTCAGCGCCCCTGCATCATCGCCGCGTCGAGCGGCAGCGTCGCCACGGGATCGTAGTAAGGCAGCAGGGCCCTGCCCGCGGCCTGGCTGTCCAGCGCCTTCAGGTACCGTCCACACGCCCGGCACTCCGTCACCCGGTACACCCGATCGGCCGTCGCGAACGTCCGCAGCTGCGACAGGTCCGTGCAGCCGCAGTAGGGGCACCCGCCATCGAAGGGCCACCGGGCATGGCATCGCCCGCACAGCAGGTGCCGTTCACCGGACGGCGCGATCACCGCGAACTCGGGCTCGGCCGCGCAGACAGGGCACGTCCCGCGCCGCCACTCATCGAGGGACACGCGCCGGGTCACGACCTCGGCCGTCCGGATGAGGAACGGCTTCAGCGACCACTGCAGCACCTCGGGCCACATCCCTTCCGGATCATCATCCACGGTCGTCGCCTGGTCGTACCAGGCCCGCGCGCGGTCAGGAAGGCCGGCCTCACGGCCCACCGCGTGCAGGCGCTGTGACGCAGCCTGATCCACCAGGTCCATCCGGCGGAGCACGTCGGTCACCTGCCGGATCAGCAGGCGCACCTCGGACCAGTCGATGGCGAACTCGCCGAAGGAGGCGAGCGGCACGCCGCGGAGCAGCCGGGTCCTCAGCAGATCGTCCGGCACGTCGAGCGACGGCGTGGCGATGCGCGCCTCCACGCGGCGCACCGTGGCCACCAGCTCGGCGTGCAGGGCGGCCGCGGCCGCCAGGTCCGGCTGGCGGCTCGCCAGCGCGCGGAGCTCGACGATGTCGCGCGGGGCGGGGCGCTCGCGGGAAGGAGGACGGGACGGCATCCACAGATTATCCACCGTGTAAGCTGTATCCGTGCCGCCGCGTGCTCCCAAATCCCTCCGTATCCTGATGATCGCGTCCGAGGCGTACCCCTTCTCCAAGACAGGGGGCCTGGCCGATGTGGCTGCGGCGCTGCCCCGGGCGCTCGGCCGGTTGGGGCACGAGGTGACGCTCATCACCCCGCGCTATCGCGCGGTGGCGGCGGCCCCGGTCGTCGACACCACGCGTGTCGAGGTGGCGGGAACGTGGTTCGAGGTGGCGTTCGGGGAGGCCATGCTCGGGCCGGGCGCGCGCGTCCTGTTCGTGGATTGCCCGCCGCTCTTCGATCGGCCCGGCATCTACAACGAGGACGGCGTGGACTACGCCGACAACGCCGTGCGCTTCGCGCTGCTCTCGGCGGCCGCCATCGACTGGATGTCGAGGCAGCCGGCGCCGTTTCACGTCGTGCACGGGCACGACTGGCAGGCCGGCCTTGCCCCGGTCCACCTCAGGGACCGCTCCGCCGGCGGACTCCCGGCGACGGTCTTCACGATTCACAACCTCGCCTACCAAGGCATGGTCGACAAGGCGTGGGTGCCGCTGCTGGGCCTGCGCTGGGAGGACTTCACGGTCGACGGCTTCGAGTTCTACGATCGGCTCAGCTTCCTGAAGGCCGGCGTGAACTTCGCGGACGCGGTGACGACGGTGAGCCCGACCTACGCCGACGAGATCCAGCGGCCCGAGTACGGCTACGGCTTCGACGGCGTCATGCGCGCCAGCCGCGATCGCCTCACGGGCATCCTGAACGGCATCGACACCGACGAGTGGGATCCGCGGCGCGATCCGCACCTGCCGCAGCCGTACGATCGTGACGACCTGGGCGGAAAGGCCGCGGCCAAGCGCGCGCTGCTGGACACGTACGGGCTGCCCGTGGACGACGAGACGATGGCACGGCCGCTGGTGGGTATGGTCTCGCGGATGGTCGATCAGAAGGGGCTGGATCTCATCGCCGCGATTGCAGGCGAGCTGCCGTACATGGATGCGACGTTCACCATCCTCGGCACCGGAGAGGCGCGCTACCAGGACATGTGGCGCGAGCTCGCGTCCTGGCGGCCCGATCGTGTCTCGGTCTTCATCGGATACGACGAGCGCCGCGCCCACCTTGTCGAGGCGGGCGCCGACATCTTCATGATGCCGTCGCGCTACGAGCCGTGCGGCCTGAACCAGATGTACAGCCTTCGCTACGGCACCGTGCCGGTGGTTCGCGCAGTGGGAGGTCTCGTGGACACGGTGCGACCCTACAACCCGCGGAACGGGCAGGGGACGGGGTTCCTCTTCTCGGACTACTCGCCCGACGCGCTGCGCGCCACGCTCCAGGCGGCGCTCGCGATGTGCCGCGGCAACCGCAAGGCGTGGACGCGGCTGCAGAGGAACGGGATGCGGAAGGACTTCTCCTGGGACCGTTCGGCGGGCGAGTACGTCAAGGTGTATAAAGGAGTGATGGCCAGCCGGCAGGGACGCCCAGCAGGGGGCCGCGGCATCTAAGGTGGTAGGGGACTTATGGCTTCTGACAAGGTGAAGACGGTAACGGACGCGGATTTCGGCGAGTCGGTGAAGAAGGGCCTCGTGCTCGTGGATTTCTGGGCCGAGTGGTGCGCGCCCTGCCGGCGGATCGCGCCGCTCGTGGAGCAGCTGGCCGAAGAGTACAACGGGCGCCTGACCGTGGCGAAGATGAACGTGGACGAAAACCCGTCGACGCCGCCTACCTACATGATCCGGGGCATTCCCACGCTGCTGCTGTTCAAGGACGGCGACCTGAAGGAGACGGTCGTCGGGCTGACGGAAAAGGCCGAGCTCGCCCGCATGATCGACCGGCACCTCTCCTGACGTCATGAGCACCGACCGGCAGGTCATCATCATCGGGTCCGGCCCCGCCGGACTCACGGCGGCGCTCTACGCGGCCCGCGCCAATCTCTCCCCGCTGGTCATCGAAGGCTTCGAGGCCGGCGGCCAGCTGATGCTCACCACGATGGTGGAGAACTGGCCCGGCTTCAGGGACGGCATCATGGGGCCGGACCTGATGGCGGAGCTGCGCGCCCAGGCCTCGCGCTTCGGCGCCGAGATCATGCAGGGCGACGTGACGTCCGTGGATTTGTCGAAGCGGCCGTTCACGGTGCACGTCGGCGAGAAGTCCTTCACCGCCCAGGCGCTCATCATCGCCACGGGCGCGTCGGCGAAATGGCTCGAGCTCGGCGTGGACAAGAAGCTGTCGGGGCGCGGCGTCTCCACCTGCGCCACGTGCGACGGCTTCTTCTTCAAGGGCCGCCCGGTGGCCGTCGTCGGCGGCGGCGACACCGCGCTCGAGGAGGCCATCTACCTGTCGAAGCTCGCCACGCACGTCACGGTCATCCATCGGCGCGACACGCTGCGCGCCTCGAAGGTGATGCAGGACAAGGCGATGGCCACGCCGAACATCTCGTTCGTCTGGAACACCGAGGTCGTGGACATCAAGGACCCCGACAAGGGCGAGGTGACCGCGCTGGTGCTCCGCAACAACCAGACGGGCGAGACGACCGAGCTGGCGGTGGACGGCGTGTTCATCGCCATCGGCCACACGCCGAACACGTCGCTGTTCAAGGACCAGGTCGCGCTGCAGGACAACGGCTACATCCGGACGGAGAAGGGCTCGAGGACCAGCGTCCCCGGCGTGTTCGCCGCGGGCGACGTGCAGGACCACATCTATCGCCAGGCCGTCACGGCAGCCGGCTCCGGGTGCATGGCTGCCATCGACGCCGAACGCTTTCTGGCCGGAACTGGACACTGAAATGCGTCCATTGATGATTGCCGATTGGTGATTGGGCGATTCATTGGTGATTGGGTGATTGAGGCATTGGGCATTGGATTGAGCGATTGAGTGATTGGGGCATCGGGCGATTTCGGTTCGACGGGACGAATCGCCCGATCACCCACTCGCTCAATCGCTCAATCGCTCAATCGCTCAATCGCTCAATCCAAATGCCCAATGCCCCAATCACCAATCGCCCAATGAATCGCCCAATCGTCAATCGGCAATCGCTCAATGGGCGCCCTCACTCAATCCACCCTCCACCCACGACCTCGTCGCCATCGTAGAAGGCGACAGCCTGCCCCGGCGTGACGGCGGTCTGCGGCTCGTCGAACTCCAGCTCTGCGCGCGCCGCGTCCAGAGCGCGGACGCGCGCGGGGGCGGCGGCGTGGCGGTGGCGGATCTGCGCGGCGACGCGGCGCCAGCCGGCGGGCGTCGTGCCCGACGTCCAGTTCACGCCGGACGCGGTCAGCGACGCGCGGCCGAGCGCCGCCTTCGGGCCCACGGTCACGCGGGCCGCGGCCGCGTCGATGTGCGTGACGTAGAGCGGATCGGATGACGAGAGGCGGAGACCCTTCCGCTGGCCGATCGTGAAGCGGTGCACGCCCTCGTGCGTGCCGAGCACCCGCCCCCCCTCCGAGACAATCGCGCCGGGCCGGGTGAGCGCGGGGGCCTCGCGCTCCACGAAGGCGGCATAGTCGCCGTCGGGCACGAAGCAGATCTCCTGGCTGTCGGGCTTGTCTGCCACGCGCAGGCCCAGCCGCCGCGCGTGCGTGCGCACGGTCTCCTTGTCCAGGTGCCCCACCGGGAACATCGCCCGGGCCATCTGCTCCTGCGTCAGCGAGAAGAGGAAGTACGACTGGTCCTTCCCGTGGTCCAGCCCGCGCAGGAGGTGGCAGGTGCCGGCCTCATCGCGCACGATGCGCGCGTAGTGTCCGGTGGCCAGCGCGCCGGCGCCGAAACCCGTGGCCCGTTCGAGCAGCGCCGAGAACTTGACGTCGCTGTTGCAGTGCGCGCACGGGATGGGCGTCCGCCCCGCCACGTACTCGCGCACGAAGTTCGACACCACCGCTTCGTCGAACCGCGACTCGAAGTTCAGGATGTAGTGAGGGAAGCCGATGGCCTGCGCCACGCGCCGCGCGTCGTGCAGATCGTCCAGCGTGCAGCAGGTGCCGTACGCACGGTCGCTCACCGGAACTCCAGGGGCCTGCCCTGAGCGGCCGGAGGGAGTCGAAGGGTAGAGCTGCATCGACACACCGATCACGTCGTGGCCCTGCTCGGCGAGCAGGGCCGCTGCAACGGAGGAATCGACGCCGCCCGACATGGCCACCACAATGCGCATGCGGGCTCACCGCTTCATCGTCACGGTCAGGTTTCTCAGCTTCTCCACGAGGCCGGGGAGGACCGCGACGACGCGGTCCACGTCGGCGTCGGTGTTCGCCTCGCCCAGGCTGAAGCGGATGGAGCCGAGCGTCCGGGCGTGGGGCAGTCCCATCGCCTTCAGCACGTGCGACGGCTCGAGCGTGCCGGACGAGCAGGCGGACCCCGACGAGACCGCAATGCCCTCGAGATCCAGGCCGATGAGCAGCGACTCCGACTCGATGCGCTCCACGCTGATGTTCGTCGTGTTCGGCACGCGCGGCTCGGCCGCGCCGTTCCGCTCGCTGCCGGCGATGGCCGCCAGCACGCCGCGTTCGAGGCGGTCGCGCAGCGCGGCCTGCCGTGGCGCCTCGCGGGCCATCTTCTGCCGCGCGCGGGCCGCCGCCGCACCCATCCCCGCGATGCCGGCGACATTCTCGGTCCCGGCCCGACGGCCCCGCTCCTGCCGGCCGCCCGTGAGGAACGGCACCAG